>JADGNY010000029.1 GCA_017883235.1 Thermoanaerobaculia bacterium | reverse complement strand
CGGCACCTTCTCCCCCCAGCTGAAAAACGCTGGGGGGAGAAGGGCTCTCGACGGGGTACAGGGGTGCCGACGATTCCAGTGAGACTGTGAGAAATGCGGGTTAGAAAACAGACAGTCGCGCGGGATGACCGGAGATCCTGCGCGCTTCGCCGCAGGATTGACGATTGATCCTACTCGTCGAACAGGCACAGACAAGAGTGTCTGTGCCACATCGGTCTCCTATTCTCGGATTACGGTGTCGACGGTGGCGGCATCCTCTTCTTCGTCGCCTGCTCGAATGCGTACGCGAGCTTCAACAGCGTCGGCTCGCTGCACGCCATGCCGGTGAAGCTGACCCCGAAGGGTTGCGGCAACGCTTTGAACCCCTCGGGGAACGCCGTCGGCGGCGCGTTCGGGACCATTGCCCACGGCACGATCACGGTCGGATAGCCGGGGCGTGCTGCGATCGATGCGCCGCCGGGGCCCGGAAAGAGGAGTGCATCGAGGTTCTGCGCCTTCATCACCTCATCGATGCCATGCGTGGCACTGAGGCGGATGTCGTTGGCGCGGTCGGACTCGTAGCGAGACTTGTAGACGTCGAGATCCATGGCGTCGGAGATGTCGAGCAGCGACTGGCCGTACTTGATGGCCCCCATCTTCGCGTGGTCGGTGTTCCACTTGCGCAACTCGGTCAGCGACTTCAACGGAGCGGCGCTGCCGAGGGCGGTAAGCCACTTGTTGAAATCACGCTCCATCCCGTAGGCGAGATCGATCGAGCACTTCCGGCCCTTCACATCGTCCATGTCGGTGCATACGCCCCAGAGGAAGTAGTTGTCGGCGGCGTTCTTGTCGACGACGCTCGGGATGTCGGCGGGATCGACGATGACGGCCCCCTGGTCTTTGAGAACGGCGATGGCGTCGTTGATCGCTTTCAATTGTTCGGGATTGAGTCCGCCTCGCGGCTTGTCGGCGCCGGGGAGCGTGATCTTGTCGTAGAAGCCGGCGCGGGGGATGCCGATGCGCGCGCCCTTGAGTCCGTCTTTTTTCAAGAACGGCAGATAGTCGTGATTCGGAGGCGGCGTGCAGCGGGTCGTGGCGGAATCATTCGCATCGGGATTGTTCCCCTCGAGGACTCCGAAGAGGATGGCCGCGTCGGTGACGAACTTCGCCATCGGGCCTGCCGTGTCCTGGTCGGCAGTGATGGGGATGATGCCGTAGCGTGAGATGCGGCCGACGGTCGGCTTGATCGCGGCCAGCATGTTCTGGTTTGCCGGGCTGAGGATGGAGCCGGACGTCTCGCTGCCGACGTTTGCCGCCCAGAAGCTCGCGGTCGTTCCCGCGCCGGAGCTGGAGCCGCCGGTGGCGAGCGCGGGCCGTCCGTCGCCGGTCTCGGTGCGCGGGTCGCGCCGCGGATCGTAGGGATTGAAGCCGTAACCGTTGAGGGCGTTGTAATTCGTCGGCATCGGCGGATTGCCGGCCACCCAGTTGGCGAGCTCGGTGAGCTGCGTCTTGGCAATGATGATGGCCCCGCCGTCGCGCAGATTCTTCGTCAGTGTTGCGTCATACGGCGGGAGGAGGCTGGCGAATGCCAGTGCGCCGCCGGTGGTCAGCATGTCCGTGGTCTGGATGTTGTCCTTGAGCGCGATCGGGATGCCGTGCAGCGGCCCGCGGATCTTGCCTGCCGCGCGCTCGCGATCCCGTTCATCGGCTTCCTTCAGCGCGTTCGGATTGACGGTGATGGCCGCATGCAGCTTGTCCTCGTACGTAGCGATGCGCAGCAGGTATTGCTGCACCAGCTCGTGCGAGGTGACCCGGCCGTCTTTCAACGCGGCCTGCATGTCGGAGATGCTGGCCTCGACGACGTTGAACGGTTTTGGAGCGGGTTTCGTCGCTGCGGTTATGGTGAGGGTGATGGCGAGAGTGAGGAGGGCGGAGGTTGCGGCGCTCTTCATGTTTTCAAATTCTATCCTGACGGCGAGCGCGAAGTTCATCCTGACGGCGAGCGAAGCGAGCCTGTCAGGATCTCCGGTGGAGAAGTCCATCCTGACGGCGAGCGAAGCGAACCTGTCAGGATCTCCGGTAGCATCGCGCGATACTCCACGACAAGCGCGGCGTTTGTTCAGCTCGCGCGGCACCACCGGAGATCCTGCGCGCTTCGCCGCAGGATGGACTCTTGGGACAGACAACCTACTTCGAGATCACCCCGCGCAACCCCCCTGAAATCAGCGCCGCGAGATTCGTCAGAATTCGCGGCAATGCAAGGCCACCAGGGCTCGCCAGATACATCGGCTCCCAGACCGGGTTGAATTTCTCCTTGTACTGGCGAAGCCCCTGGAAGTTGTAGAAGTTCTCGCCGAATCGGTAGGTCAGCGCACCGATGCGGCTCCACAGCGTGCCGAGAGCGCGGTTCTCCAGTCCCGACAGAGGGGCCATGCCGAGGTTGAACCAGCGGTAGCCATTTTGTTGCGACCAGAGAATGAGGCTGATGAACATGTAGTCCATCACGCTGGCCGGCGCGTCAGGGAGGTGGCGCATCAGGTCGCCGGACAGCTCTTCGTGCGCTCCTTCCCACAGGTTGGCAAAGGCCACGATGCGATCGCCGCGGCGCACGACCGCAACCTTGCCGCGCCGGATGTACTGCTCGGAGAAGAAGCCGAGGGAAAAACCTTTCTCGCGCGTTCGCTTCTCTGCGAGCCATGAGTCGGAGATGGCGTGGAGCTCTTCGATGACCGGGCCGGGATCGATGATCTCGAACCGGCAGCCTTCCGCCTCGACGCGCCGCAGCGCATAGCGCATCCACTTGCGTTTGCTCCCCTCCAGCGAAAAGCTCTCCAGCGCTACCCGTCCCTGCTCTCCGATTTTCAACAGCGTCAGGCCGAGCTCGAGATAGAGGTGCATGTTCTGGCGCTGCACTTCGTAGAACACCGGCCAGCCCACGTGAAGGTCGCACAGTTCGCGGAATTGCCAGATCAGCTCCTGTTTCTCGTCCTCGGCGCCAACCGGGTCACCCATCGCAATCCAGCTCCGGCCTTCCACGCCGTACATCAGGAACGCACGTCCACTCGGGCTGAACAGCAGCGGTTTGTCACCGAGCAGGGCCACGCTGGTCTGGCTGTTCTTTTCGTTCTTGATGATTGCGGCGGCGCGATCGAGCTCTTCGATCCGCGGCGGATCGGGCTCCTGAAGTGCGGGGCGGAGCAGTCGCTGGATTGAATAAAGCAGTAACACGCCGATGGCACCGACCGAGGCTCGCAGGAAACGCGGGGCGTCGGCGCGGAATGAGAAGTGCCACCAGAGATCTCTCGAATACTCGACGTGTTTGTAGCTGAAAAAACCAAGCCAGGCCGACGTGATGACGACGAGGATGATGGCGGTGATCCAGCCCGGTCCGAAGCCTTCATTGAGGAGAGCGGCCTTGCGGTAGAAGTGACGCCGCGCCGCCACGATCGCGAAGAGCATCACCGCCAGGATGATGGCCTCTTCGAAGTCTCCGCCTTTGAAGAGCTGAAACAGGATGCCCGCCCCGAGCACGCCCACGGTGATCTGGTAGGCGGCATCGAGGCGCCGTTGCAAACCGCGCGCGAGCAGCAACAAGGCCGCGCCGGTGATCGAACCAAAAAAGTGTGACAGCTCGACGACCGGCAACGGCACATTGCGGCGCAGGAAACTGAGGCGTCCGGGGAGCGTCGGCGTGGCTCCGGAAAAGAGCAGTACCGCTCCCCCGACGAACGTCGTGAAGGCGAGGAGTTGCGGGGCGAGGCCGGGCGCCCAGCGGCCGAAGATCCTCCACGCCTTGGCGACCCCTTCGCGCTTCTCGACGATCTCGTGGATCGCCAGCAGCAGAATGGCAGCCAGGAGTGGCAGAAGGTAGTAAATGGCGCGGAAGGCGACCAGCGTGCCGAGGATCGCCGAGGCCGAAGAGAAGGGCGCCAGGAAGACGATGATGATGGCCTCGAAGATGCCCAGGCCGCCCGGCACATTGGAGGCGACACCGGCGATCTGCGCCAGAAGGAAGATGCAGAAGAACCGGCCGAATGTCACCGGCAGCGAGGCGGGCAGCAGAACGTAGAGAACGCCGGCGGCGAGGAGCCAGTCGAGGCACGACGTCGTCACCTGAGCCAGAAACAGCCGGGCCGACGGCAACTCGAACTCCCACTGTTTGATGCGGATCGGCTCGCGGCGGATGACGATCCAGAGCATGTAGGCGATCGCCGGCAGGAGCAGCACGATGCCGAGAAAGCGGATCGACACGAATGGCAGATGAATCGAAGGTGGAATCTCCGGCGGCGTGGCCAGAAAGAAAAACCCGCCGAGCAGTACGAAGCCGAGCCAGAAGCTGATCGTGCAGAAGGTGATGACTTTCGCGATCTCGACGGCGGTAAGACGCCAGGCGTTGTAGAGCCGGAAGCGCAGCGAGCCGCCCACGAGCCCCGAGAGGCCGACGCTGTTGTTGAAGGCGTAGCCGATGAACGAGGCCAGGGCGATCTTGAAGTACGGAAGCGGATGCCGGATGTATTGGAAGGCCAGCGTGTCGTAGCCGGTCATCACCAGGTAGCTGAGGAGCGTGAGGACGACGGCGAGAACGAGTTGGTGGCGCGGGAGAGTGTTGATGTAGCCGATGACCTGGCGATAGCGATACTGCGCCAGCGTGTCGTGCAGTACCCGCAGCGCGACCGCAAACAGCGCCAGGATCACCAGCGGTTTGAGGAACGGGGCCAGTCGTTTGAGGCGGTCCATGCGGAGTTTGAAGTCTATCCTGACGACTCGCGCAGCGAGGCCGTCAGGATCTCCGGTGACACCTCGCGGACGTAGGTTCACTCATCGCGGGCCAACCGGAGATCCTGACAGGCTCGCTGCGCTCGCCGTCAGGATTGCCTGCCAACGCCATCGCTCCCATCAGGATGAACTGCTGTCGATCCACAACCCCACACGATGCGCCGCGGCCTGTTTCGCGGTCAGGAAGAGTTGCACGTAGGTCTGGATATCGAGATCGGTATCAAAGAGCGCATCGTCTTCGAGATACTTCGCCGCCAGTTGCATCAACTCTACGTCGTCGGTCGGCAGCGAGGCTTTCGCGGCGAAGAGGTGCAATTCGTCGAGCAGGGCATCGAGACTGCCGGCCTCGAATGGATCGGCGACGGTGGGGATGACGATCTGCTCGACGATCTCGAACCGCAGAGGGAGGTAGACCGACTGATAGGCATCCAGCCCGGAGAGGTGCGGTGCGGCCTCGATCGTCCGCATCACGCGCGTCTGCAGTTGCGGCCAGCCGATGCCTTCGACGGGGTCGGAGCGATACGGCTCGCCGCGGACGGCCGCCAGCGCCGGGAATCGATTCCGCAGCCCGGCGTCGATCGCCTTTGCGAGATCGGGAGCAAAGACGTCGGCGGCATTGCCGGCGACGAAGACGAGCGCCACCGGCGAATCTTAATGCCTTACCTTCGCGATTTTCGCGACCTTGAGCCGGCTTCGTTCGGAGAGCTACGCAGGCGATCATTCAGACTTGCCGCCACACTCTCCGCATCCGCAGAAAGCGCGGAGGCTGTCGTACGTCCACATCCCGTACGTGTGGCCATCGGCCCAGTTCGGCTGGAGGGCGTAGTTGCCGATCGGGGTGACGCTCTGGAGTTGGAACGACGCGGGGGTGTAGCGGGGCGGGGGGCCGGCGGACATGCGCCCGAAGAGATCGGGCTCGCCGGAGCAGCCGGCACAGGGACAGGCGCGGCGAAGGGCTTCCAGCGGATAGTATGATTCGTGGCCGTCGTCCCAGACGACTGCTAACAGATCACCGACAACCTGGTACGACGCGGGGCGCATGCCGACTTATAAGCTCACGATCGAGTACGAAGGTACGCGGTACTCAGGATGGCAGGCGCAGGGTAACACGCCGAAAACGGTCCAGGGCCACCTCCTCCGCGCGGCCACGCAAGTGGTCGGCGAGGTCGACATCGGCGGCGCGGGACGGACGGATGCCGGCGTCCACGGGGCGGCGCAGGTCGCGCATCTGCGCGCGCACAAAGCGGTCGATCCGCTGGTGCTCTCGCGCAAGATCAACGACCTCCTGCCGCATGACATCAGCATCGTGGCGTCGTCGCGGGTGAATGACCGCTTCCATGCCCGGCACGATGCCATCTCGCGCGTGTATCTCTACCAGATCGCCACGCGACGCACCGCCTTCGCAAAGCCGTTTGTCTGGTGGATCAAAGACCGCCTCGACCTCGGCGCCATTACCCGTGCGGCGAAGTTGCTCGAAGGACGGCACGACTTCAGCGCCTTCAGCGACCGGCGGATGAAAGAAGAAGACTCGCGCATCGTCGTCGTCGAGCGATGCGACGCGGCGGCGAGCGGCGATCTGATCCTGTTCCGGATCGAAGCGTCGCATTTTCTCTGGAAGATGGTGCGCAAGCTGGTGGCCTTCGCCGTGGAGATCGGCCGCGGCAATGCCACCCCGGAGGATCTCGCGGCCAGGCTGAAAGCGAATGCGGCGAACGTCGAACCGACGGCCCCCCCCTCGGGACTCTTTCTCGAGGCGGTCCTCTATCCGGGCGAGGCGTTCGATCGTCCGCTCGAACCGATTGTGCCGGTCATCAGACGATGAGCGAGGCCGATCTGATTGCGCGCATCCGCGAGCTCTTCCCCCGCGCGGGCGACGACGCGGCCGTGATCGGTACGCAGGTCATCACGAATGACGTGCTTGTCGAGAACGTCGACTTCACGCGCGATATCCCGCTGCGGCTTATTGCCCGCAAAAGCCTCGCCGTCAACCTGTCCGATATCGCGGCGATGGGAGGGAGGCCGCAGTATGCCGTCGTTGCCATCGGCTCGCCGGAAGAGGCGTTTGCCGCGTCGATCATCGAAGAGTTGGCGGCGGCGGCGCGGGAACACGACGTCGAGATCGTCGGCGGCGATCTCTCCCGCGCCGAGCGCGCGTTCGTGTCGATCACGCTGATCGGAGAGGCGGCTCACCCGATCCTTCGAAGCGGCGCGCGGCGCGGCGACCGCATCTATCTCAGCCGGCCGGTCGGGGGCTCGGCGGCCGGACTGGCGCTGTTGCAGCGAGGGGCGGAAGCGGCTGATTACGCGGAGCGGGAGTTCATCGAATCGGCGAAGCGCCGCCATCTCGAACCGGAAGCAGAAGTGGCGCTGGGGATGAAGCTCGTTGGCATCGCCACGAGTTGCATCGACGTGTCCGACGGTTTCTCGACCGATCTCCACCATCTCTGCGATGCCTCGAACGCCGGCGCGCTGATCGACGGCGATCGCATTCCGGCATTCCCCGATCTTCCCCGCTACGGCCCGCGCCTCGGCATCAACGTCCGCGACGCGGTGCTGCATGGCGGCGAGGAGTACGCGCTTCTCTTCACCTCATCGATGCGCGAGTCCGAGCTGAGCGCGCGAGTTGGGCGGCCGGTGTACGCAATCGGGCGAATCACGGAGGAGCGGGGAGTACGCGTCAACGGCGAGTTGCTTGCGCCGCGCGGATTCGATCACTTCGCGTGAGACGAGCGCGCGAGATTCGACGCCACCGCGCAGAGAAACGCGCTGACGCCGAGGGTAGTGCGAATGGCGTGGGCTCGGGACCAGTTCTTCGCCAGCGATTGCGACCGCTCGCTGGGATAGTCGGTCGGGGCCTGCCCTTCCAGCTCCTTGTTGATCGGAACCGTCACCATGATCGTGGCGGCGAGGACGCCAGCCAGGCTGATCGCGGCCGCGGCGTCGAGCGCGCGCTTGAGCGGTTTGACGTCGCGTGAACCGACCGCGAGCGTGACCGCCGTCCCCAGCGCCACGGGACCGATGGCGTTGAAGTAATTCCTGGCGTCGGTGAGAGCGGTGAGAGCGCGCGAACGCGGGTCGGCGTGCTGTGGCAACTCCCGCTGCCAGCCCGGGACGAGAGCCTGTTCGCCAAAGCCGAGAGAGCCCGCCAGCAGGCCGGAGGTGGTCAGGTTGACGAAGCGAAGAAACGATTCCAGCGACTGGTTCATCGGCGGGCGTCTTCCAACTGTTTGATGCGTGTCACGATATCGCGGTAGTTCGACTTCAAACCGTAGACCTCCACGAACGCCTTCTGGGCGTTGTCGGTGTCCCCGACCTCCATGAACGCGGAGCCGAGGTCGTAGAGCAGTCCGACGTGCTCCTCGGGCGTGATCTCGGGCATCTCCAGCCCTTTGCGGTACCACTTGATGGCGAGCTGCGGCATCCCCTTCTCGAGAAAGCAGAGACCGAGCATTGAAGCGCATTCGACGGCGCGCTTCGGATCCTTCGAGGCCAGTTGAAACTCGCCGATGGCTTCATCGATCAGGCCCATCTCTTTGTATGCGATGCCGAGGTTGTAATGCGTATCGTAATCCTCGGAATCGAGCTGCTGCTCAACACCCTTCTTGAATTCCTTGAAGATCTCTTCGAGCGATTGCTCCTCTTCACTGAGAGAGACCTCCTCCGATTCTTCCTCCAGCTCCGACTCCAATTCGGCGGCGAGATCGAAAAAGTCGTCCTCGTCGGCGAAGAGGTTCTCCTCGTGAACAGGCGTTACGGGCGGCGGCGCAGCGGCGCGCGGAGGAGGAGGAGGCGCGGGCACGAGAAAGTCGTCATCGTCATCGGGAAGAGCGAAGAGAAGCTCGCTCTCGATCTCGTCGCGCGAGAGCACCGGCGGCCCGTAGGCGTCGGCAGGCGGTTTGGCGGCAGGCATGGAGGCGGCTTCGAAACGTGTCCGGCGCTCGTCGACCGAGGCATCCCCAGGAAACCTGGAACTGAGCGCGGCAAGCTTTTCGCGCGCTTCATCGAACAGCTCCTGCTCGATATAGAAATCGAGCTCGCGGAGCTCCTCTGCCGAGGGAGCATTGTCGAATGAGGCAGGCTCGAAAACCGGCTGCTCGGCTGGCGTGTCGAATGAGAACTCCTCAACCGGCGAAGGCGTTTGCAGGAGCGGCTCGGGCTCGAATGACGGCATTTCGAAGGCCGGCATGTCGACCGATGGCATGTCGAATGACGGCTCCGGCTCGGGAACATCGAACGAGAACTGAGGCTCCGCGCCGCCGGCAGGAATCGAGAGCTCGGGCGTGCCGGAGTCGAGATCGAAACTGAGCTCCTCAGCAACTTCGTCGGGAGTGGGCATGGCCCGCTCCATCGTGGGGGGGCGCGGCGGGGCGGGCTTCGACGCAGGCGCAGGCGGCTCCAGCGGGTGACCGCGCATGACGAAGTCTTCGCGCACGCTTTCGACCGTCGACAGGTCGCCCCTCTCCCGCAAAACGCTGATGTACTGATTGGCCGCGGCACGCGCGCCATTGATGTCGGCTTCTTCGAGCAGGATGCGATAGAGCTTCTCGTGGGCGGCCAGGTGTTTCGGTGCGCGTTCGATGATGGCGCGGAGGTGCTCCGCTGCTTTCTCGGCGAGGCCGTATTTCGCGAATACCTCCGCCTCGGTGATGTGCTCGGTGATGTAGTCGAGATCCTCGCCGCCTTCCTCCTGATCGAGCTCAACCGCCGCTTTCTCCACGGCTGACTGGAGACGCGTAGGTGCCGGTGGCGGAGTGGGCGGAGGGGTAGGTGCGGCAGAAGCCGGCTGCGCGAAACCGCTGTCGAGATCGAGGTCCAGCGGTTCCGAGGAATCGAGATCGAAGGAGAGGCCCGGCCCTTCTTCGAACGAATCGAACGTCGGCACAGGCTCCTCGATCTCCATCGACAGAGGAGCCACCGGGATATCGCCGCCCGGCTTCGGCCGCACCGGCATGGTGTCCACACCGCCTATCTGCGTACGGACGAACTGGAGCTTGGTGCGGTGCTGCGAGTTCTGCGGTTCGCGCTGGATCAGTTTCTCCAGAACATCAGCCGCCTTCTCGTAGTGACCCTTCGCTACATGCGCCTCGGCGAGGCTGCTCAGCGATGAGAGGATGTTGGTCTCCTCGTTGAGCCGGGAGTAGACGGCGACCAGCCGCTCCAGGGTCGGCGTATGGCCGGCATCGACGCGCAGGAGACGATTCAGCATTTCCAGGGCGGTCCCGCGCTCGCCGCGGGCGAGGGCCTTCTCGACGATCGGCAAGAGCATCTCCAGCGCGCCGTCCGCATTGCCGATGCGGACGTAGAGATCGGAAAGCGCTTCGCGCACGCTGGCGTCGTTCGCATCGCGCGCATGCGCACGCTCGAGCGCCGCGCGGGCTCCGTTCATGTCGCCCTTGGTCATGAGGATGCGGCCGTAGATCGCCAGAAGCCGCGGGTTGTCCTTGGACGATTCGATCGACGCCTGCACGATCTGAAGCGCGTTGTCGTAGTCCTTCGCTTCGAGAAGGGCGGTGACGAGCGACTCGACGAGCTCGATGTTGCCGGCGTCGATCTTCAGCGCTTTCTTGAAGACCTGAACCGCTTCGTCGAGCATGCCTCGCTTGAGCAGCAAGCGTCCCACGCGGTCGTACTCCTTGAGCGCCTCTTTGGTCTGGTTGTTCTGCGAGTAGAGGTCGGCAAGCTTGACGTGGACGTTGATCGAGTTCGGATCGAGCTCGGAGATCTTGCGATAAATAGCGAGCGCGTTCCCCGGATCACCGTGCTTGAGGTAGTAGTCGGCGAGAACCTGGTACTGGCTCTTTGCCTCCATCGCCAGCCCCTGTTTGCCGTAGAGATCGGCCAGCTTGGCGTAGATATCGAGCTTGGAGGGATCGAGCTTGTTGATCTTTTTGTAGATCGCGATCGCTTTGAGAAAGAAGCCGTCCTTGGAGTAATGGTCGGCAATCCGGGAGAAGACCTTGACCGCTTCGTCGTTGCGGCTGATGCGCACCCAGAGATCGCCGATGCGATTCAGAGTGTTGACATCACTGGGGTTATCGTCGAGAAGGCGCTCGTACTCTTTGATCGCCGGCTCGATCTTCCCCTTCGCCACCAGCTTTTCAGCGCTGGCGATGATCTTATCGCGTTGGATCGCCATCGGCTCCGTTCCGCACGAACAGCAACATCGGCTCGCCCACCCCTTCGAACGACTTGCGATGAATCGGCGAAGGGCCGTAGAGCTTCAGAGCCGCTTGATGCCCCTCCGTCGCGTATCCCCGATTGTGTCGAAAATCATAAACAGGGTAGAGGGCATGATACGACTCCATCAACAGATCGCGATAGACCTTCGCCACGATCGATGCCGCGGCGATGGAGACGCTGCGGCGATCGCCGCCGATTAACGGCACCTGAGGAAGATGCATGTCGATGGTCACGGCATCGAGAAGAAGCACGTCGGGACGGACGGCGAGGTTCTCAACCGCTTCGATCATGGCCAGTTTGCTGGCGCGCAGAATATTGATGGCGTCGATCGTTTGCGGCTCGATGACGCCGACCGCGACAGCGCGAGCCTGGCGGAGGATCAGACGGCAGACGTCGATGCGGTCTTCGCGGCCGACGAGCTTGGAATCGTTGACGCCGACGAGGGTGGGCTCGGTGTCGAGAATGACGCAGGCGGCGACGACAGGCCCGGCCAGACAGCCGCGGCCTACTTCGTCCGTTCCGGCGATGGCGCGGAAACCGAAATCGCGGAGCCGGCGCTCGACCGCTGACATTTCAGCGACCCGCGCCAACTCCGCGAAGAGTTTCCTGACCAGCCGTTCGGCCGGCTTCGGTTTAGCGTTTACGCTTTTCTTCGATGCGGGCGGCTTTCCCTCGGAGATCCCGGAGGTAATAGAGCTTCGCGCGGCGGACCCGGCCATGGCGTTCAACCTCGATACGATCGATGCTGGGAGAGTTCAGGGGGAACATGCGCTCCACGCCGATTCCACCGGAGATTTTGCGGACAGTGAACATCTGCCGCGCGCCGCCACCTTTGCGCGAGATCACCAGACCCTGAAAAATCTGGATGCGTTCCTTGTCGCCTTCTTTGACCTTCACGTGGACCTTGACCGTGTCTCCCGTGGCGAAGTTCGGGATGTCGGTCCGCGTCTCACGCGATTCGACGAGTTTCATTAAATCCTGAGCCATGATGACAACCTTCCTGTTTCTGTAGCGAGCCCGCAAGGATCGCCGATTTGTTGCGTTTAGGCAACTTCTGCCGCGGACCCCTTGAACGGCAGAGCGTGCAGAGTCATTCCTCCCGAATCCGCCGCAGCATGGCCCGCGCTTCATCGTCCAACTTGGCTGACTCCAGAAGGTCAGGCCGTTTCTGCAGTGTGGCCCGCAAGGCCTGCTCTTTCCGCCACTTGCGAATCTTCTCGTGATGCCCCGACATGAGCACCTCGGGGACGCGCATCCCACGCAGTTCCTCGGGCCGGGTGTAGTGAGGGTAATCGAGCAGTCCCCGGAAGAAGGAGTCTTCCTCCACCGAGCCGCTATTGCCGACGACCCCTTCGATCATCCGTCCGACGGCATCGGCGATCAACATCGCCGGCAGCTCGCCACCGGAGACGACGAAATCGCCGACTGAAATCTCGTCAGGCTGAAGCGCCTCGCGAATCCTCTCGTCGAATCCTTCGTAGCGTCCGCAAAGGAGGAGCAACCACTCCCGCGATGCCAGCTCGCGCGCGATGTCCTGGGTGAAAAGGCGTCCCTGTGGTGAGGTCATCAGGATGTGTCCGCCGCCGATCGCCTCCACGCACCGAAGCACCGGCTCGGCCAGCATCACCATCCCCGGTCCGCCGCCATACGCCTCATCGTCCGTCGAGCGATGTCTGTCGGCCGCGTAGTCCCGCAGGTCCCAGACACGGACGTCGAGCAACCCCTGCTTGATGCCGCGGGCGATGACCCCTTCCGCCAGGAGAGGCTCGAACATTTTGGGGAAGATGGTGACGAAGTCGATTCGCACGGTGCGTGAACGATATCAGCGGCCGCACCCTTACCATTTGAGCCGTGAGCGGCTGAAAGGACAAGCGTCCTCAGTCACCTTAGCCCTGGATACCTGAGAACGACACGCGGTCGCATTCACCTTAGCCATGGACACTTGAGAGCGACCCTGCGGTCGTATTCACCTTAGCCATGGACACTTGAATACGACACCGCGGTCGTATTCACCTTAGCCATGGACACTTGAATACGACACGCCGTCGTATTCACCTTAGCCATGGACACTTGAATACGACACCCGGGTCGTATTCACCTTAGCCATGGACACTTGAATACGACACGCGGGTCGTATTCACCTTAGCCATGGACACTTGAATACGAGCCATGGACACTTGAAAACAACCCCCGGGTCGTACTCACGTTAGCCATGGACAATTGAACAGGAACGCGGGTCGTACTCAGAGGTCTTCGATCCCGACCGGAAGGCGCACATCGATCGTCTTCGCATCGAGATCCACTTTTGTGCAGATCTCCGCCGCGAACGGAACATCGAAACGGCCCTTGGGGCCGTCGATGACGAGTAGCAGTCCGCCGGCGGTCTCTTCGACCTCGACGACTTTCCCACGATTTCGCCCCTCCGCATCGATCAACGTCAGCCCGACAAGATCGTGGAGAAAGTATTCATCCGCATCGAGTTTCCGCGCATCAGCCTCCGGGATTTCGATGGTCCAGTTCTGCAGCTTCTGAACATCCTCAGGGGATTCGATGCCGGAGAACTTCACGAGCGCGCGGCCGGCGTGGATGCGCACACTGTCGATGGTGGCCTCGCGCGTCTGCTCTTCATCGGGCGAGACGAGGGTGACGGCGCGAAGATCGGTGAAGCGCTCGGGTGAATCGGACCACGCTTCGACGCTGGCCTCGCCGCGGACCCCATGCGCTTTTCGGATAATGCCGAGGGCGATGCGGTCGCCAGGCATGAAGGTCAGTCGACGATGTCGAGGGTGTAGCGGCGGCGTGTCTTCTGGCCGGCCGCGGCGAGGAGCGTGCGCATGGCGCGCGCAGTCCGACCCTGGCGGCCGATCACCTTGCCCAGGTCGTCCTGGGCCACCTCGAGCTCGATGACGGTCTGATCGCCGCGGTTGTACGCATGCGTATTGACCGCCTCGGCATCATCGACGAGCGACTTGGCGACGAACTCGATCAGCTCTTCCATGGAGCGAGATTACGCGGTCTTGTTCTTTTTCAGCAGCGATTTGACGGTCGGCGAGAGCTGGGCTCCCTTGCTGACCCAGTAATCGACGCGCGTGCGATCGATCTTCACGTCGGCCGGGTTCTTCTTCGGATCGTAATGGCCGATCTGCTCGATGGTGGCATTGCTCGGAGTCTTCAGCGAGTCGGAAACGACGACGCGATAGAACGGCGAGTGGGTCGCGCCCTGGCGGCGCAGGCGAATCTTCAACATGTCGTGTGGTGCTCCTTGATGAACTGCAAGCTGAGTCGGGCCGGCAATCCTACCGAACCGGGGCGTGAAACCGCAACGGGTACCCTGTCATTCCGAGTCTCGCGCTACTGCAGCATCCCCGGCGGCATCCCCTTCATCATCTTGCCGAACTTCCTTGCGCCGAAGCCTTTGGAGAAGCTGCGCATCATCTTCTTCATCTGCAGGTACTGCTTGAGGAGCTGATTGATCTGCTGGACCGAGGTGCCGGAGCCTTTGGCGATCCGCTTCTTCCGTTTCCCGTCGATGACCTGCGGAAACTCGCGCTCCTTCTTCGTCATCGAGTCGAGGATGGCCTGCATCCGGACGATGGCTTTCTCGTCGATGTCGTCCTCGCTGATCTTGCCGGCGCCGGGAAGCATGTTCACCAGCGACGAGAGCGGCCCCATTTTCTTGACCTGCAGCAGTTGCGCTCGGAGATCTTCGAGGGTGAACTTGTCCTTGGCGACGCGATTGGCTATCCGCTCGGCTTCCTTGCGGTCGATCTCGGTCTCGACCTTCTCGATGAGCGACAGCACGTCGCCCATACTGAGGATGCGGGAGGCCATCCGGTCGGGATGGAAGACGTCGAGGTCAGCGTACTTTTCGCCGACGCCCACGAGCTTGATAGGGCGATTGACGACCGATTTGATCGAAAGAGCCGCGCCGCCGCGTGCATCGCCGTCGAGTTTCGTCAGGACGATGCCGGTCACGGCGAGGCGGTCATCGAATTCCTTGGCCGACTTCACGGCGTCCTGGCCGGTCATGGCGTCGGCGATGAAGAGAATCTCGCTCGGGCGGGTGTCGCGCTTGATGGCGTCGAGCTCGGACATCAGCTCGGCGTCGATATGCAGACGGCCGGCGGTGTCGAGGATGACGGTGTCGTAGAGGAGCGTTCGGGCATCGGTCACGGCGCGGCGGGCGATCGAAAGTGGATCGCGGTCGTCGCCGATCTCGAAGAACGGCACCTTGACGTTGTTGGCAACGATGCGGAGCTGTTCGATGGCGGCGGGCCGATAGACGTCGCAAGGAACCAGCAGCGGACGCCGGCCGCGGTTCTTGAGATGCAGCGCCAGTTTTCCCGAGGTCGTCGTCTTGCCGGAGCCCTGAAGCCCGACCATCATCACGACCGCAGGAGAACCGACCAGAGCGAGGCCGACCTCGTTGCCGCCGAGAAGCTCCTGCAGCTCATCGCGAACGACTTTCGTCACCTGTTGCGCAGGTGAGAAGGCCGTGAGGACGTCCTGGCCGACCGCCTTTTCACGGACGCGGTTGGTGAACTCCTTGACGACTTTGAAGTGGACGTCGGCCTCGAGCAGCGCGACGCGGATTTCCTTCAGCGCGTTGTCGATGTGCCACTCGTTGAGGGCCGCCTCGCCGCGCAGGGTCTTGAAGACCCGGTCCAGCTTGTCCTGCAGGTTGTCGAACATGCGGAGGAGCTAAACGATCGCCTCGGCAAAAAAATCCAAGCCGTAAACCCGCCACGGCAGCCGCCGTATAGAACAGAAGGAGGTGAAACCATGAACGATGAATCCTCGATCCGCGTCGCCGCACTCGAGTCGCGGCTTAGAGTCGTCCTCTTCGTCAACGCCGCTTTGATCCTTGCGATGATCGCTCTCGTTGTTTCGAGCTGTCGTACGGCCGGTGACGTTCAGTCGCAGCCGCGGGTGCTTACGGTATCCGAGATCAACGTGGTGGATCCAAGGGGCGTTGTCCGCGTGAGGCTGGGAGGCGATCTGCCGGACTCGGTCGTCAATGGTAAGCGCGTGCCGCGTGGCCAGAAGGCATCAGGCGTGCTGCTATACGACGATACCGGACAGGAGCGAGGAGGCTACATCACGTTCGCTCCTGGCCGTCAGGTGGCGTTGACGCTCGACAATCGCAAGTCCGGTCAGACGGCGACGCTCGTCGCGGGCGCCGAAGGCGGCTCCGCGCTGAACCTGTCCTACGGGAACGATGTCGTCGAGCTCCGGGTCGATGACGAGACGGGACCGAGTATTCATGCCGTGCGCGCAAACCAGGTCGCATTTCACGTCCCGCCAACTCTGAACTTTGAAAATACCGAAGGTTGCGGCGAGTTTCGAGACGGGCTGAAGAAATTCTCTCGCGAGGAAGTGCTGAATGTGTGCAGAAAGCGTATTTCAGAAGAAGGGTGCCAGGCTTGCGTTGGCAAGAAGTAAGAGGCCGAAGTCGGAGGTCCAGGCACAGCAGTTTGCCGGCCGAAATTGCTCTGATGGGCGCGCTGTCATTCCGAACTCTCAATCTTCGCTAATTACAAGACCTTCGTAGATTCTTTTCAACTCCAGACCCGCTCCTGCAACTTCATCGTCACGGAGAGAGTTGTAGTAGCGCCAGTAGTAAGCGAGATCGGCAGCAAATGCTTCAACGGCCTCATCGAGCGAAGACCCCTTCGCAAAGAGGTGAAGTGACTCGTTCTCGACAAAATATGCGCCGTCCTCGATGGAGACATGAAGCACCACCGGCTTGGATAGCGACAGCGTACGGCCCTCGTCGACGAAGGACGTCAGAGGAAGGGTTTCGGCACGAAGAGACGCTGCTGCGTGGGCCATGAGGGTCACATGATGACACAACACCTGCTCGAAATTGCTCCTGCCGGATCGTCGTTTCGATCTCCATGGCCTCGCTCGCGCAGCGGCTTCCCGACAACGTGCCGGGCGACTTTTTCGTCGACGACACCTGCATCGATTGCGACGCCTGCCGCATCTTTGCGCCGCAGGTTTTCAGCGATAAAGGCGACCAATCGAGCGTCTACCACCAACCCGAAACGGCCGAAGAGCTTCTCGCGGCCGAAAAGGCGCTCATCTCCTGCCCGACGGCATCGATCGGATCGGCGAAGAAACACGACATGCGTCCCGCATTGGCGGCGCTGCCGGAGCTCGTGGACGATGACGTCTACCGCTGCGGCTATGCCTCGGAATCGTCGTTCGGGGCGATCAGCTATTTGATTCGCCGCCCGCCGGGAAACATCCTCATCGACTCGCCGCGTTTTTCCGGACCGCTGGTCAGAAACATCACGGCGATGGGCGGCGTCTCGCGGATGCTTCTGACTCATCAGGACGACGTCGCCGATCACGCCCGGTTCGCGGAACGATTCGGTTGCGAGCGCGTTCTGCATCGCGACGATGTTCATCCCCGCACCGCGTCCATCGAGCTGCAGCCCTCAGGCCGCGATCCGATCGCTCTCGGAGATGACATGCTCATGATTCCGACCCCCGGTCACACACGCGGGCATGCGGTTTTCCTCGATCGCGAGACATACCTCTTCACCGGTGATCATCTGGCCTGGAGCGAGCGCCGGGGCCATCTGTACGCGTTTCGGAGCGCCTGCTGGTACTCCTGGCCCGAGCAGATCCGTTCCATGGAGCGTCTCCTCGATTACCGCTTCGAATGGGTCCTGCCCGGCCACGGGCGTCCGGTGCACCTCGATGCCTCGTCCATGCGCGCCAGTTTGGAGCGCTGCATCGAGTGGATGCGTTTAGGATAGCGCACCGTCAAATCGAGCGAGGAGAATTCATGAAGCGATTCGTAGTCGTGTCTGCGGCTCTGTTCGTTGCCTTCGCCCTCTCCGCGGCGCCGATCACGTTGCATGTCGACGCGAGCAGCGTGGCGTCGAACGTCTATCACGCGCATCTGACGATGCAGGCGACGCCCGGACCGATGACGCTCTACTACCCGAAGTGGATTCCGGGTGAGCATGGGCCGACGGGGCCGATCAACGGCCTGACGGGCTTGCAGATCAAGGCCAACGGCACTGCCGTTCCGTGGCTACGCGATCCTGTCGACATGTTCGCCTTTCAGGTCGATGTGCCGGCAGGGGCGACATCGCTCGACATCGATCTCGACTACCTCGCGCCCGCTCCCGGAGCAAATTTCACGGCAGGTGCTTCGACTTCGCCGCGCCTGGCGATCCTGAGCTGGAACACGGTGCTGCTCTACCCGAAGACCGCGGCTCACAGCGATTCGCTGGAGGTCGAGGCCACGCTGCGCATTCCGGCCGGCTGGCAGTACGCGACGGCGCTGGAGACGCTTGGGCGCAGCGGCGACGAGATTACGTTCGAATCAGCGTCGCTGACGCGCGTGATCGATTCGCCGGTGCAACTCGGTACGATCCTGCGAAAGATCGACATCCCCAGCCACTCCTCGCTGAAACACACGCTGAATCTGCTCTCCGAAAGCACCGAGGCAACCCAGACGCCCGACGACTTCGCCGCGCAGTACGGCCGTCTGGTCGACGAGGCATCGGCTGTGTTCGGCGCGAATCACTATCGTCATTACGACTGGCTCCTGACGCTGAGCGATGGCGTGGCGCATTTCGGCCTCGAACATCACGAGTCGAGCGACGATCGAACGGAGGAGCCGGCATTGCGCGAAGAGACCAGCCGCAAGTGGGTCTCGACACTGTTGGCTCACGAATTTGTGCACTCCTGGAACGGCAAGTACCGCCGTCCCGCGGGTCTGGCCACCGGCAACTATGACAAACCGATGACCGGCGAGCTTCTCTGGGTTTACGAGGGTCTGACCGAGTACCTCGGCGATCTCCTTCCTGTGCGCAGCGGGATTCTTTCGGCTGATGACTATCGGGAAAATCTTGCCGAGACCGCTGCCAACATGACGCAGCACGTTGGGCGCACATGGCGTCCGTTGCTGGACACGGCCGTCGCCGCGCAACTTCTCTACGAAGCGCCGGGGGCATCGACAAACTGGCGGCGCAGCGTCGATTACTACCCCGAGGGCGAGCTGCTGTGGCTCGACGCCGACATGACCATCCGATCGCTCACGAACGGCAAAAAATCGCTCGACGATTTCTGCCGCGCCTTCTACGGCGGCGCGAGCGGACATCCCGACCTCAAGCCGTACACCTTCGACGACATCGTCGCCGCACTCAAGGCTGTCGCACCTCACGACTGGCGGGCGTTTCTCAACGAGCGGCTGACGTCGATGTCGCCGACGCCGCCGATGGGAGGCATCGAGCAGGCTGGCTGGCACCTCGTCTACACCGCTAAGTCGAACACGGCGCTGCAGTACTACGAGGGCCGCAACAAAGGCGCCGATCTGAGCGCGTCGGTGGGCTTCTCGGTCAGAGACAACGGCACGATCAACGACGTCGTACCGGGCTCCGTGGCCGCGCGCGCCGGCCTCACGCCGGGAGGGCGCATCGTCGCCGTGAACGGCCGCGCTTACAGCACGGCGCGGTTACGCGATGTCATCAAGGCGTCCGCCAGCGCCAGCACGCCGATGACGATCATCGTGCAGAGCGGAGAGTTTTTCACGACCGTCCCGGTCGACTATCACGGCGGCGAGCGCTATCCGCATCTGGAGCGCGTGACCGGAAAGGCGGACTGGATGGAGGCGCTGACGAAGCCACTGATGCCGCCACCAACACCTCCGAAAAAGAAGTAGACAAACAAAAGGGCGCGGTCGCCCGCGCCCTGCTGCAATGCGTTAACCGGGAGGATTAGTCTTTGTGCATCCGGTGGTGGTGATGCTTCGGTGTTTCCGTCGTCGTGGTCGTCGTCTGCTCGGTCGTGCTCGAGGCCATCGGGGTCTCGACCACCGGAGCCGGGGTCTCGACGATGACAGGGGCCGGGGCCGGAGTCTCGGTGACGACCGGCGTCTCGACGGTGGCCGCGGACTGCGTGACCGTCACATCAGAGCTCTTCTTGGGAATGAGGTTGACGTTCGTGTTCGTGCCGACGGTGTTGCTATTGCCGGCGCTGCCAACCGAGCTGCTGGTGTAGGCGCGGCCGGTGCTGTCGACCGCCGCCGGGCCGGAGATCACCGCCGGAGTCGACGATGTGCCGACGCCCTCCGCGTTGGCGGGAACCGCGACTGTCGCAACGGTGGTCCCGCTGCTGCTCGGCGAGGCCGGCTCTTCGGTGCGAATCTGCCCATAGCCCTTGTCCGCGGTAGCATCATGGTGAGCACAGGCGCTCAATGCAATTACGAGCGCTGCCGATCCGAGGCCGGCAACTGCTTTCTTCAGAAACGTTTCTTTTTTCATTTTTCCTGCTCCTTGCTGCCTTCTAGCTGGCAGCTCGTTTATGCCTTTTGGCGATAAACGGAAGAGCAACTAGCTTGCCTAGATTGATTTATCTAAGATGCGCGAATGGCAGAGCGCGTCTGGCAGGTAAGTGAGCTCATCCGTCAGATCAACGTAGAGCTCTTTCGATACAACGACATAAGCGTCGAAGGCGAGGCGACGAACGTCGTACGTTCCGCTGCCGGTCACCTCTATTTTTCGATCAAAGATGCCCGCGCGCAGATGCGGGTGGTCCTTTTTGCCACGAACGCGCGCTTCCTTCGCTTCCGAATCGAGAACGGATTGCAACTCGTCGTCCGCGGACGGCTGACCCTTTACGAGCAGAAGGGAGAGTTTCAGCTCAACGCGGTGGCGGTGGAGCCGGCTGGTCTGGGCGCACTGCAACTGGCGTTCGAGCAGCTGAAAAAGCAGCTCGCCGATGAGGGGTTGTTCGACCAAGCCCGAAAAAAGCCGATCCCGATGCTGCCGCAACGGATCGCGATCGTCACCAGTCCGAGTGGCGCTGCCATCCGGGATGTGTTGAACGTCCTCGGCCGGCGCTTCGCCGGCCTTCACGTGCAGGTATATCCAGTGCGGGTGCAGGGACGGGATGCGGCGCGTGAGATCACCATCGCCATCCGCCACCTCTCGCGCTGGCAGTTGCACGACGTCCTTCTGATCTGCCGCGGAGGAGGTTCGCTCGAAGACCTGTGGGCCTTCAACGAGGAATCGGTGGCGCGCGCGGTGGCTGACTGCACCATCCCGACGATCTCCGCGATCGGACACGAGACCGACTTCACGATCTGCGATTTCGTAGCCGATCTGCGCGCGCCGACGCCGTCCGCCGCCGCGGAGATCGTGATTCGCGCCAAGAGCGAGCTCTGCACGCAGCTCGATCACATGACGCGGCGGGTGCGGCAGGTCGTCGAGTCGCGCGTTCGGAACTACCGCCACGAGCTGCGCCATCTCGCTTCATCCGACCGCCTGGGCATGGTGCCGCGCCGCATCGCCCTCCGGCGTGAGCGCCTCAATCGCAGCCGCGTGACGCTGTTCCGCCTGCTGGAAGCACGAGCGCGATCGATGCGATCGAGGCTCGCCGCGGTAAACGCACCGCTGCTGCGGTTCCCCGCGCTCGTCATGCGCGAGCGCGAGCGCCTGCGCTCCGCCGCCGCAACGCTCAGCGCCGTTTCACCCCTCTCCGTCCTGTCGCGCGGCTACGCCATCGCCTTCTCCCGCACAAAGCGCGGGCGCCGTAAGCCGATTCTCGACGCCAATGCCGTCGCCATCGGCGAGCTGATCGAGGTGCAGTTGAAGAAGGGCCGCATCGAGTGCACGGTTGACGCAAAGACCATGGGGCTTGAGACTGTGTGGCCCCTGGCGAAAGAATGACCGGCACTCATGGCCCGCAAATCCAACGAATTCGAAAAAGCCTTTCAAAACCTCGAGACGATCGTGAAGCGTCTGGAGTCGGAGGAGATGCCGCTCGATGAGTCGCTGCAGCTCTTCGAGGAAGGCGTCCGCCTTTCCCGCTTCTGCAATCAGAAACTCGAGGAAGTGGAGAAGAAGATCGAACTGATTCTGGCCGACCCGAAAGGGCAGCCGCGTATCGAGCCGTTCGAGAGTGAGGAGCTCGATGAGCGGTCCGAGCTGCACCCAGAGGACGATGAGGAGTGAGCGCGCTCCTGGACTACCTCAACGACAAACGGCAACTCGTCGATCGCGTGCTCGGCGCAAACCTCCCGCCCGCAGATACACCGCCTGCCGTCATCCATGAGGCGATGCGTTACGCCGTCCTCGGCGGCGGCAAGCGCATCCGGCCGATCGTCGCCATCGCGGCGGCCGAAGCGTGCGGCGCCGACGTCGAGGGGCTGCTCGTTCCAATCGCCGCGCTGGAGCTGATCCATACCTATTCGCTCGTTCACGATGATCTTCCCGCCCTCGACAACGACGACCTCCGCCGGGGACGCAAGACGACGCACGTCGTCTTCGGCGAGGCGATGGGCATTCTCACCGGCGACGCGCTGCTGACCGAAGCATTCGCATGGCTGGCCCGGCCGGTGGCGGGCATCGACGCCGCACACCAGCTTCGGGCCGTGCGCGAAGTCGCCGTCGCCGTCGACTCGAAAGGGATGATCGGGGGGCAGGTCGCGGATGTCATCACCACCGGCACGAACGAAGCGAGTCCTGAGCTACTCGATTTCATCCATCGCAACAAGACCGGCAAACTGCTGACGGCGTCCGTGGTTCTCGGCGGGCTGCTTGCCGGTGCGCCCGAGGAGAAGGTCGATGCGCTCCGCCGCTACGGCAATGCAGTGGGGCTGGCCTTCCAGATCGTCGATGATCTGCTCGACCAGGAAGAAGACGCCGCGACACTAGGAAAAACGGCCGGGAAGGATCTTGCACAAGGAAAGCTGACCTATCCGGCGGTGTTCGGTACGGATGCCGCGCGCGCCAGGGTTGAATCGCTGCTCGAAGAGGCGGTTCTCAACGCTGATATCATCGCCGGCCCTGTGAACTATCTCGCCGGGATCGCGCGTTTCATCTGCGAACGGCGATCGTGAGGCGCCGATGCTGCCATGACGCTCCTCGACACCATCAATTCTCCGAAAGACCTTCGGAAGCTCGACCGCAAACAGCTCCATGAGCTCGCCGGAGAGATTCGCCACCGCATCATCGAGGTCGTCTCGCGAATCGGCGGGCACTTCGGCGGCAACCTCGGTATCGTCGAGCTGACACTGGCTCTGCACTACGTCTTCAACACGCCCCGCGATCAGATCGTCTTCGACACCGGCCACCAGTCCTACCCGCATAAGCTCATCACCGGACGCCGCGATACGTTCGACACGATCCGCATGCACGGCGGCATCTCCGGCTTCTGCAAACGGGAAGAGTCGGAGTACGACGTCTTCAACGCCGGCCATGCTTCGACCTCGATCTCCGCCGCTCTCGGCATTGCCGTGGCGCGCGACATCAAAGACGAGAACTACCGCGTCGTGGCCATCATCGGCGACGGCGCGCTGTCGGGCGGCCTGGCGCTGGAAGGCCTCAACCAGGCCGGCCATCTAAAGCGCAAGTTGATGATCATCCTCAACGACAACGACATGTCGATCTCGACCAACGTCGGGGCGATGTCGGGCTACCTCAACGGGATCATCAAGGGACAGGCTTACAACCAGGCCAAGGATCTGGCCAAGGGCATGATGGATCGCATCCCTCTCGTCGGCGGGAAGCTCCACGGCATGGCCAGCGACATGGAGCAGCTCTTCAAACACATGATCGTCCCGGGGACGCTCTTCGAGGAGCTCGGCTTCAAGTACATCGGGCCCTACGACGGTCACGATCTCGATTTCCTGATCGATCTGTTCGAGAAGAACAAGGACTACAACGGCCCGCTCCTGGTTCATGTGATCACGAAGAAGGGGAAGGGCTATACGCCGGCGGAAAACAGGCCGATCTGGTCGCATGGCGTCTCGCCGTTCGACATCGATTCGGGCGACGTGGTGAAGTCGACGAAATCATCGCCGCCGAGCTACACGGCCGTTTTCTCCGAGACGCTCATCGAGCTCGCCAAGCGAGACCCGAAGATCGTGGCCATCACCGCGGCGATGCCCGACGGCACGGGACTCGACAAATTCGGGAAGGCGTTGCCGGAGCGCATGTTCGACGTCGGCATTGCCGAGGAGCATGCGGTCACGTTCTGCGGAGGCATGGCCACGCAGGGAATGAAGCCGATCGCGGCAATCTATTCAACGTTCCTGCAGCGGGCCTTCGATCAGGTCTTCCACGACGTCGCCATCATGGATCTGCCGGTGGTTTTCGCGCTCGACCGCGGCGGAATCGCCGGCGCCGACGGGCCGACACACCATGGAATCTACGACATGGCTTACCTGCGGATCTTCCCGAACATGATCTGCATGGCTCCGAAGGACGAGAACGAGCTGCGGCACATGCTGAAGACATCGTTCGAAACCGGCCATCCAACGTCGCTGCGCTACCCGCGCGGGAATGGCTTCGGCGTGGCCATGGACGCCGAGCTGCAGTCCTTGCCGGTAGGCAAGGGCGAAGTGATGCGCGAAGGCGAGGCCGGTGTGATCTTCGCCATCGGCAACGAAGTATGGCCGGCGGTGCAGGCGGCGGAGATCCTTGCGAAAGAAGGGGTCGAGGTCGCCGTCGTCAACGCACGTTTCATCAAACCGCTCGACGATGAGCTGATCACGAGGTACTGCCGCCCATTCGCCCGCGTCATCACGGTCGAAGAAGGCTCACTGGCCGGCGGCTTCGGCTCCGCCATCATGGAACGCGTCCAGCAACTCGGCATCCGCGACATCCAGTTCCATCGCATCGGCATCCCGGACGAGTACGTCCATCACGGCGCGCAGGATGTGCTCCGCGCGCAGTACGACCTCGATGCGAACGGGATTGCGAAGAGGGTGAGAGAGTTTCTTAGAAGCGGATCGAAAACAGAGGAGCTCGACCCCGAAGTCCGGGCCATGATCGCTCGTGGCGCAACCGAGGGAGAGATCGCTCAATTCATTTTTCGCAATGTGCCGGAAGAAGAATTGCGCAAGCTGCCTGGTTCCGATCGGGTCGATGAAGTTGTCTACGGGCTACGCCGCACAGCGACCAAATAATGCAGCTTTACCTCGTCGACACGTGGTTTCTCATCGCTCTTGTCGATCGTTTTGACGGCCATCATCGCCAGGCGGTCCAAATCGATGCACGCACCGCGAACGCGATCCTCGTGACTCACGAAGGAGTTCTCGCCGAATTTCTTGCGTACTTTGGCGGATTCGGAAGCGCACAGCGTCTGCAAGCGGCGCAGCGTGTGCGAAACCTGCTGATGCATCCCCAGTACGATGTAGCTACGTTCACTCCGCTCTTTCAGTCCTCGGTCGACCGCTATTCACGCCGGCTCGACAAGGAGTATTCGTTCGTCGATTGCATGTCGATGGAACTCATGGAAAGGCGCGGTATCACCCACGTCCTCACTAACGACCACCACTTCCGCCAGGAAGGCTTCACCGTCGTCAACGAATGAAAAAACAGCGTCTCGACGTCGCCCTCGTCGAGCGTGGTCTGTGCGACACGCGCTCGAAAGCGCAGTCGCTGATCATGGCCCGAAGGATCCTGGTCAACGGGCAGCATGCCGACAAGGCGGGAACCAGCGTCGCCGATGACGACCAACTGCGGATCGAGGAGCTGGAGCATCCCTGGGTTGGGCGGGGCGGGATGAAGCTCGCGCACGCACTCCGCGAATTCGGGATCAGTGTCGGAGGAAGGATTTGCGCGGATATCGGCGCATCGACCGGCGGTTTCACCGATGTGATGTTGAAGAGCGGCGCGAAGAAGGTCTACGCCATCGACGTCGGGTACGGACAGATCGACGCTTCCCTTCGCAACGATCCGCGCGTGGTCAACCGCGAGAAGGTCAACGCCCGCTATCTTACTGCTGCTGATTTTGACGATGTCATCGAATTCGTTTCGATCGATGTCTCTTTCATCCCGCTGAAACTGATCCTGCCTGCGGTGGCCACGTTCCTTCACGGCGAACTGGTGGCGTTGATCAAACCGCAGTTCGAGGTCGGAAAAGGCGAAGTCGGAAAAGGCGGGATCGTTCGCGATGACGTGAAGCGCACGGCCGCGGTCGATGCGGTCCTGGCTTCAGCGCATGAGAACGGTTTCGCCGTAAAAGGGGTGATCGAAAGCCCGATCAAAGGCGCCGAGGGCAACGTCGAGTATTTGATGTACGCGGGAAATCTGAGAGATCGGGCCCTCTAATAATGGGCAGTCGGATTCTGCGGTGAGCCGTGCCTTGTCTGGGTCGCGCGGTTCGGCAACGGGTCCGGCTGCACTTTTTTCTGCGGTGACGCCTTAACCACGGGCCAGCAGATACTCGCGCAGCCCCTCTTCCCACGACTCGGAATGGACGCCGGTGATCCGCTGGTAACGCTCGGTCGAGAGGACCGAATACGCCGGGCGGATCGCCGGCCGTGGAAACTCGCTGCTCGGTACCGGGATCACTGTCGTATCGGCTCCGGCGCTCGCCACGATCGCACGAGCGAAGTCGAACCATGTGCATTCAGGGTTGTCCGCGTAGTGGAGGATGCCCCGCGCGTCCTCGTCCGCGTGCGCCAGCCGGGCCACACGAATGATGGCATCGGCCAGGTGTGGCGTGTAGGTCGGCCGTCCGCGTTGATCGTGCACCACGCGTAGCTGGTTCGTTCCCTTGCGAATCTGATTGAGGATCGCTTCGACGAAATTCGGACCGTGGACGCCGAACAGCCACGCCGTCCGGAGGACGACGTGCTTCTGCGCCCGGCTCGCAGCCTGCTCTCCGATCAGCTTCGAACGGCCATACGCCGACAGCGGCGACGTGGGATCGTTGACCTCGTACGGCGTGCGTTTCAGGCCGTCGAAGACAAAGTCGGTCGAGAGCTGCACGAGTAACGCACCGACATCATTCGCCGCGCCGGCGAGAAACTCGACAGCGGAGCCGTTGATCGCCGTGGCCAGATGCTCATTCGCCTCGGCGTCATCGACTTTCGTGTACGCGGCACAGTTGACGATTACGTCCGGCATCGCCCGGCGAAAAACGTCGCGAACCGCGGGAGCGTCGGTGATGTCGAGAGCCGTCTTCGTAACAGCGACGACGTGCTCTTCGCGCATCTCCAGGGCCGCGCAAAGGTCGCGGCCCACCATCCCACCCGCTCCGGTGACGAGCCAGCGCAGCGTCACGCGTACTTTCCGCCGTCGGTCTTGAGCTGCACCTTGATCTGCCGCGGCTCGCGCGGGACGATCAGGCCGAGGGCGAAGAAGGCGTAAAGGATGCGCGCATTGTCGGACGCGGCCAGAGGCGGCGTGTTCACCAACTCATACAGCACCCGGCGGCCATCGACGGCATCGAGCAGGTGCTGTTCGTCAGCGTCAAGTACCAATCCCTCGGTGTGCCCGGCCGCGCGCGCGAAAAGCGTCGTCTTCGTGCCGAGGCGTGCGACGAGCGACCGGGCATCCGCAACATGCCGGACGCCGCGGAGGATAGCCATGGGAACGGGGACATCGACTTTGATGAACTCCTGCTTCTTGTCGCGGCCGGCGGTGAAGCTGACCGTCCCCGCGTCCCAGCCGAAGATCGGCCAGATGATCTCCTCGATCTGTTCGTGGACGGCGACGAAAAGATCTCGCGGCGAGAGGATTTTCATCTCCACCAGCGTGGTCCCGTGACGGTTGCCGCTCTCGCGTGCGCGCGTGAGGCTCTCCTCGTATTGGCGGCGGGTGATGCGTCCTTCGCGCAGGAGTTTGTCGCCGAGTGATTCGCCGAGCTGGTTGGTTGTGGCGAAAACGATCTGGCCGTGATCGAGATAGATGCGCTTCACCTCGTCGCCGCGCTTGCAATCGACGCGGCCGGGCGCCCGGTACCGATGGATCTTCACCAGCACCTCGGCAAGAGGCATCTGGGAGATTTCCGTCTGATACAGCGGTGCTGTAGGTTCCGGCGTCAATGGCACAGGAGAACCCCAGAGCGCGGATTACGCGTTCTTCTTCTCTTCCAGAGGTTCCGGCTTCTTTTCCTCGCGACCCTTCAGACCGTCGCGGAAGTTGGAGATGCCCTCACCGAGGCCCTTGCCGAGCTGCGGGAGTTTCCCCGCGCCGAAAATGACGATGACGATGATGAGGATGAGGAGGAGCTCAGGAAATCCCAGACCACCTAACATTTAGTAACCTCCGAAGTGGTTGCCGCAGCGGCCCCTGATTCCCGCGTTGACGAACCCGCAAAGTGTAGTACAAATCGATGTCCGGCCGACATAACAAGCCTCAAGGGCTCCTGGATTTCGCATCGGAAAACGGCTGTTACCATGCGCCCGAATGATCGACCTTACCGGACTCAATCCTCAGCAGCGCGATGCCGTGACTCACGGCGAAGGGCCGCTGCTCGTCCTGGCCGGGGCCGGGTCCGGGAAGACGCGCGTGATCACGTATCGCATCGCCTGGCTGATCGGCGAGCTCGGTGTGCATCCGACAAACATCCTGGCCGTAACGTTTACAAACAAAGCGGCTAGCGAGATGGTCAGCCGCGTCGGCCACCTCGTTCCCGGCAGCGGCGCACGGGCGCATGGAAGCCTCTGGATCGGCACCTTCCACTCGACGTCACTCCGTATGTTGCGCCGATACGCCGACCGCCTCGGATACACGAAGTCGTTCGCCGTCTACGACACCTCCGACCAGCTCACGCTCGTCCGCCGCTGCATGCGCGAACTGCAGATGAACGACGAAGCGTTTCCTCCCCGGTCGATCCTGACGCGGATCTCGAATGCCAAGAACGAGCTGATCGGACCGGCTGAATACGAGAAGGGGAACCTCGACTTCTTCGGATCGCGTGTTTCCGAGGTCTACCGGATGTATCAGCGCCGACTCAAAGAGTACGACGCCATGGATTTCGATGACCTCATCGGCAACTACGTGGCGCTCATCGAGAAGAACGAGGATATCGCCGAGGAGATCCATTCACGATTCCATCATCTCCTGATCGACGAATATCAGGATACCAACCGCGCGCAGTACATGCTCATCAAAGCGCTGGCCGGCAAGCGGCAGAACATCATCGCCGTCGGCGATGAAGATCAGTCGATTTATCGCTTTCGCGGCGCTGATATCAACAACATCCTCAACTTCGAGCGGGACTTCCCGGGAGCGCGGATCATCAAGCTCGAACAAAACTATCGGTCGACCGGCAACATCCTCGACGCTGCCACCGGTGTCGTCGCAAACAACATCGCCCGCAAGGGAAAGACGCTCTTCACCGACTCCGGCAGCGGTGAGCCCGTGCGTGTCGTGACATGCAGCAACGAGCGCGAAGAGGCGACGTTTGTCATCGACAAGATCAACAGCGGACGGTCCCGATACAAGCTGTCGGACTACGCCATCCTTTTTCGGACCAACGCACAGTCGCGGCCTTTTGAAGAGGAGCTGCTGCGCGGCAATATCCCCTATTCGGTCGTCGGCGGCGTGAAGTTTTATGAGCGTGCCGAGATCAAGGATGTTCTGTCGTTCCTTCGTCTGGCCATCCGTCCCCACGACACTCCCTCGATCGAGCGCGTCATCAACGTTCCATCGCGCGGCATCGGTGATACGACGACGAAGGCGCTGAACGATCAGGCCACGGCACAGAACGTGACGCTCTGGACGGTCATCGAAGGCGATCTCCACTTTCTGCCGCCGCGAGCCTCGAAGGCGGTTAAAGAATTTCGGGAGATCGTTCACGACCTGCAGCGCGCGTCAAGCAATCCGCTGCCGGAGTTGTACGACTACCTGCTCCTGCGTACCGGCTACCGGCGGATGTTGCAGGAATCGCGCGACGTGCAGGACGAATCCCGTCTGCAGAACATCGACGAAATGATGAACTCCGCGCGCGAGTATTCGGAGCAGAACTCGGGTGCGACCCTAGGCGACTACCTCGACTCGCTGACGCTGATGTCGGATCTCGACAAATACGAATCGCAGAAGGGCGTGACGCTGATGACGCTGCACGCCGCAAAAGGGCTGGAGTTCAAGGTCGTCTTTCTCACAGGGATGGAAGAAGGCATCCTTCCTCACTCGCAGTCGAAGGAGTCGAACGAAGATCTCGAGGAAGAGCGGCGCCTCTGCTACGTCGGCATGACCCGGGCCCGCGAGCAGCTCTGGTGCGTGCACTGCCTGGAGCGCCGCCTGCACGGCCAGTTCCGCGAGCAGAGTCCCTCGCCGTTCATCACCGAGATTCCGGAGGCCGTACGTGAGGAAGTGCGCATGGCGCGCGCGCGCTATGTGCCCGAGAGGCCGTCGTGGCGTGAACGGCCGCTCGGCAGGTCGGTTGACCAGTACGACCGCTACTCTGGCGAGCCGCGCCGCCAGCCGTCGTACGCACGTCCTTCCGCGCCGCCTCATCGCGCGGCAGCTCCCCCTCCTTCTCCCCAGCCGCGGAAAAACGATTCTGTCAACGGGGTGCTGTCGTTCTTCAAGGAGTCGCCCGTACAACTCGATCCCGCCGCCCTTCGCCCGGCTACGCAACCGGGAGCACCTGCGGTCCTCAAACGAGGCCAGCGCGTCCGCCACGAACAGTTCGGCGATGGGACGATTCTGACGATGGAAGGCTCCGGCCCCGACGCCAAACTGACGGTCTACTTCGACCGCATCGGCTCGAAGAAGTTCATCGCCAAGTACGCGAAGTTGATTCGGATCTGATCTTTGCCATTCCGAGCTCAACGGCTCGGAATGACCGGGGTTTGACGTAGCATCGCCGCAATGCGCCGCAAAACAACGCTTCCGCTGGACGGCATCCTGGTCGCCGACTTCTCACGCATTTTAGCCGGTCCGCTGGCTACACAGTTCCTCGGCGATTGGGGAGCGCGCGTCATCAAGGTCGAGGAGCCGGAGCGTGGGGACGAGACGCGGCGTTGGGGTCCTCCGTTCGTCGGCGATGTCAGCGCGTACTTTCTTTCGATCAATCGCAACAAAGAGTCAGTGACGCTGGACCTGAAGTCGGATGAGGGTGCCGAGGCCGCGAGTCGGCTGATCGCAAGGGCCGATGTCGTCGTCGACAACTTTCTGCCGGCGCAGAAAGAATCGCTGCACTTTGCTCCGCGCTCGATCAACCCGCGCATCATCCATTGCACGATCGCCGGCTTCGACAGCGACACCGACGACGCCGATACACCCGGCTACGACCTTCTCGCGCAAGCCGGATCGGGGTTGATGTCCATCACTGGCGAAGCGGACGGCGAACCGATGAAGATCGGTGTGGCGCTCGCCGACGTGCTGACCGCGCACTATGCCTTCGGCGCAATCTGCGCGGCCCTTCGCTGGCGTGAAAAGTCGGGCGAAGGGGCGGCGCTCGAGATCTCGCTCTTCAGCGCCGCGATCGCCTCACTCGCCAATGTCGCGCAGAACGTGCTTGTAACCGGCAGAGAGGCCGGGCGGTACGGCAACGCCCATCCGTCGATCGTCCCCTACCAGGTGTTTCACGCGAGCGATCGTCCCTTTGCGATCGGCGCCGGCACAGACCAGCACTTCGTGCAGCTATGCGAACGCGTGCTGCGGCGGCCGGAGCTGGCGCAGGACAAACGCTTCGCCACGAATTCGCAACGGGTGAACCATCGCGGAGTGCTCGTGGCGATTCTGGAAACGGAGTTCCGCAACCGGACCGCGTCCCAATGGGTGGGACGCTGCCGGCGCGCGTCCATTCCGGCGTCGCTCGTCCGCGGCGTACGCGAGGCGCTTCGCACCCCCGCCGCGCGCGCGCTCGTCGAGACGGTGAAGCACGCCGGGATCGGCGCATACGACGCCGTGCGCAACCCGGTGCGCATCGATGGTCAGCGGCGCGCGATCGGCTCGCCGCCGCCGGCGCTTGGCGAACACACCGCCGCGGTTTTGCAGGAACTGGGCGTCATCGTCGCGAATACGAGAAGATCAGCAGGACGAAACACCCCACCATCACGACGGCGAGCACGGCAATGATGGCGACGACGGCGCGAAAGTCGCGTCCCTCCTTCGCGGAGGGGGCAAAAGCGCGAAATGCGAAGTACAAACCCGTCGCCCCGATGGCGATGATCGTGCCGCCGACGAGCACTACCCGCAGCAGGATGTCGCGGAACTCGGGATCGATGACGATCAACGAAGGGTCACCGTCCGCACGCTCAGCTCCGACACCAGCCGGATCATCCGCCGCCCTTCCTCGTCGGCTTTCTCGTAGGCAAGGCAGAGGACTTCGAGATCGGCTTCGTATTCATATGCGGCGACGGTGAAACCGTCGTCCGGCTGTCTCGGGTCGGTCGTCGAAGACCGCCGCCACGTTCCATCTGCTCGCAGCCGATAGCTCACCAGCCCCCGAACGCGGGCGCGGCGTGCACCCCCGACTTCTGTCAGCGGCAGATCGTCGCCGACGTGACCAATACCGTTTGCGTTTGCCTTCTGCGACGCCAGCAGGTTTCCGACAAATGTGGCCATCAAATCGTGCAGCCGGGCCTCGGAATCGGCGACCGGCTCGACGAAGCGCACCCCCGTATGCGAGAGGGCATTCGTGGCCGAACGCCGGACTACTTGCGTTCGCGCCACCTCGCAAACGAACTCGATGTTCTCCGTGTGCCAGCGAAATTGCAACCGTAACCGTGCGTTGTGCGTCGTAATACCGTAGTGCTCGACGAAAGCGCCGGCCACCCCGAGATCGAGAATGAGCGCGTTCTGCCCATCGAGAAGCCCCAGAATCGGGCGGGCCAGGCGGAGGCGCTGGAAAATTCTGCGATCGTGCTTGAGCATAGGGCGAAAGCGAAGGCAAGCATATTGCTGCATTTTCAGGCCTGCGTCCAAGGAGGATCGTGAACGAACGCATCCCTGAGCGGCGAAGTATCTGGCGCGTAGGTCCTGACAGCACGTGGACGACGGTCGTCCCTGTTGTCTTCATCATCGTGTCTTTGCTTACCCTGGCCCTGTTGCCGGTCGTCTTTGGCTCGCACACGGCCCAGATGCGGCGCGAGATCACCCAGGTGGCGGAGCCCTCTCGCATCGCGGCAAACAAGATCGAGTCGGACCTCTCGACGGAGCTCGACGCGGTGATCGCCTGGCAGGTCACCGAGCAGGGTCAATATCGCGGCAAGTACAACGCTCTTGTTCAGGACCAGCGCAGCGAATACGCCCGTCTGCGCGTGCTCGGCCCCGAGCTCGGCCCGGAGGTGAGAGACAAGCTCAGAGCGCTGAACAAGGAGACAAGCGAATGGCATGCGGACGTCGCCTCGAACGAGTTCCTCTCGCGGCACATGCCGGCCGAAGTCTTCCTGGCCCGCCTGTTTGAAAAACATCCGTCGTACGACGAAGCATTGGTCGCAGCCGCTGAATTGGAGGTCTCGATCCAGGAAGCGATCGACGACCGCCGGACGAAGATCCGGGATGCGGAGAAGTTGAGCGCGTCGCTGGAGATCATCCTCACACTTCTCGCTCTGACCTCGGCGCTACTGGTGGCTGGTCTCGGCCGGCAGATGCGCCTCCTCGCGCGCGAGGCGATGGCGCAACGGCATGAGGCGGAGCACGACGCAGCGGACGCGCAACGTGCACGCGCCGCGGCCGAGCGCGAGGAGCGCCGGGCGGCGTTTCTGGCGACAGCCGGGCAGGAACTGGCGGCATCTCTCGATTACGAACAAGCCATCGCCACATTGGCAAGGCTGATCGTACCGAACATCGCCGAGATCTGCGTGATCGATCTCGCCGAATCGGATGGCTCGCTGCGCCGTGCCGCGGTCGCGCACCACGACATGGAGCGGGAGCGTGAACTTGCGGCTCACGTTGGAGAGGTCGTCCACGACGTTCCCGAGCCGCTGCCGTCGGTGATTCAGAAACGGGAGACCCGGATCATCGGCAATGCGTCTTCGCTGATGGCGTACGCCTGCTTCCCAACCGCGAAGCAGCGCTCGCTGCTGGCCGTACCGCTCGTGAGCCGTGGTCAAACGATTGGCGTCATTCTCGCCGCGGCCGCGGAGTCAAGGCCATTCACGCAGGAGGACGCCTCGCTTCTCAGTGAGCTCTCCCGGCACGGCTCTCTCTCGATCGACAATGCCCGGCTCTACCTGGAGTCGCAGCAGGCCGTTCAGGCACGCGAGGAAGTGCTGGCCATCGTTTCGCACGACCTCCGCAGTCCGCTCAACGCGGTGATGCTCGCGGCGTCACTGCTGCAGACATCGGAGAGGATCGCGCCGGAGGATCGCGAGGAGCTGGAGATCATCGACATCTCAGCCAAGCGGATGCAGCGTCTGATCGAGGACCTGCTCGACGTCACACGTCTCGAAGGCGGGAAACGATTGCCGATCGAGCGGGCGCCGATCGACGTCCGGACACTATTCGCGGAGACTTACGAGCTGTTCAAGTCACAGGCGGCCACGAGCTCCATCACGCTGCAGTATCACGTCGATGATGTGCCGCCGGTTTATGCCGACGGGCACCGCGTGATGCAGGTGTTGTCGAATCTCATCGGCAATGCCATGAAGTTCACGCCGACAGGCGGCATGATCACATTTCACGCGGAGTCGAGAGGTTCTAGCGTCGTGATCAGCGTTGCCGATACCGGCCCCGGCGTCCCGAAGGAGAACCTCGGCGATATTTTCAATCCTTACTGGCAAGCCAAGCGCACCGCCCGCCTCGGTGCGGGACTCGGTCTGCCGATCGCAAAAGGAATCGTCGAGTCGCACGGCGGACAGATCTGGGTGCAGAGCGAGCCAGGAGAAGGGACGAAGTTCTCCTTCACCCTCCCGGTGGCGATCGACACGCCCGCCATGGCCACGCCCACGACTACCGCGCGATGATCGATGCCTGCATGCCTATCGAGGCGGCGTATCGTTTCTGGACGCGCTGCCGGTATTCGCGTGTGCGCGTACTGACGCGCTGCAGGTAGTCAATCGTTTCCGGGTACTGCGGAATCCCTCCACCGAGACGTTCGACTGTTCCTTCCCCAGCGTTATAGGCGGCCAGGGCGGCGCGCTCGTCGCCGAAACGGTTCATCAGGTAGCGCAGGTACCTGGTTCCAGCGGCGATGTTCGCATACGGATCGAGTGGATCGTCACAACCCATGAGTCGCGCGGTCTCGGGGACGATCTGCATCAGACCACGGGCGTCCTTGTTCGAGACCAGACGTGGACGGAAGTCGGATTCGGATTCGACGACCGCGGCGATCAACTCCGGCGGCAGCTCGTTCTTCACCGCTTCGCGATAAATGATCGAGCCGTACGGAACTTGCGTCCGGAAGAACTCCTCTTTTGCCACGTCCAGCGTGAAGGCAGCCGGCGCCTGCAGCGGCTTCAGAAACGCCTCGCGAACGTTCCGCGTCGTGAAAATCCGAAAAGGACGGCTTCCGCCGCTGATTTCGATCGCCTGCTGCGCAAATGCGGGGAGTGAAATGTTCATGGCTTCCATGCCGATCGCGCCGAAAGCCAGCGGCACGGTGACGAGCAGCGCGACACCACGCCGTTTCGCACCGCGCAACGCTCGGCGCCAGAGCGTACGTTCGCGGCGCGCGTGGACCTGGCAAGAGCAGATCTCGCGAAAGTCCCGCGAAGACGTCCAGGCGTAGTCAGTGGCGCAGATCTTCGGCGTCATGGGAACGCCCAAGGGCAAAAGCCGGACCAGTTCTTTGCTCGTTGTGTTCAAGTTATTCATTCGCCGTGAGATAGACTTTAGATATGCCGTTCGACGAGATCGATCGAAGACGTTTTCTTCTCCTCGCTGCTGCACCGTTGCTCGTGGCGCAAAAGGCCGTGGCCCCTCGCGCCCGTGAATCGATGCTGCAGATGAATGGCTATGCGGTGAATGCGGAGACACCGCTTGCGCTACTGACCGAGTATGTGACCCCGAACGAGCTTTTCTTCGTCCGCAGTCACTGGATCCCGCGCACGCCCAACCCGAAGAAGTGGAGACTGACGATCGACGGCGAAGTCGACCGTTCGGGAGACATTACACTTTCCGAGCTGAAAAAACTCCCGCACGCGGAAGCGACGTGCGTTCTGCAGTGCGCCGGGAACGGGCGCGGACTCTATTCTCCGCCCCTGCCGGGAGTGCAGTGGCGCTATGGGGCTGTCGGCAATTCGCGTTGGACGGGGGTGCGCGTACGCGACGTTCTCGAGCACGCGGGCGTGAAACCGTCAGCGAAACATCTCCACGTATTCGGCAGCGACGATCCGCCGGGGAAGGTTCCCCCGTTTCATCGCAGCGTCGAGCTGGAGAAGGTGCTTGCCGACGGCATCCTCGCTTTTGCCATGAACGGTGAGCCGCTGCCGGTCGCTCACGGAGCGCCGCTCCGTCTCATCGTCCCGGGCTGGGCCGGCGATCACTGGATGAAATGGCTCGTCCGCCTCTCGCCGCAAGCGGAGGCGCAGAAGGGCTTTTACATGGAGACGGCGTATCGCTATCCGTTGACGCCCGGCGCACCCGGGGTGGCGTTCAAGCCGGAGGAGATGGCGCCGGTGACCGAGTTGTTCGTGAAATCGAACATCACCACCGCGCCCGCGAAAGCGAGAGCAAAACATGCCTGCGAGATCCGCGGCTTCGCATTCTCCGGCGCGCCCGACATCGCCAAAGTCGAGATCAGCGACGATGACGGCGCGACGTGGCAGGAGACGTCGCTCGATCCGCGTCACGACCCGTATGCCTGGCGACTTTGGTCGCATCACTGGACGCCCTCGCGCTCAGGCACCGTGCGTCTTTGCGCGCGTGCGACGGATAGCCGCGGAAACGTGCAACCGCGCGAGGCGACGTGGAATCAGAGCGGATATCTTCAGAACTCCTGGCACTTCGTCGACGTCGAGGTGACTGCGTGAAGCGCGCCGCGATCATCGTTCTGGCGCTGGCGGCTGCGTTTGCATCCGCGGCAACGAAGAGGAGCGTCGCCTTCGATCCTAACCTGCCGGTGCTCGGGACCAAGTTCCACTCGCTTCCGGCGGGTACGGGCAAGCAACAGGTTGAGGCGAGCTGTTTTCCCTGCCACTCCGCTGACATGCTGGTGCAGCAGCGGCTGACGGAAAAGCAGTGGACGGCGGAAGTCGACAAGATGATCCGCTGGGGCGCGGTGATGAAAGAGAGCGACAAGCCGGCCGCGGTGGCCTATCTCGTCAAGAACTTCGGACCGGCCAACAAGTTCACACCGGTACGAACGCGCCCGGCCGGCTACTGACGCTACACCGCTACCGCGACCTGTTGCTGCCCACGAAACAGCGCCTCGGTCTCCACATTGAGCAGAACCCAGAGCGTGTAAACGCCGAGAGCCGTCCCAAGCGGGAAGCTCAGGATGTGAAGCACGCCGACGATGATGGCGACGATACGCCCCCATGGCCGCAGCTTCAGCAGACCGATGCCAGCCAGCATCCCGGGGAGCGAAATGACGATGAGGAAGCAGGCAATGGCCGCTCCGACCGCGCTGGTGATGAATATCGCCTCGTGATCGCCCGAGATGGCGCCGCCGAACATGACGATGCTGCCGATCCCAAATCCGACCAGGACGATGATGGCGCTGTAGACGATGAAACACCAACCGAGTATGCGAATGTGGTCTCTCATGATGATGAATTGTACGGAGGGATTGACCAGGAGTTGCGCCGTACGGAACATGCTAGGCTTTCGGCCGGTTTTCGAATCGAGTTCAAAAGGAGGCTTGCCATTCATGCGTCATCTCTTAGCCGCAACAGCCGTGGTTGGCTTTCTCGCAACGGGTCTGGCCAACGCACAGATGAAGTCGGCAGTGCCGCCGGGAATGCAAACGTCGCCGCAGGTCACGCAGGCGACCCCAATCCCGACAGCACAAGCGCCGCTCGAATCAGCGCGCCGGATCACCCGCGAGGAAGCGATCAAGCTCGTCAAAGAGAAGAAGGCCGTTTACGTCGATGTACGAGGTAAGGACCAATACGACCAGGGACACATCAAGGGAGCGATCGACATCCCTCTTGGTGACATCCTGACCCGCCTGCGGGAGATCCCGCCGAAGACGTTCATCATTACCTACTGTGCTTGACAGAGTGAGCACACAAGCGCCCGTGCGGTGCTGGACCTCAATGCTCACGGAATCAAGAACACAGCCGCTCTCCTCGGCGGCTGGAACGGCTGGAACGAAGCACACCTGCCGATCGAAACTGCCGCGAAGAAATAGGCTCGTAGGGCTTAGCGGTGCTGGGCCCTACGAAATTGCCTGATCCTCGTGGCGATACACTTCGAAAACCCATGTTCATCACGTTCGAAGGTATCGAGGGATCGGGTAAATCGACACAACTGCGCCGTCTGGCGGCACGGATCTCAGATGCTGTCGTCACCAAAGAGCCCGGTGGCACACCGCTGGCGGATCGGATCCGGGCCATCCTTCTCGACAGCAGCTCGCATCTCGATCCCGTCGCTGAGCTTTTTCTCTTTGCGGCGTCGCGGAGACAGCATGTCGTCGAGATCATCCGCCCGGCGCTGAAGCGGGGAGCGGCCGTTCTCTGCGACCGCTTTACCGACTCCACTCTCGCGTATCAGGGATTCGGCCGGCTCATCGACCTCGACAAGCTGCGGGCGCTCAACGCCTGGGCCACGGAATCGCTCACCCCGGACCTTACGTTGCTTTTCGATCTGCCTGAGGAGGTCGGCCTCTCGCGTGCGCGCTCGCGCAACGCCGAGGCGGTGCATGACGAGGGGCGTTTCGAGGCGGAAGAGTTGCGGTTTCATCGGCGTGTACGCGAGGGATACCTCGCGTTAGCCGTGTCCGAGCCGGCGCGCTTCGCGGTGATCAACGCCGAGGGCGATGTCGATGAGGTGTACGCCCGCGTCGAAGCGGAGCTGGTTCGGAGGAAGCCGGAGGTTCTGCGATGAGCGCCGCCGCGGAATTACTGCTCGAGACGGCGAGGCGTGGCGAGTTGCATCACGCCATCCTCTGCCACGGCCCATCTGCCGCTGCCTTACGCGAGGTCTCCGTCGGCATCGCCAAGACGCTCAACTGCCTGAACAGGACCGCCGGCGATGACTGCACCGCCTGCCAGCGCATCGAACGCCGGATGCATCCCGACATTCATTTCATCGAGGTAACCGGGGAGCGGAAGATGATCAGCGTCGATCAGATCCGCGAGATCGTCGCGGCGGCAACTCTGCGGCCGTACGAAGGGCGCAACAAAGTGTTCATCATCGACCCGGCCAACGCGCTGAGCGTCGGCGGCTCGAACTCACTCCTCAAAACGTTGGAGGAGCCGGCCAGCGACACAACCTTCATCCTGCTCACGCGCTCACCCGATCTCCTGCTGCCGACGATCCGCTCGCGCTGCCAGATGATCTTCGTCGGCGGAGAGGTCGAGACGAACGACGCGCTGGCGGCGTCGATCGTGGCAGGCCTGACGCGTTTCTCCGATGAGCGCGACACAGCCGCTCTCCTCGGCATCGCTTCGGTGATCGCTTCGCAGGAAGAGGTCAGCGACGCCGTCGCGCTGCTCGGGAAAGTTCTGTGCGACGCGGTGGCCGGTCGATTTCCGCTCTCGATCGAGCAGGCGAAACTACTGGCCGCCGCCGATGCCACCACCGCCGCGATCCGCTGGCTGGGCGTCAATGCCGATGCCCGCATGCTGGTCGAACAGGCGTTGGCCGAGCTGGTGACGTAAGCGGTGAGCGTCGCTGCGTAACCGGGTTACAAAAAAATCCGGCCCCGTCTTTCGACGGGGCCGGCAAAATCTACTGGATGGGGGTGGGTGCGAACGCTTGGGTGGAGTGAATTGCTGGATCGGTAAGATTCGAAGAAGAATTCAAGCGGTGTAACTAGAGGCGGGCTGTTGAAACAGAAAGCTAATCCGCCCCCACATCATCCAGTAAACCCTCAATTTCTAACGACTGGCTGCATTATCTCACGACCTTGTGAAACTTTTCTCATGGTAACAGCAACGTGACAACTTGCTGAACTGCTGAGAGATAACCATCAGTTTGGGAACGCCATAAAGCCTACTACAGAACGACCGTTCGGTCAATTCTACGTTTCAGACACGCTCAAGGTTTCGATCCAGGCAAGACTCTATGCCGATACGGTGCCGGCCCACCCCCTCGGGTACACTCGCGGACCCATGTCTCGTAAAAAGAGGGTCGTCGGAACTGCAGGACACATCGACCACGGCAAAACGGCGCTCGTCCGCGCTCTCACCGGCGTCGATACCGATCGCCTCCCTGAGGAGAAACGACGGGGAATCACGATCGACCTCGGATTCGCCAGCTGGTTCACCGACGACTACCAGATCGGATTCATCGATGTCCCCGGCCACGAACGTTTCGTCAAGAACATGCTGGCCGGCGTCGGAGGGATCGATAGCGCGCTCCTCGTCGTTGCTGCCGACGAGTCGATCAAGCCGCAAACGCGCGAACACTTCGCTATCTGCAGGCTGCTCGACATCCGAACGGGAGTCGTCGCCGTCACGAAGCGCGATCTGGTCGAGGACGACATTCTCGATCTCGTCCGGCTCGAGATCGAAGAGATGGTGGCGGGGAGTTTTCTGGCCGGAAAGCCGATCGTGCCGGTCAGCAGCGTAACGGGAGCGGGACTGGATGATTTGCGCCACGCCATCCTGGCCTCGGTCGCCGAAGCCGGCGACCGAGATGCCACGACGCGCACCTTCCGGCTCCCGATCGATCGCGTCTTCACGATGAAGGGCTTCGGTTCCGTGGTCACAGGGACGACCTACGCGGGACGCCTGAACGTCGATACGGACATCGAGGTGCTGCCAGGCGGCAAACGCAGCCGCGCGCGCAACATTCAGGTCCACGGCGAAGCGCGCGACTACGCATCAGCAGGCGAGAGGACCTCGGTCAACCTGCCCGACATCGATCTGGATCAGCTCCAACGCGGACAGCAACTGGTCACACCGAATACTCTCCGGCAGTCGCAGGTCATCACGGCGCGCCTGGATCTGCTGGCGGACGCGAAGCCGCTCAAGGAACAGACGCGCATTCGTTTCCATCACCTCTCGGCCGAGCTCCTCGGCAGCATTCGATTCGTCGACCGGACCCCGGAGCTGAAACCGGGATCGAGCGCATACATTCAGGTGCGCCTCGAATCGCCGGTGGTCGCCGTTGCCGGCGATCGTTTCGTCATCCGCCGCTACTCACCCGCCCTCACGGTCGGTGGCGGCGTGATCCTCGACGCGCACTTGCCGAAGCTGAGCCGCAACACGCGCGGCGAATTGCTCGATACGCTCGCCGGCGGAACGCTGCCGGAGCGCGTCGAGCTGATGGCAAAGCTCGAAGGACTACGCGGATTGACCATTCACGAGGTCCAGGCGCGGACCGGCATTCGCGTCGAGACGCTGGCGAAAGAATTGAAGAACGTGCCGCATCTTGCCGACAGCGGCGAGCGCCGGTGGATTCATCACGACGTGATCACCGACTTTCGAAGGCGGGCCATGGAGTTTCTGCGCGCCTACTTCGAAGAAAACCGAATGGCGATCAACGTGCCAAAGAGCGAGTTCGTGCAGAAACTGCTGCCGCGCGGTGCCGATGGCGCGATGATCAACTTCCTCCTGCAGGATCTGGCGCGCGAAAAAATCGTTGCCATTGCCGGCGACGCCCTCGACATTCCTGGCCGATCGAAGAGCCTGGGCGGCGCGGAAGGAGAGCTGGCGCGGATGATCGAGTCGCGTTTCGCCGAAGCGGGCCTGGCACCGCCTCCGGTCTCCGAGATCATCAACGAGCGGACCCAGAAGGCGCGGGTGATCGAAGGGGTGATCGGTTTCCTCGTCAAACAGGGCACCCTCGTCCGGCTGGCGGAAGGGATCTACGTTCATCGCGACGCGCTCGTTGCCGCACGCGAGCGCATAAGCGTACGCAGTGGCGACTTGATCGACGTCGGCCAGTTCAAGGAGTACTTCGGCCTCTCGCGCAAGATCGCCATCCCCCTCCTGGAGTGGATGGATCGGGAAGGGGTCACGAAGCGGGTTGGCGACTCGCGGAAGGTGCTGTAACTGCGCTTTCGGCGCGTTGTCGGTTGTCGGTTGGAGCTGATTAGTCACTTCGATTGCGGCGGCTTCCCCGCGCCCGCAGGAGCGGGATGCAGTTCCCTGTAGTCGGCGCGCACGTTCAACCAGGAGGCCGGCACGTCGCGTTGATCGATCTTCACGATGGTGTTGTCGACGACGAGCTTCTGGTTCTCGTATGGCAGTTCGGCGTGGTCAGAGATCGGAAATCCCTTCACAGACAACAGCGCCTCGTCGGCAGCGCGCATGACGCCGGCCAGCGGTGACGAAACCGGCTCGCTGGCCTGCAGCATGGCGAAGAGTCCCTCCGGAATGAGCGGATGGGAGGCGATCCAGAGCTCTCGTTGATACGCGCCCAGGCTGATGATCGACTGCCTCGCCGCGACGCCCTGCAGCGTTTTTTGTGCACCGGTGACGGAGAACTGCGCACGCGGCATTCCCTCCGGGACCGACCGCGCCATATCGGCGCGATGCGACGTCACGACCTCATCGAACGGCTCATTGCGATAGGTTCCGGTCAGATCGTCGACGAACGTCACGCGCTTCTGCGCAAAATCGAACAGCCGCCACTCGTCGACCTCATCACCGCTGCGGGCACGATCGTTCGCAATGAAGAGGGTGTGGGTATAGGTCTTGTTTGCCGGTTGAATCGACGTCTGGATCGTGACGACCGTCGCATGGATTTTCGGCTCATTTGACGATTGCGCGGGCTGATGGCCGGGCGGGGCGCAGGAGTAGAGCAGAAGGATCAGGCCTGCTCGGAATGACAGCGTCAATCGTTACTCCTTCGCGTCGTACCAGCTCCGACCGTAGTGCGCGTCGACTTTGAGCGGCACGGCGAGCGGGAAGATGTTCTCCATCGTCTCTTTCACGATTCCCGCCACGTCGGACGCGCGGGTCTCCGGCACCTCGATCACGATTTCGTCGTGTACCGTCAGCAGCATCGTCGCGGTCCCCTCGATATCCTCGTCCAACCGCTTGTCGAGCGCGATCATGGCCAGCTTGAGGATATCGGCAGCCGTGCCCTGGATCGGGGCATTCGTGGCCATCCGCTCGGCATTGCCGCGCACGGTGAACGACTTGTTGTGAATCTCCGGGATGTAGCGCACGCGGCCGAAGAGCGTCGTCACTTTGCCGCTGCGGCGCGCCTCTTCCAGCGTGCGGTCGAGGTACTCCTGAATCTTCGGATAGCGCGCGAAGTACGCGTCGATGAAGTCTTTCGCTTGGCCGGTGGGGATATTCAGCTCATTCGACAACCGGAATGCCGACATGCCGTACAGCACGCCGAAGTTGATGGTCTTCGCGGCGCGCCGCTGATCGATCGTCAGCTCATCTTCCGGCACATTGAACATTTTCGAAGCAGTGGCACGATGAATGTCCGCGCCGCGCTGGAAGGTCTCGATCAGATCGGCGTCTTGCGAAATGTGGGCGAGAATGCGCAACTCGACCTGCGAGTAGTCCGCCGCGAGCAGGACGTTTCCTTTTTCGGCGATGAACGCCTTTCGGATCTCGCGTCCCAGCTCGGTCCTGATGGGGATGTTCTGCAGGTTCGGATCCGACGACGACAGCCGGCCCGTCGCCGCCACCGCCTGATTGAAGGACGTGTGCACGCGGCCGTCCCTGGTCACCAACTGCGGAAGAGCGTCGATGTAGGTTGACTTCAGCTTGTGCAGTTCGCGATGCGACAGAATCAAACGCGGTACAGCGAATCCGTGGCTGGCCAGCTCCTGCAGAACGTCCACGGACGTCGAGAACGCCTTCGTCCCCTTGGTTTTCTTGGAGACCGGATACTGCAGCTTCTCGAAAAGGATGTGCCCGAGCTGTTGCGGCGAGTTGATATTGAAGTCGGTACCGGCCTCGGCGTAGATCTCTTTCTCGAGCTGCGCCAACTGCAGCGCCATCTTCGCGGACATTTCGTGCAGAAGGGCAACGTCGATCTTAATGCCGCGCGCCTCCATCCGCTCCAGCACCGGGATGAGCGGAAGCTCGATGCGGTCGTAGATGTCGACAAGCGCGGGATCGCGCCGCAGTTCGGGCACCAGCATTTCCTTCAGCGCCACCGTGACGTCGGATTTCTCGCCGAGGTATTGCTGATAAGGGGAGAGGGCGGTGGCGCCGATCTCGTGATCGAGCGCGAAGAGCGGCGCAGTCTTCGCGGCATCTTTCCGAGCGGCCACATCCACCTTCAGCCAGTCACGGGCGATGTTGCTGAAGGCGTGGCTGGGCAGGCCGGGGTTGATCACATACGACATGATCATCGTGTCGGAAAAGCGCTTCGGGAGCGGCCAGCCGTTCGCGGCCAGGCGTCGAAGCTGCAGCTTGATGTCGTACGCGACGAAGAGACGGTCCGAGCGCAGCAGGGTCTTGAGCGCCTCGCGCAATTCCGGGGTACCGCCGACCGAGTCGGCGATCGGCACGATGAGCGACGCGGTCTGCTTCACCGACAGCGACGCGGCAAAAAGATCGTCATGCGCTTCCGGCGTGGCCGACTCAAACCAGATGGCCACCTCGGCCGCGGTCCCGGCGAAGTCGAGCACCTCGGCCGCTGTGGCGGCAATGCGATAGTCGCGCTCGACCGGCGGCGCGGCCGGCAAAAACTCCTGCATCAGCGATGCGAACTCGAGACGCGAGAAGACATCATGCAACCTGGCGCGATCCGGCTCCTGGCGCTTCAGCTTCTCGAAATCGATGCTCTCTACCGACAGGTCGCACTTGATCCGGGCCAGATCGCGCGAGAGGAAGGCCTTGTCGCGATTCTCCTCGAGCTTCTTGCGTTGCGCCGGTTTGAGCTTGTCGAGGTTCTCGTACACCCCTTCGAGTGAGCCGTACTCAGTGATCAGCGCCTTGGCTCCCTTCTCGCCGATACCGGGTACGCCGGGTATGTTGTCGATGGCGTCGCCCCAGATGGCCATGACGTCAACCACCTTTTCAGGAGGAAGTCCAAACGTCTCCTCGACGCCTTTTGCGTCGTAGAGAACCTCGCGGCCGGTGTGAAAGAGTTTGATACCGTCGCCGACGAGCTGAAAGAAGTCCTTGTCCGAGGTCGCGAGAACGACGTCGTAACCGCGGTCGTGGGCGACGCAAGCCAGCGTTCCCAGGAGATCGTCCGCTTCCCAGTCCTCGACACCGATGACCGGGATACCGAACCCTTCCAGCACTTCATTGACGAACGGCAACTGGATGGCCAGATCGTCCGGCATCGGACGGCGGTCCTTCTTGTAGTCGGCGAACGCCTCGTGCCGCGTGGTTGCGCGGCCGATATCGAATGCCACGGCGATGCAGTCAGGCGCGAAGTCTTTCAGCAACTTTTTCAGCGTCTGCGTGAATCCGTAGACGGCATTCGTAGCCAGCCCCGAGGAGTTGGTCAGATTGCGGATCGCAAAATACGAGCGGTAGACGTTATTCGATCCGTCGATGAGGAAGAGCGTGGGACGTTTCTGCGGCATCAGCGGGCGCGATTCTATGACGGTGCGATCGGCTCTCCCAGAACCTCGGCGCGGGCTTCTTCGACGGCGAGCAGGATCTCCTGGTAAACATGGAATGCCAGATCTTTGTTCAGCGGCTCGGCGGCTCGACGATTGACGATTTCCGCAATCTGCGCCGCGTAGTACGAAGCCAGCGGCAGCCGCTCGCCCGTTTGATGGATCTGGCGGAAACCGAAGAGCAGCTCTTCGCGCAGCGACTCGCGAAACACGCCGCTTTCGACGTCGGTTTCGAGATTCTCGTAATCGACATTCATCGGAGGAACGACTCCATCATCTTGGCGTCGGCGCCATACGCGGCTCGCACGCGCGTGCCGTCGATGGCGACACGCGCGTCCACGCCGCGGCCGCGGAGAAAATCGGCATAGGCGTCGCGGAAGGCTTGGGCGCGGACGGCGTTCTCCCATCGGGTTTCGACAAGCACGGTCGGATCGCACTGCAGATTCTGCGTGACGGTGACTCGATCGTCGACCCAGCCCGCGCCGGCGTCGCCAACCAGAAAACGCCAGTGGAACTCGCCGAGGTGCTCGACGGTCAGCGCACCAGGGAGTCGGGACGTATCGTCGAACGGGGTGGGGGGAGCACCGGCCTTGCCGAGCCGGTCGAAATACTCGGAAGGATGAAGAATCTCGCGCGTCGAGCGCGGCGGATTCTCATCCATCCGGTCGACCATTTTCCACCCACCGCGCCGGTAGCCGTCGATGACGAGCTTCAACCCATAGGCGTACGGGAACTTCAACGACTCGGCGAAATACTTCGGCGTCGACGGATCGATCGTCTTGTCGGAGCCGCCGAGCGATGACTTCAGAAGCGACATCAACTCCGGATTGCCCAGCATGTCATCCATCTTCTGGCCGGCGCGATCGAGAACGTAATCGATCATGACCAGGGTCGCCTCCCCCTCCATCAGCGCATGCAGAGCAAGGCTGCCGTCGGTGTCCTTCTGCAGCGCCAGATCGCGCACGCCGAGGTGAAACCGCTGATCCTGCAGCGCATGTGTCAGCTCATGGACGGCAACCGACTCCCGAAGCATGTCGCCGTCCATGAGTCCGGCGGCCGCCGCGGGGGGGGTATCGATCGCGTAGTACGTGTGTGTCAGGGGGTCGTAGAAGGCCAGCAGTTGCGACTGATAGAGATCGAGCATGCTGCCGACAAGGTCACTCGTACCGCCGTCGACGAGTTGAAGCGCGCGCAGAATCAACGCGTAGTCGTCCGGCGAGTAAGGGAGAGATTTCTCCATCTGCGCGCGTAGCACATTCGGGAGATCGGCCCGCGTGATGGTCTGCAGCACGACCGGACGTTCGAAGGTGAGGCCGCGCAACTTCTCAACCGTCTTCATCTCCGCTTCGAGCGACGCACCGCGCGCGCCCGCGGAAACGAGCAGAAGCGCGGCCACTAAGTTCAGGAACCGTCGTGACATGCGCCTTGGAACGGGGAGAGGCGCAGCCGTCTTCCCTCTTCCCTTGTCCCTCGCCCCCGCCTCCCCTACAATGCCGCCCGGTTCAAAACCGATGGAACGTGACGGCGAGCGGATCGAGATCACCATCAGCAGTCGGTTCGAGAACATCGAGCTCGTGCAGGTGATCGCGGAACATCTCTGTGAAAACGCGGGGATGGATGAAGACGGTTCGCATTGGATCGGCATGGCCGTCCGCGAGGCGGTGGCGAATGCCATCAAGCACGGCAACAAGCTCGACGTCAAAAAAAAGGTCAACGCGACGTTCGAGTTGAATGGTCACGACCTCTCCATCACCATCTCCGACGAGGGAACCGGATTCGATCCGGAGAAGGTCAGCGACCCGCTCAATCCACAGAATCTGATGAAAACGAGCGGGCGCGGAATCTTCTACATGCGCACATTCATGGATCAGATCCGTTACAGCTTTGTGGCCGGCAGCGGCACCTCGCTGGTCATGACCAAGAACCTCGCCAAAGGAACCGGTATCGCCAGCGGCAAAGCCTGATATCTTCCGCGTCCGGCGGTCGCGTGCCGCGGATACAAACAAAGGAGAAGAGAGATGAAAGCCACCACTCGCGACGTAAACGGCATCGCGATCATCAAGGTCGATGGCAAGATCACGATCGGCGCGGGCGACCAGCAGCTTCGCGATGTCATTGCCAACGCAAACAGCAAGAAGATTCTGCTCGACCTCTCCGGCGTCACGACGATCGATTCGTCGGGCATCGGCGAACTGGTCGGGTCCTACACGACCGTGACGAACAATCACGGCAAGCTCAAACTGCTGCACCTTCCGGCCAAACTGAATGAGTTGCTGCACGTCACGCAGCTCATCACCGTTTTCGAAGTTTACGAGAACGAGCAGGAAGCGCTGGACAGCTTCTAATACCTGAGTCTCGTGCTGCCGGCGCCGCCTATCCGGGACGGCGCCGGCGCGAAGGCTGCGAGGTGGCCGGATCATCCTCGATTCCCGAGGGCCGCGGCCCTTGCCAGCGCATCGGCAGCGCATTGGTCGTCACCGTCTCGTTTTTGTCGACCCACTTCGCAAAGAGCTCGGCAGCGAGCTCCCGGTCGCGCACCGCTTTCTCGGGAATGTCGATCAGCTTCACGAAGGGCGCCGAGTCCCCGAGGAAGTTGACGCGAAGCTGCAAACCCCTCGGCCGAGGTGACGTGGAAGCGTTGAGCGGCATGTGGATGTTGATGTGAGCGCCGGCATGGAATGAGCGCCGTTCACCCGAGGGAATGGAGATCAGCCGTGGCAGAAACTCCTCGCCAGGGATCTCTGACCCGATGTTGACGGTGACCATGCGCGTATCCGGGTCGTAGGTCGTCTCGGGCAGGAGATCGGCGATGAGGATCGGCGACGAACGCTGGTTCGTGACGTCGTACTTGATGGAGAGACTCGAGCCCTGCACCATGTCCTCGCCGTAGATCTCTGCGTCGACACGGACATTGTTCTCAGTGCCGACCATCCGGCGCGGCTCTTTCATGTCGATGCTGCCGGGCTTCGAAGCCGCTACCGGCGGCGCCGTAGTGCTGCAGGCCGCCGCGAGCAGCAATGCCACGAAACAGGCAACTCGTTTCATGATTCACCCCCAGGTTGGCAAAACTACTACCGTTCGCTTGCGGAAGTGAAAAACAAACGTGCAAATGAAAAGGCCTCCCGTGAGGGAGGCCAAGTTGTCGTTTGTCGATCAGAGGCCGCGTTTCTTCGCGCGGATGTTGCGCCGGCTGCCTTTCGGCTTGCCACCGCCACCGCCATAGGCGCCGCCTCCTCCACCACTGCCGCCGTAGCCACCACCACCGCCGCCGCCATAGCCGCCGCCACCTCCACCACTGTAGCCGCCGCCACCACCGCCGCTGTAGCCACCGCCACCACCGCCGCGTCCGCCGCCACCACCGCCGAATGAACGTCCGCCACCACCGCCACCGGCGCGGGGGGGACGATCCTCGGCCGCGTTCACGCGGAGGGCACGGCCACCCAGATCATGTCCATTGAACTTTTCGATCGCTTTCGCCGCATCTTCATCCGATTCGAACTCGACGAACGCGAACCCGCGGGGTCGCCCCGACTCGCGATCGGTCGGAAGAAACACGTCTCGTACCGTTCCGACCTGCGCAAACAACGCTTCGACCTCGTCGCGCGTTGTGTTGAAGTCGAGATTCCCTACGAAAACCTTGGAAGCCATCAACATCTCCTCTTCTGCGGCTGATGCCTGCCAGTGCATGGCTTCCGGCCTTCCGCTCGCGAAGTGTATCGCGTTGCACGATACGTGCGCGGTAAAAAACTCAGCTTGTCCCGCAAACAACTCAGAAATCGCCTGCCCCGCCGGGCCGGGTGGCCCCTGCTCTCGGCCCGCTTTTTTGTTCGGTCCAGCGGACGGGCAGCGTGTTCAACTCCACCGAGGAAACGCCGTCCACCCACCTCAGTCGATCTTCAACACTGCCAGAAAGGCCTCCTGCGGAATCTCCACTTTCCCCACCCGTTTCATCCGTTTCTTCCCCTCTTTCTGCTTCTCTAGGAGTTTGCGTTTGCGCGAGATGTCGCCTCCGTAACACTTGGCGAGGACGTCTTTGCGCATGGCTTTTACGGTTTCGCGGGCGATGACGCGATTACCAATGGCCGCCTGCAGAGCGACCGCGAACATCTGGCGGGGGATGAACTCCTTCATTTTCTCGACGAGGAGCTTTCCGCGCGCGTATGCCTTCTCCTTGTGCACGATGAGAGAGAGAGCATCGAGCGGATCCCCGTTGATCAGAATGTCCATCTTCACCAGATCGCTTTCGCGGTAACCGACGAACTGGTAATCGAGCGAGGCGTATCCGCGTGAGATCGATTTCAGCTTGTCGAAGAAATCGAGGATCACCTCATTCAACGGCATCTCGTACACGATCATGACTCTGTTGGTGCTGACGTACTCCAGCTTCTTCTGTACGCCACGCCGATCCGTCGCCAGAGCGAGAATCGGGCCGACGAATTCGTCATTCGTGAGGATGGTCGCCTCGATGAACGGCTCCTCGATGGAATGGATGTACGCGGGGTCAGGCATCTTCTGCGGGTTTTCAATCCACAGTGATTCCCCGTCAGTCTTTTGCACGCGATAACGGACGCCCGGAGCCGAAGTCAGCAGCTCGAGATTGAACTCCCGCTCCAGCCGCTCCTGGATGATCTCCATGTGCAGCAAGCCGAGAAACCCGCAGCGGAAGCCGAATCCGAGTGCGAGGGAACTTTCCGGCTCGTAGCTGAACGACGCGTCGTTGAGCTTGAGCTTGCCGACCGCGTCGCGCAGGTCCTCGTAGTCATCGGTGTTGATCGGGAAGATCCCTGCGAAAACCATCGGCTTTACTTCCTCGAAACCGGGAAGGGGCGGCGGCGAGGCATTCGCGGTCGTGATCGTGTCGCCGATCTTGGCCTGGACGATATCCTTGATATTGCCCGAGAAGAAGCCGACTTCGCCGACTCCCAGCCGGTCGACCAGCTTGATCTTCGGCGTAAAGAAACCGACCTCGGTCACTTCATAGATGCGATCGGTCGAAAGGAACTTGATGCGCATCCCTTTCCGCAGCTCGCCATCGACGATGCGTACGAGAGAGACGACGCCGCGATACGAGTCGTACCATGAGTCGAAGAGCAACGCCCGCAGGGGGCCGTCCGCGTCACCCTTCGGCGCGGAGATTTTCGTGACGATCTTCTCCAGGATCTCGTCGACTCCGATCCCGGACTTGGCCGACGCCAGAACGGCATCGTGCGCATCGAGGCCGATGACGTTCTCGATCTGCTCGCGAACCCGTTCCGGCTCTGCCGAGGGAAGGTCGACCTTGTTGATTACGGAGAGGATGTCGAGGTTGTTGGCGATGGCCAGGTAGCTGTTCGCCAGCGTCTGCGCTTCGACGCCCTGCGTGGCGTCGACGACGAGCACCGCCCCTTCGCAGGCGGCCAGGCTGCGCGAGACTTCGTAGGAGAAGTCGACGTGGCCGGGGGTGTCGATCAGGTTGAAGACGTAGTCCTGTCCATCCTTCGCGCGGTACTGAAGATTGACAGCGCGCGCTTTGATGGTGATGCCGCGCTCCCGCTCCAGATCCATGTCATCGAGCATCTGCTCGTGCATGTCTCGGCCTTCCACCGCCCCGGTCTTCTGCAGCAGACGATCGGACAGCGTCGTCTTGCCGTGGTCGATATGGGCGATGATCGAGAAATTGCGGATGTAGCGAGGGTCAGGCATGTGGGGCGGTCCGTCTAACACCAACGGCAGGGATTGTCATCCAAGGAAGGAGTAGACGACTGGATTAGTCGATCAGTGGATTAGGGCGAGCCGAGGTAGTCCTGGCTTCCTTATCTACCGTGGCCACCCGGTCATCCGAATTGCGGACCTGATACTCGCCGGCAATGCGTCGCCCGTTTTCGTATGGTTCCTCGATAGAGAAATTCGCCGTGGCGCTCGTTCGCGGAGACGCCCCGAGCCTTCAGCGCATCGATCACCCGCTGTGTCTTTTCGTTGTTCGCGTGCAAGGCGGCGGAAACCGTGGCCGCGCGCGTGGAAACGCCGACCGTGAATTGTCCACGATCGGCGCTCACCGCTACGTGTGCACTGCCGCCGACGGTGATGGTGTGCGGCGGTGCCTCGGCCGAGGCAACTGCCGCAACGAACACAAACAGCATCGCGGCTGCGCGACTCATTTTCCCGTCAGTTCCTTCACCAGGCCGGTCACTCCGTACACCTTCCTCAGCGCGTCGAGAATACCGGCCGAGTGCACGGCCACAGCCCGGCCCACGCGATCGTCGAACTGGTAGTCCCAGGGAAGTGACTGGATATTGCCGTCGAAGATGATGCCGACGAATTCGTTATTGCGGTTCACGACCGGGCTGCCGGAGTTGCCGCCGATGATGTCAGCCGTCATGACGAAGTTGTACGGGGTCTTGTCGCTCTCGAGCAACGACTTCTTCGCCATCCACGATGCCGGCAGCTTGAACTCGCCCTCGTTGCCGTGCTCGGCAGCGTGTGCGAACGTGCCGCCGATTTCGGTTTCCCAGGAAACGGCCTGGCCATTCTCGGTGAAGCCCTTAACCGTGCCGTACGAGAGGCGCAGCGTGAACGTGGCGTCCGGATAGGTTTCGCCGCCGCTGGTCTTGAATTGAGCGTTGGCGATCTTGGCGTACGACTGCCGGAGCACCTCGGCGATGTTGTCGTCGTACTGCCTGCGCAACTCGCGCGCGCGGGCATCGACCATGCGCGCGACCTGGATCATCGGATCATTCGAGGCGTCGACCGCCGCTTGGCCGCCTTCGCCGAGCGCCTTGCGGGCGGCCACGTCGCGCAGCTTCGTGCCGCGGACCAGTTCGGAGGCGCGTTCCTGCGGCGACTTGCCGGCCAGCACCTGCTGCACGAGGGGATCGTTCGGCGCGACCTCGATCCAGTTCGACAGCGAATCGGCGAGCGTGACCGTTTCGAGGTCTTCGTAAATCGGCGCCTCGGAATAGAGGGCCTGCTTCAGCGATGGGAGGTTCGACTCGCGATACTCGCGAAGCCGCTCGCCGTTCGGCTTCGTCGATTCGTCGCCGAGGCGGAGGAGCGTCTTCGCTGTCTGGAAGAGGGAACTGTTGAAGGCCAGTCCGCCCTCGACGAAGCGAAACTCGGTATAGATCGGCCGGTACGTGGCGATCGCGGCGTCGACGTTCTGCCATGCATCGCCATACGCCGCGTTGAGCTGCGGATCTCTTGTCACCTGCTGCCTCATCAAGGCCTCGGTGGCCCCCTTTGCCTTCAGCACAGCCGGATCCTGCAGTCCGGCGATCCGTCCGAGGTAGGCCTTGCGCGAATTCTTGATCCCGAACAGCTCATCGTGCGCGCGGCGGTCGTTCTCGATGCTCCGCTGCGCGTAGTTCGTCAGCAGCACTTCGCGGCGGCGGAAAATGTTCAGCGTGAACGGATAGGCAACGTCGCGGAAGAACTGCAGGTGCGCGAAGGTGTTGAGCCGACTCGTCGAGCCGGGATGGCCGGAGACGAAGACGAGATCGTTATCCTTCGCGCCGGTCTCGCTCCATTTCAAGTAATCGGCCGGGTGCACTGGCTTGTCGTTCTCGTACGCGCGGAAAAAGCAGACGTCGAGGTCGTAGCGGGGATACTCGAAGTTGTCGGGATCGCCGCCGAAGAAGGCGATGCCGACTTCCGGGGCGAAGACAAGGCGGACGTCGGTGTACTTCTTGTAGCGGTAGAGGTGGTACTCGCCGCCTTGAAAGAGCGTGACCACATCGCTGCGCATTCCAGTCTTCTGCACCGACTCCTGCTCGATGGCGCTCATCACGCCGCGGCGCGCGGCCTGGGCGGCTGCCGTGGTCATCCCCGGCGTGACCGAGGCGTTGACCCGTGCGGTGACGTCTTCGATCGACTGCAGCACGTTCAGCTCGAGGTCGACACACTTCACTTCCTCGGCATGGGTTTTGGCGTGATAGCCGGTGGTGACGTAGTCGTGATCCTTCGTCGAGATCTTGGCCAGACAGTCGAGGCCGACGTGATGATTCGTCAGCGCCAGCCCGTCGGCCGAGACGAAGGAACCGGAGCCTCCGCTGTTGAAGCGGATCGACGACTTCTGTAGATGATCGAGCCACGCCTGCGTCGGCTCGAAGTTGTAGCGTTGCTTGAAGATGGCGTTAGGTGTCCGATTGAAAAGCCACATTCCCTCATCCGCCGCGGCGAGCGGAAGAGCGAGGAGCAGCCCAAGGACCGCGAGAAGAGACTTGCGCATCAATGTTGCCTCCAGTTCAGTTTGCGAGCGGGATTCTACGCACAAACGGGAGATGCGGGCGTGTGATCACCTCTCGACCTGATTCGGTAAAATGAGCAGATGGTCACGAATGTCGCGATCGATGATCGCCTGCTGGGAAGCAAGAAACATCGGCGGCCACCGCACGAAGAAGGCGACGGTGACCGAGGCGCTTCGCGAGTACATCCAGCGCCGGAAGCAGATGAAGATCGTGGAGCTCTTCGGAACGGTAAAGTTCGACCCGAAGTACGACAACAAGAAGCAACGTCGCCGATCGTGAGGGGTCATGGCACTCGTGACTGTGGACCGTGAGCCCCGAGCGTGAGCCCGAGCGTGAGCCTGAGCGTGAGCCTGGGCTGCGTGATTCTGGCCTGAGCCTGGGCGTGAGCCCCGGAGGTCAGCCCCGATATTCGGATACGAGTCAGCCGCGGAGCGGCGCGTTAGCCGCCGGAGGCGGCTCGTACGGTAGCCGGTGGTGTGAGCGAAGCGAGCGACCACCGGTATCATTCGGTCAATAAATCATCGACCCCGGTAGGGGTCACGGAGGAGTTCTCGCTATGCCTTCAACACACACCAGCCTCCACATTCATCTTGTCTTCAGCACGAAGGAACGTCTTCCCTTCATCGACGCCAAGTGGCAATCCGACCTCCATGCCTTCATGGGAGGTTGTCTAAAACGGCTCGATGCCTTCCCGCAGGAAATCGGCGGTGTCGCCGATCATGTCCATCTCCTGATGGGCATCAAGCCTGTACATGCCATCGCCGACCTTGTCAGGGAAGTCAAACGAGTCTCTTCGGAGTGGGTCAAGGACGCGTGAGGATGACGTTCCCCGGCTTGAGGTCGCGATGAATGATGCCGGTACGGTGTGCTTTGTCGAGCGCGTCGGCGATCTCGATACCGTGCCGCAGGACGTCAGACAACGGAAGCGGCCCGCGAGCCAGACGCTCCGTCATCGGCTCGCCGTCGAGGTACTCCATGACCAGGTACTCGATGCCGTCCTGCTGCCCGACGTCGAAAAGCATGCAGATGTGCGGATGGTTGAGGCTGGAGATGGCCCGCGCTTCACGCTCGAAGCGGGCCCGGAGCTGCGCGTCGCGCGCGAACTCCGCCGGCAGCACTTTGATGGCTACGTCACGCGACAGGCGTGTGTCGCTGGCGCGGTAGACCTCCCCCATCCCGCCCGCGCCAATGGGTGCAGAGATCTCGTACGGGCCGAGCCGGGTGCCAGCAGGGAGTGACACGATGAGGGAAGTGTAGCTGGAGACGCGGGATCGAGAGGACCGTCAAGCCAAAGGCGCCGGCGCCTCGACTTGGCAGGAAACGTGTTGATTCGACTGGAAAACGTCCTGGTTTGACAAGAAGACAGTTGTCGATATCACTCTAAATTGGACCGATACCCTCCAAACAGATCGAAATCGCATCAGATTGGACCGATACCGCATCAGATTGATTCGATACCGCATCAGATTCATTCGAAATCGCATCAGATTGATTCGATGCCGCATCAGATTGATTCGATGCCGCATCAGATTGATTCGATGCCGCATCAGACTGATTCGATGCCGCATCAGATTGATT
>JADGNY010000133.1 GCA_017883235.1 Thermoanaerobaculia bacterium | reverse complement strand
GGATCAAACCTGTTGATCTGTCGCATCAAACTTTCGATCTGGTGGATCAAACCTGTTGATCTGTCGCATCAAACTTTCGATCTGACGGATCAAACCTGTTGATCTGGCGGATCAAACTTTCGATCTGGTGGATCAAACCTGTTGATCTGGCGGATCAAACTTTTGATCTGGTGGATCAAACCTGTTGATCTGGCGGATCAAACTTTCGATCTGACGGATCAAACCTGTTGATCTGGCGGATCAAACTTTTGATCTGGTGGATCAAACCTGTTGATCTCGCGCATCAAACTTTTGATCTGGTGGATCAAACCTGTTGATCTGGCGGATCAAACTTTTGATCTGGCGGATCAAACCTGTTGATCTGTGGATCAAACCTGTTGATCTGGCGGATCAAACCTTCTGCTCTGCGGAACTCTGCGGAGCTGACTTTCTGCTCTACGGAGCTGACTTTCTGCTCTGCGGAGCTAACTTTCTGCTCTGCGGAGCAGACTTTCTGCTCTGCGGAGCTGACTCTCTGCTCCGCGGAGCCGGCGCGGGACTCTTCAAGAACCGTATCGGGGTCCGTCTCTCCGACGGCATCTACGTTCGACGCGGCCTGTCGGATTTTCCGTCAAGATATTCTGCACGTCCGCATGCGGCTTGACGAACACCTTCCGTGTAACTCGTTCCAGCGCCGTTACTTCGCGAATTCACACCTTCGGCGCGGCGCTTGATCTCCCTTCCGTCCCATGGATGACTGCGAATTCATTCAGGAGCGCGAGAACGACAGTCAGACGGTGATGTCGACTGTGCTTTCGGGTTGGGAGAGCATCGTCTTTCAGGTCGAAGACGTGCCGCCGGACGATTGAGCGCCGGGATCGGCTTCCTGAACCGCTTCGTTGGCGCCTTTGAAGCCGATCTTCGAATGGGTGCCGTCGCAGAACGGCTTCATCGTCGAACCGCCGCAACGGCAGAGCGCGGCCTTCTTTACTTCGATAGGGTTGCCCTGCGCATCGGTCATCGTGAACTCGCCTTCGACGAGGTACGGGCCGTTGTCGCGAACCTTGATATTGATGGCCATGACTCTCCTAGAAAATCAAAATCGGACTTCTTTCTTCCTGCACGATGTGCCAGTTGTAGGTGTAACCGGGGAAGACGAGGGGGATGGTGTAGGTGACCGTGACGGTGATTTCATTGTTGCCGCGGACGATCTTGATGTTGTCCTCCGTCACGGGCAGGTTGTCTTCCCGAGCCTTGGCCAGGATCGCCGCCCGGATGCGGTCGTCGTTGTGCGTGCCGGCGGACTTGGCCTCGTCAACCACGGTCTGCCGCAGCTCCGCCGCCTTCACCTTCGCCGGAATCATCTTCCACGCCACGAAAATGGCCAACCCGAGAAGAATGAGGCCGATCAGACACCCGAACTGACTCTCACCGCGCTCGCGGCGACTCATGCGCATAACGACCTCCGTCAGGTGTGAGTATACCTATTGGATGAGCCTGAAGAGTCGAGCGCTGCGCGAGCGCTCGGGAGCCGGGAGTCGGGGGTCGGGGGTCGGAGAAGGAGAAGCTGCTACGACTCCCGGCTCCCGGCTCCCGGCTCCCGTATCACTCGACCACAAAACCATCCTGGCCTTCCCCACCACCAGATCGCGCGGCAGCACGCCCCAGCTTCGGCTGTCGAGAGAGTCGGCGCGGTTGTCGCCGAGGACGTAGTAGCAATCAGCGGGGATGATCTGAGGAGAGATGGAGCCGGTCGCAGCCTGGGCGGCGAGGTAGGGTTCGGGTAGGGCGTGGCCGCTGACGATCACGCGTCCGGCGCGCGTCTCGACCAGATCGCCGGGAACGCCGATGACCCGCTTGATCAACAGTTCATCAGCCTTGCGCGTGGAACGAAAGACGATGACGTCGCCGGGAAGAGGCCGGGCGCTGAAGCGATACGGCGTTACGACGATGTGATCGCCGGGAACGAGCGTCGGCGCCATCGATGACGACGGGATGACGTAGAGCCGCAGTGCCGCACGCACGCCGAGCGCCAGCACGATAGCGATGGCGATCGGCTCAATCACCAGGCGGGCGGCGGATTTGTGGGTCACGGTCGTGGGAACGCCGTCGGGAGTGTTGTCATTTCGTGAGGGGGTTCTTGACGCGCTCCTCCCCCGCGACTACTGTTCGCGAGCATGCCGATCGAGTCGAGACAGCCGCAGGGTCTTGTCGACATCCTGGACAAGATCCTCGACAAAGGTCTCGTCGTGGCGGGCGACATCAAAGTCTCGCTTGCGAACGTCGAGCTGCTGACGATCCAGCTCCGGCTGGTCATCTGCTCGATCGACAAGGCCGAGGCCATCGGCATCAATTGGTGGCGCTCGGACCGGTTCTACTCCACCGCACCGAACGCTGTCAGTAACGATGAGCACGATGCGTTGAAGGCCCGCGTGAATGAGCTCGAACGGAAGCTCGAGGCACGGACGCTTCCGCGGGCTTCACAGTCCAAAGCAGGCGAGAGGAAAGGCAGGTAAGGCATGGCAGTTGAACGCGCACCAGGCGGCAGCAGTCTTATCGACGTCCTCGACCGAATCCTCGACAAAGGTATCGTCATCGATGCCTGGGTCAGGATCTCGCTCGTCGGCATCGACCTGATCACGGTTGAAGCGCGCATCGTCATCGCCTCGATCGATACGTACCTCAAGTACGCCGAGGCGGTTGGTATCACCTCGACCGTAGCCCGTCCGGCCCTCGGACCCGGCGAAGGCGGCACCGGCGGCGGAATGGGAAGCAACACCCCGGCGTCAAACGTCGGACGCACGTAACGTATCCGCGAGCCGCGGTGTTCAAACGCCTGCCGCGCAGAGCGCACGGCAGGCGTTTTCATTTGGCACGCCGGCTCAGTGACGCCGGTCGTAGTTAATGCCGCGCTCGACTTCGGCGATCGCGTCCTTGGTGAGCCGGAGCGCGTTCTCGCGATGACCGCCCTTGTCACGCTCGGCCTTTTCCAGCTCCACCTTGGCCTTCTGAAGATGCTCGAGCGCCGCCTGCATGCGCGGCTGGTCGGCGCTGGCGCGTCCTGCTACGAACCCCGAGGCGATTGCTACGACGACGAGAAGGGCGATAACGACACGATGTAGTTTCATGGGTCTCCTCCTATCCGTTAATCGACGTGTAAGCGGTGAATCCGCTTACGGCTTTAGCCACTGATCGAACCAATCACCAACCGTCTGGTACCAGAGCTTCGAGTTCTGCGGCTTCAGAACCCAGTGTCCTTCGTCCGGGAAGTAGACCATTTTCGACGGGATGCCACGGCGCTGTAAAGCGGTAAAAAGTTCCAGTCCCTGATTGATCGGCACCCGGAAATCGAGCTCGCCGTGCGTGACCAGCGTCGGCGTCTTGAAGTTCTTCACGAAGTTGTCCGGCGACCAGCGCTGATAGAGCTCGGGGTTGTCCCACGGGTTGCCCTTGAACTCCCACTCCGGGAACCACAGCTCCTCGGTGACGCCATACTCCGATTTCAGATCATAGACACCGGCGTGCGAGACGAGCGCTTTGAAACGATCGGTATGGCCGAGGATCCAGTCGATCATGTAGCCGCCATAGGAGCCGCCGGCCGCACCGATGCGCGAGCCGTCGACGTACGGCAACGCCGCAAGCATGTCCACGCCGTTCATGATGTCGATGTAGGCCTTGCCGCCCCAGTCGCCGGAGATCTCCTCGACGAACTTCTGCCCGAAACCGCTCGATCCGCGCGGATTCGGCATCAGGACCACGTAACCGCGCGCGGCAAACATCTCCGGATTCCAGCGATACGACCAGGAGTCGCTCCACGCGCCTTGCGGTCCGCCGTGGATCAGCACGATTGCTGGATACTTCTTCGTCGAGTCGAAGCCGGGCGGCGTCATCAGGTGGCCTTCGATGCGCGTGTTGTCGGCGCCGGTCCAATAGACGTCATGGGTCATTCCGATTCGCAGGCTCGTGAGCAGCGCATCGTTTTCATGCGTCAGCCGCTGCACCGCGCTGGTGCGCTTGGTAACGGCGTAGATCTCGGTCGGACCGGTCAGCCCGGAGCGCGCGCAGTAGAGCGTTTGACTGTTGTTCGAAACGGCGACCGCGCTCGTCGACCCATACCCTTCGATCGGCGAGAACTTGCCGTCGAGCGTCACTTCGTACAGCACGTCCCGCCCCTCGTATGGCGCGATGACGAATAGCGTCTTCGAGTCGGGAGCCCACGTCACCGACTCGACCCAGTTCGGGAAGTCTGCGCCGACGCGGTGCGCCGTACCGCTCGTCCGATCGTAGAGCCACAGCTCCCACAGGTCGGATTCGTAGCCGGCACGGGCCTGCGAGCGATAGGCGATCCAGCGGCCGTCGGGTGAATAGTGCGGCGAGGTGTCGGCGCCGGTGCGGGTGGTGATCTGCTTCGCGGTACCCCCGGCGACCAGGACGATGAAGAGATCCGCGTTCGTGGAAACCTCCGGATGCGCGGACCTGTCCTGGGCGAAGACGAGCTCTTTGCCGTCCGGCGAGACGTCGAATTCGTCGCCGCCACCGATGGAAAAGGGCGGCGCGTCGAAGGCGCCGGGCGTGAGATCGCGCGGAGCACCGCCCCCGAGGGGGACGTAGAGGATGTGACTGCGCGTCGGTTCCTGCCACGCCTTCCAATGGCGATACATCAGGCCCGTCAGCACGCGCGCCTTCGTCGGGACCGCCGCTTCGGCCGCCGTCTTTTCCTTGATGCATCCCGGATCGACGCCGCAGTCGGGGTAAATGTCGGAGACGGCGAGCAGGCCCGAACCATCCGGCAGCCACTTCACGCTCCCTGCGCCGCCAGCGAGATCGCTCACCTTGCGCGACGTGCCCGCGGCAACGTCGTAAAGATAAATCTGATGCGCGCCGCCGTCGCGGTTGGAGACGTACGCGATCGTCTTGCCGTCAGGTGACCACGCCGGGCCGTTGTCCTGATGCTTGGCGTCGCTGATCAGCTTCGGCGTGCCGCCGGCCGATGGGATGACGTAGATCCCGCTGAAGCTCTTGTTCGCCGCGAGGTCCGGCGTGGAGACGTCGTACGCCAGCCACTTCCCGTCCGGCGAGAGCTGCGGCCCGCCGATGCGGTGGATGGCAGCGAGATCCTCGAAGCGCATCGTGTGCTGCGCGAATGCGGCCGTTGCAATGAAGAGTGCGGTTGCTACCAGTGCAAGTTTTCTCATCGTATGTACCCCAACGATCTCAGATTTTCGTAGTACTCCTCATTTACTTTTACAAGCGAGCCGTTCGTGACCCGCGCGCCGTACGTCGCGATGCGCGGCAGTTCGCTCCCCACCAAGGTCCGGCCGGACATCTCATTCGACGGCGGGAAACCGATGAGCGAGCAGAGTGTCGGCGCGACGTCGAAGGGCGTGGTGCTCGGAGCCAGCGTCAGCGTCGATGCGAGCACCGCCTGGTCACGCTGGTTGTCGCCGGGCATTCCGGCGACGATGATGTCGAACCCCCGCGCGCGCAATGCCGCGATCGTGGCGACGAGGCCGTCGAGCGCGCGCACAGACGCGGTCAGCTTCTCCGACGGGCCGATCGTCAGGCGGTTCAGGACGATGTCGAGCGCCGGCAGGTAGACGGTGGCGAAGCGGGCCTGATCGGCATCGACCGCGACCAGCAGCCGCTTCGAGGCCTCCCCATCGACCCGCAGCGCGAAGTCGGATGGGCTCAGGCGCGCGCCCGCCGGAAGGGCAAAGATCGACGTCTGGCCGATGGAATCGAGCGCGCCGAGGCGGGCATCGGCGGAGGTCCACCAGTTCACGGCCACGCTCGGGACGCCTCGGGCGGCAAAGACCTCCCAGACGAAGTCGCGTTTTCGCACGGTCGGCGGCAACGGTTCCAGGCGCGCCAACCCGATCGCCTCGGCGAGATCGCGCAGCACGAAGTCACTGGGCGACACCGACTGCAGAAGGTGAGCGCCGCCTCGCAGCCGCACGCCGTCGACCGCGCGTACGCCGTGCAGGTAGGTCTTCACGCCAGTGCCCAGGGAAGCCCAACGTTCGGTCGTCGATCCGCCCCGTAGCGAGGCGACGGCATACGCGAACGCAGCCGCTTGTGCGAGGTCAGGCCGGGCCCGGTAGATGTCCCACGTCAATCCATCGACCGCCACCAGCGCGACGCGGCGGGTGCCTGGCGACGTCACGACCTGAATCGGCGGCGCGGCGGTGCGGCTATCCTGCGCGGCGAACGTGGGCAGGAAAAGGAGCGCGATCAGAACCGAGGCCGCGATCGTCATCGGTATCCCCCGCGGCTTCTGATGGATGAGCGGCACGCGCTGCAGCTCGTAAATCGAGAACGACAGCAGCGCCGCGGAGATGGCGATCGTGGCGATGAGAAAGAACGCCGCCATCGCCGCGATGCCGGTCAGCAGCTCCGGCCACCCCGGCGTCGCCGGAAATCGATACCACCAGAGCGCGACCGGGGCGGCCAGGAGGGACGCCGCGGCGAAGGAGATGGCCAGCAGCGCCCGGGGTGTGTCGATGACGATCGTCGGCCGTAATTTGAGAATCAGGGCGACGGCGATCAATAAAAGAAACGAAATCGCGAATCCTGTCACTCCATAGAGCAGAGACATGAGCAATGTCTCGCCCGCGGAGAGTGGATGGTTGCGAAAGAGCATGATGGCGGCGAGGGGGACGATCGCGAAGAGGGCGATCAGGAGGGCGGCTTTGGCCGCCACCGTGGCCAGCTCGAGCCAGAACGCGCGGGAGCTCCGTCCGGCGGTAAAGGGGTCGTGCGCGAACCACCGCTCGATGGCGTGCGAGAGGTAACCGCGCTCCCGCAGATCGCGCCGCAAATCGTCGACGGACGGTACCGGCACGGCGCGGAATATAGCACTCGGTCCGGCGTTCTATCGCCCGGCTCTCCCATGGATTCCGGCGCGGTCACCCCTCATAATCCGATTGGTACTCCGATCGACCACCCGGCACTCCCCGGGCCATCCCCCACTGACCCCCCGAAACGCCATCCATTCGCGAAGTTTTTCTCCGGCGCCGCCATCACCGTCGCATTCGTTCTTCTCAAACTGAAGGCGCTCGTCTTACTCGTCTTCGACTTCTTCCGCGGCTATGCCGTCAATCCCTTCGAAGGCTTCGGGCTCACGCAGTTCGCTGTCGCCGGCGGCTCGATGGCGCTCTCCATCTGGGCCATGGCCAGAAAGTACCCGCTGCCGCTGGTGGTCGGGTTCGTCGTCATCATCCTCATCCACGAAATTGGTCATGCCGTCGCCATTCGTGCAAAAGGGCTCCAGGCCGGTCTCATGGTCTTCATCCCCTTTATCGGCGGCGCAGTGACACTGAAGGACCAGCCCCGATCGGCCTACGACGACGCCCAGATCGGCCTTGCCGGCCCGATTGCGGGCACGTTCGCCTCGCTGGTCGCACTGCAGCTCTACAAGTGGACGGACCAGCCGACGTATCTCTCCATCGCCATCGCCGGTTTCGTGGTGAACCTGATCAATCTCCTTCCGATTGGCATGCTCGACGGGGGCCGGATCTCTGCCGCGGTGACGAAATGGATGTGGGTTTTCGGCGGCGGCGCCCTGATCTACAAGGTAGTGAAGCAGCCGAATCCGCTGATGCTGCTGATCGTTCTGCTCGTCGCCTTTCAGGTTTACCTGTCGATCCTTCGCGAAAAGGATGACAAGTCGTTCTACGACGTCACGATCTCGCAGAGGGTATTCATCGCCATCGCCTACTTCGGTTTGGTGATCTTTCTCGGACACCAGACATACATGAACGTAAATCGGTGGGTGGCGCTGATGAAGTAACAGCGCCTGCGGCGCGTTGTCTGCGGCTTCGCCGCGTTGTCGGTTGTCTGCGCGCTGCGGCGCGCGTGGTCATTATTTGAAGTATGGTGAGTCCTGGCAGCTACCCGATTCAGGTGATTGCTTGGAATGTCACCCGCCGCGTTTCGTTTTGATACCCTTGCGCCTGCTCGTTGATTTCCGTGCAAGAGGTTAAAGACCACGCGCCGCAGCGCAAATAACTGACAACGCGGCGAAGCCGCAGACAACGCGCCGAAAGCGCAGTATGAACCTTTACCTCCTCATCGCCATCGCCCTTGGTGCGATCTCCGGGACGACCGAAGTTACGGTCGCGCGACCGGGGCTTACCAACGTGGCCGCCGAATGCGGGGTGATGCGCAGCGAGCAGTCGATCGCCTCGCCGCGGAGCACGCTCCACCACGCCCGGTCGGAATCGACCGCGCCGCGCGTCATCGACGGCGCCCCGGCCCGTATCGAGGCTCCTCTCGCCGGCGCCGCAACGCCCCGCGCCCCCGCAACCAACTGCTGAGCCCCCTCCGGTTCGCGGTTTGTTTGTTGCTGGGAAGGAAATCACCATGATCGATAAAGTACTCACATCCATTTTCGGATCGAAACACGAGCGCGACGTCAAGAAGATGTTGCCCATCGTCGCGCAGATCAACGCACTCGAGCCCGGGATCAGCCCTCTGACCGACGACGAGCTGCGCGGCAAGACCCTCGAGTTCCGCGAGCGCCTCCGCCCCGCCGTCGAGGCGCTCGAAGCGGCGAAGAAAGAGATCCCGCGCGACGAGGTCGCCGTCCGCACGGCGAAGGAAGACCTGCAGGCCGCCCTCAACGAGATCCTCCCCGAGGCCTTCGCCGTCGCCCGCGAGGGCAGCAAACGAATCCTCAACATGCGCCACTTCGACGTCCAGCTCATGGGCGGCGTCGTCCTTCACCGCGGCAAGATCTCGGAGATGAAGACCGGCGAAGGAAAGACGCTGGTGGCCACGCTCCCCGTCTATCTCAATGCCCTGACCGGCCGCGGCGTTCATGTCGTCACGGTCAACGACTATCTGGCCCGCCGCGACTCGGAGTGGATGGGACGCCTCTACAAGTTTCTCGGCCTGACCGTCGGCGTGATCCAGAACCACCACGGCGACCGCGAGCGGCAGGAGGCGTACGGCTGCGACGTCACCTACGGCACCAACAATGAGTACGGCTTCGACTATCTCCGCGACAACATGAAGTTCGATCTGGAGTCGATGGTGCAGCGCGATCACGTCTACGCCATCGTCGACGAGGTCGACTCGATCCTGATCGACGAAGCGCGCACGCCGCTCATCATCAGCGGCCCATCCGAGGAGCGGCCGGATAAGTACTACTCCGTCGACCGCATCGTCCCGCGCCTGGTCAAAGAGAAGGATTACCAGGTCGACGAGAAACAGCACACGGCCGTGCTCACCGAAGACGGTGTGCTGCACGCCGAGAAGCTCCTCGGCGTCACCAATCTCTACGATCCCGACAACATGGACACGCTGCACGCCGTGCAGCAGGCGTTGCGCGCCCACACGCTCTACAAGCTCGACGTCGAGTACGTCGTCAAAGACGGCGAAGTGCTCATCGTCGACGAGTTCACCGGACGTCTGATGCCCGGCCGCCGCTGGAGCGACGGTCTGCACCAGGCCGTCGAGGCGAAAGAGGGCGTCAAGATCGAGGCCGAGAACCAGACCCTGGCCACGATCACCTTCCAGAACCTCTTCCGCATGTACGAGAAGCTGGCCGGCATGACCGGCACGGCGGATACCGAGGCGGCCGAGTTCGACAAGATCTACAACCTCGAGGTCGTGGTCATCCCCCCCAACCGGCAGATGGTGCGCAACGACCAGGCGGATCTTGTCTACCGCACCGAGCGCGAGAAGTTCAACGCCATCGTCGAGGAGATCAAGATCCTCAACGAGAAAGGGCAGCCGGCGCTGGTCGGCACGATCTCGATCGAGAAGTCGGAGGCGCTGTCATCCGCGCTGAAGCGCAAGGGCGTACCGCACGTCGTGCTCAACGCCAAGTACCACGAGAAGGAAGCAGAAATCGTCGCCCAGGCCGGCCGCAAGGGAGCGGTGACGATCGCCACGAACATGGCCGGCCGCGGCACGGACATTCTCCTCGGCGGCAATCCCGAGTTTGCCGCGGCGCAGAAGAACAAGGATGTGGCCGACCCGGCTGAGCGGAAGCGCATCGAGGAAGAGATCGCCACACAATGGAAGGTCGATCACGAGGAGGTAGTCCGCCTCGGCGGGCTCCACATCGTCGGCACCGAGCGCCATGAATCGCGCCGCATCGACAACCAGCTCCGCGGCCGCTCCGGCCGGCAGGGCGATCCCGGCGCCTCGCGCTTCTACCTCTCCCTCGAAGACGATCTGATGCGCATCTTCGGCGGCGAGCGACTGATGGGGTGGATGGAAAAGCTGGGGATGGAAGAGGGCGTCCCGATCGAGCACAGCATGGTCACCCGCTCGATCGAGCGCGCCCAGAAGCAGGTCGAAGGACGCAACTTCGAAGCCCGTAAACACCTCCTCGAATACGACGACGTGATGAACAAGCAGCGCGAGTCCGTCTACGGGCTGCGCCGCTCCATCCTCGAAGGGCGCGAGGGGAAGGACTACATCCTCAATGCCGCCGACGAGATCGTCGACTACCTGATCGAAACGTACATCCCCGAGGATGCACGCGAGCATCCGGACGAGGAGAAGCTGAACGCGGAGCTCTACGACTTCTTCGGCATCGATCTGAAGATGGCGGACGTCGATCTGGCCACGTTGCCGCGCGCCGCCGTGAAGGATCGCGTCATCGAAACCGTAAACCGGCGCTACGAGGAGAAAGAAGCATCGATCGGCGCGGAGATGATGCGTCTCCATCAGAAGTACATCCTGCTGCAGGTCATCGATCAGCTCTGGAAGGATCACCTGCTGAATGTCGATCACCTGAAGGAAGGGATCGGCCTGCGCGGCTACGGCCAGCGCGATCCGCTCATCGAGTACAAGAAGGAGTCGTACGAGATCTTCCAGGAGATGATGGAGCTGATTCAGGACCGCGTGGTGAAGTACCTCTGGAAGACCGAAGTGGTGGTGGAACGGGAGGGCGACCGGCAGGAGGTGCAGCGCGTCCAGCGCGCCATGCCGCCCCAGAAACCAAAGGCCCCGCCGATGGTCTTCTCCGGCTCCGGCGGCTCCACCGGCCCGATCCAGGTACAGCGCAAGGAGCCAAAGGTCGGCCGCAACGACCCCTGCTGGTGCGGCAGCGGCAAGAAGTACAAGAAGTGCCACGGGACGGCGGCGTAGACTGTTCACCATGTCCCACATCGCCATCGACTACGACAAGGAAAAGCTCCGCGACTTCTGCCGCCGGCGGAAGGTGACGGAGTTTTCGTTTTTCGGAAGTGTGGTACGCGACGATTTCGGGCCGGAGAGTGACGTGGATGTGATGGTTCGATTCTCGGACGACGCGGGATGGTCGTTGTTCGACATCGTCCACATGGAAAACGAGCTCGCCGAGATCTTCGGACGGCCCGTCGACCTCTGCGAACGAGAAGCGGTGGAAAAGAGCAGGAACCGGTATCGCCGAGGATCAATCCTGTCGAGTGCGGTGGCACTTGAGCTCTAGGGATCTCGCGCTTCTCAACGACATGCTCGAAGCGGCTCGCATGGCCGTTTCCTATGTTCACGGCGTGACCGAAGAGCAGTTCGTCCTCGACACGGAAAAGCAGGATGCGGTGATCTACCGCATCGGTGTCATCGGCGAAGCCGCACGGCACGTGTCGGCGGAGACCAGGAACGTGTTCGCGCTCAGATGGTCGGACATCACCGGCATGAGGAACCGCGTCTTTCACGGTTATAACGACGTTCGTATCGCGACCGTATGGACGACCGTCACAAACGATCTTCCGCAGTTGATCGCGACGCTCGAACGCTACCTCGCCCTCTGACATATCGTCCGCCGCATGCTTCCCGAAGACGTTTGAGAGCAATCTCTCGTCGGCGGTGATGCTTGGTGTCGCTTGATCGAGGCGTAGCGCTGTCGGCCCGACGGCTGGACCGCCGCCGGCTCGCCGGCAGGTGTTCGCGCAGATCGTCGCACCGCCGGCCGCATCCAGCGCTATAACTCGGACCGGCGTAAACTGAACACTGGATGTCCCACATCGCGATCGACTACGACAAGGAGAAGCTCCGTGACTTCTGCCGGCGGTGGAAGATCACGGAGTTTTCACTTTTCGGCAGTGTGGTGCGGGAGGATTTCGGGCCCGAGAGCGATGTGGACGTCCTCGTGACGTTCGCTGCCGACGCTCACTGGTCTTTGTTTGACATGTCGGACATGCACGACGAGCTGACGGTGATATTCGGCCGCGAGGTCGATCTGCTGACACGCCGCGCGGTCGAAGGTAGTCTGAACCCAATCCGCAAAACCTCCATCCTCAGCTCGGCGGTGATGCTTGACGTTGCGTAGCGGCGGATACCTTCAGGACATTCTGATGTCGGCGCGACTCGCGATCTCATATCTCGAGGGGATCTCTCTCCAGGAGTTCGGGAAAGACATTCAGTTGCAGGATTCCGTCGTCCGACGGCTCGAGATCATCGGCGAAGCGGCGAGTCATATTGCTGAGGAAGCAGCCGTCGAATTGTCGGAGATTCCATGGCGGAAGATGGTCGACATGCGCAACTTCGCCATCCATCAATATTGGGATGTCGATGTCAACATCGTGTGGGAGACGGTGAAACATGACCTGCCGGTAGTTGTTGCGACCCTCGAACGCTACCTCGCCTCGTGACCGGTTCAGGTGCAGCGCAAGGACCCGAAGATCGGCCGCAACGACCCGTGCTGGTGCGGCAGCGGCAAGAAAGTACAAGAGTGCCACGGTACGGCGGCATAGCGACGTTTCGCGCGTTTGTCGCTTGTCGGTTAATTGCGCTTCGCGCGTGGGGGTCGCCGACCGGCGTAAACTGATCGTCCGATGCCTCATATCGCCATCGATTACGACAAAGAGAAGCTCCGCGACTTCTGCCGCCGGTGGAAGGTTACGGAGTTTTCTCTCTTTGGCAGTGTCGTACGGGACGATTTCGGGCCGGAGAGCGATGTGGATGTCCTCGTGACGTTCGCCGCCGATGTGCCCTGGAGCCTGGCGAATTGGCTCGCCATGCACCGGGAGCTCGAGGCGCTCTTCCAGCGGCGCGTCGATCTCGTCGAGCGCGACGCCGTCCTGCACAGCGACAACCGCTTCCGCAAGCGGGCCATCCTCAGCTCGGCGGTGATGCTTGACGTTGCGTGATCTCGGACACCTCGGCGCAATCGAATGAAGCGTTGCCCTTGATCGGCGTAAACTGAACGTCCGATGCCTCACATCGCCATCGACTACGACAAGGAAAAACTCCGCGACTTCTGCCGCAGGTGGAGGATCACGGAGTTTTCGCTTTTCGGCAGCGTCGTGCGGGATGATTTCGGGCCGGAGAGTGATGTGGATGTGATGGTAACGTTCGAAAAGGACGTACCTTGGACGCTCTTCAGTCTTGTTCACATGGAGAACGAGCTGGCCGAGATTTTTGGACGGCCCGTTGACTTGTGCGAACGCCCAGGAGTCGAGCGAAGCCGGAATCGTTTCCGGCGCGAATCAATCCTCTCGAGTGCGGTGCCGCTTGAGCTCTGAAGATTCAGGACTCTTGGAGGACATCCTTGAGTCGGCACGACTTGCAATTTCATACGTGGAAGGAACCACGGAGGCTCGGTTCGACTCCGACCAACTGCGCCAGGATGGAGTTGCGTATCGGATCGGCATCATCGGCGAAGCGGCACGTGGTCTCTCGGCTCCCACGAAAACGGCTATCGGCCTCGACTGGACTGCGATGATGGGGATGAGAAATCGCCTCTTTCACGGCTACCGCGACACGAACCTCGTAACCCTGTGGAAGACCGTGAAAATTGACCTTCCGCAAGTCGTGTCGTTGATCGAAGCGTTTCTTGAACCCTGACATATCATCCCGCCGCATGCTTCCAGAAAAAACATTCGAAAACCGTGTCGGCATCATCACCGGAGGCGGGACCGGGATCGGTTTCGCCATCGCCCGCGAGCTGGCCAAGCTCGGGGCCACCGTCGTCATCGCCAGCCGCAGCGAGGAGCACCTCGGGCCGGCAGTCGAGCAGTTGCGGAGCGAGACCGGACGCGCCAACGCCGCCGATCACTTCGTGCTCGACGTCCGCGAGCCCGAGCAGGTCGAGGCGATGGCGGCCAAGGTTCATGCCGATCACGGCCGCATCGACTTTCTCGTCAACAACGCCGCCGGCAACTTCATCTCCCCGGCCGATCAGCTCAGCGTAAACGGCTGGAACGCCGTCATCGGCATCGTCCTCAACGGCACGTTCTACTGCACCAGCGCCGTCGGCAAGCGGATGATCGCAGCGAAGAGCGGCACGATCCTCAACATCATCGCCAACTACGCCTGGACCGGCGCGCCCGGCCTCGTCCACTCCGCCAGCGCCAAGGCCGGCGTGCTGGCCATGACCCAGACGCTGGCCGTGGAGTGGGCACGTCACAAGATCCGCGTCAACGCCATCGCTCCAGGCCCGGTCCACACCGAGGGCGCCTCGAAGCGGCTCTTCCCGAGCGAGATGGTCGAAGAAGGGATCCGCAAAACGATCCCGCTGCGCCGCTTCGCGAATCTCGAAGAGGTGGCCAACGCCGCGTCGTACCTGCTCTCCGATTACGCGTCGTACGTCACCGGCGAGGCGCTCGTCATCGACGGCGGACAATGGCTGAGCGGGGCGGATTACTGGACGCGCGTGCAGCAGATGGCGCCGAAATGACAACTGCTTCGCGTGCCGGCGCGCTTTTCAATTCACTGTCATCCTGAGCCACCGGAGCGGAGTAATCGCGGAGCGATTGCGCGGCGCAGAGCCTGCCCTGAGCGCAGCCGAAGGGACGGTCGAAGGACCCCCAGCCTGCTAACCCGGTTGGGCGGCGGAATCGTCGACAACCACCACCCAACCGGGTTAGCAACTGAGGGCCTCGACCGGTCGAGCTATACTTTTTCGCATGGTGTCCGTCAGCCGCCATGAATGACCTCACGAAGTCTCAGAAACGAACCGTTCGCGAACTGCTCGGTGATGCACATGAAGCGGAGATCGCGTCAGCCTTGATCGGCGTCGAAACGGCGATCCAACGATGGCGAAGCGCGGAGATTCTCCCGAGCGAGGTCAGTGAACGAATCCATGAGTTCCACAAAGAGACGCAAGAGATCTTCAAGACATACAACTACCTCGACCCGATGCTTGCTCTGGCGCGGGCGGTGGTCTTTGGGTTCATCGAGATTTCGCGCGTTCCTGAAGAACTTCGGCCACGAGTCAGAGAGCTGGAGACACTTTTGAGGCGCGACTGACCGACAGCCGGCAAGGCCGCGACGCACTACTTCGACGCGGAACTCGGCGTTTCGTCTGCCGAACGGACCCTTGGAATACGCGCTTGTTCTAAAGATTGAATGCGATACGACTTCGACCTCCTATCCAGCGATTTCCTTGCGGAACCTGGTGGCGAAGCGCAGCCGGTGGATTTCAACGATGGCGAGCTCCTCGATGCGTATTCGGCCGCCGTGACCTCCGCCGCCGCGCGAATCACGCCCGCGGTCGTGAACATCGAGGTGAAGACACCCGGCAGACGAGGCGAACGGCGCGGTGGCGGGTCCGGCTTTCAAGCCTGTGGCGAACGTCGATCATCTTCATCGCATCCTTACGGAAGAGCAGGTCGGCAGGCGGTCGGAGCTCATGGTAATCCGGGCCGCAGAGAAGCTCACGATGTCTGTTGTCCCGGTTCAGGCGCGCGGGTGAAGCGTGAGGACGCTGGTGAGTCGTCCCCCATGGCACGTTCTACTGCGCGGATGATCAACGTCATCGCCAACTGAGCCTGAACCGGCGCCCGGCGTCTTCCACTCCGCCAGCGCCAAGGCGGGCGTGCTGGCAATGACCCAGATCCATGTGATAAGCTATAATTACGGCGAAAAACTAGGACACATTGAACGTCATTTGCCGCTATGGCCTGCCGTGTGGCGCGGCCTTAACGGACATGACAGGATGCCTGCAGAGCCGACAGCATGAGATACCCCGTGCAACACGCGTCCGTGGCAGGACAAGTTCTACGAGAAAAGGCGACAAAGATTGAAAAGAGGGAGGCAATGTGAGCAGCCAAACAATCGATACATGGCAAAGAGCCGGCTACTACGATCTATACGTCGAGTCATTTATAAAATCTTCCAACCTCGTTAGGTATGCAATGCTTATTATCACAATTGCGAGCATTCTTCTTTTTGTCGGCCATCACAACTCCGCCAAGGATAGTTGGTTTAATTCCAGGATAGACGTAGCGCGCGATGCGATTACCAACAAAGTCTGGAATTTCAAGCCCGGAACTCTAATCGGCCGCGCAGAAACCGCTCGACAATGGGCTGAGGCTCATCATTTCGCATCAGAGCACGACATAGACCTTCACCTTCGAGCGCTAGAGGAGGCTCGGGTGAATCGAGTGATCCTGCTTGGAATTCCGTTTTTCGGCGTAAGTCATGATGTCAACGATCTTGGTTTACTCGGCAGTGTCGCCCTTCTAGTTCTCATGGCGTCGCTGAAGTATGCCATGGCACGGCAGCACGAGAATCTCTATCTAGCGCTGTACCGAGTGCGACAGCTCTTTAGGCAGGAGGGTGAAGTTCCTTCCCAGAATGGAACTGCAAATCTGGTCTATCACTCCTTAGCGATGTCACAGCAGTTTACTCAGCCGCCGAGTTTAGCTCGATGGGGCGCGGTGCGTCGGTTGGGGTTTTCATGGGTTCTGCTTCCTCTTCCGCTCGCGGTGCAAATGTTTGCCCTATGGCACGACTGGAGTTCGCGCTCGTTTGGACTCGTCTTAAATGCGAACGCCACGATTTCGTCGCTTATAGTTCAAGCGATCTCACTGATTGCCGTGCTTTTGCTAACGATCGCATGTTTTCTCTATTGTCATTCGAACGACATCAGATGGCGCAAGACATTTTTTTACATTAACCCTAATCTTTCGACTGAGAGGCAGCCAAGTTGGTTCGAATGGGTGCAACTGATTCGCCCTCGCCACAAATACTGCAGCCAATATCACGGCCAACAAACGGATGACACGGCGCCTGGTGGGTCTTCTTCTGATGCTCGGCGAGCTGTTGCCTCTCTGGATTCGACCATCCCTCCTCTCGGCAACCTAACGCCATAAGCTGCGCCTGACAGCCCGCACCTTCTCATCAATGAGATAATGCATTCTCGCGCATCACAGTCCGCGATGACGATCGTCAGCTGCAGCTACGTAAACGCTCACGGCGTCTTCAGATAATCGACCGCCACATGTGCCATCGCCCGCACGCCCAGCTCCAACCCGCTCTCATCGACATAGAACAACGGTGAGTGATTCGACGCCGCCTGCTCCGCGGTCTGGTCTTTGGGCCGCGTCCCCAGCCAGAAGAAGAGTCCAGGCACCTTCTGCTGGAAGAAGGAAAAGTCTTCGGCGCCGAGGGTGGCGTTGACCACCTCAACGTTGGTGGGGCCGGCTACACGGCGCAGCGTGGGGGCCATCTTTTCGGTCACCGCGGGGTCGTTGTAGGTGATCGGATAGCCTTCGTCGATCGTTACGGTGGCCGTGGCGCCGCCGCTCCTGGCGATGTCTTCGGCGGTCCGTTTGATGCGGGCGTGGATGTCGTCGCGCATCTTGGCGTCGAGTGAGCGGATCGTGCCGATCATCTCCACGTCGTCGGGGATGATGTTGTTGCGGACGCCGCCGTGGATGGCGCCGACGGTGACGATCGACGGCGCCAGCGAGGAGTCGACCTGGCGACTGGGGATGGTCTGCAGTCCGAGGATGATCTGCGCGGCCACGACGATCGGATCGACGCCGAGCCAGGGATAGGCGCCGTGGGTCTGCTTGCCGTGAACGACGATCTTGAACGAGTCGACGGCGGCCATCATCGAGCCAGGGCGGTAGGCGAGCTCGCCGACCGGATAGCGCGAGGTCACGTGCAGCCCGAAGACGGCGTCGACCTTCGGATTGTCGAGCGCTCCCTCCTTTACCATCAGCTTCGCTCCTCCTTCCTCCCCCTCCGGCGCTCCCTCCTCGGCGGGCTGAAAGAGAAACTTCACGGTGCCGGGGATCTCCTCGCGGATGCCGGCCAGCACCTCGGCCACGCCGAGGAGGATGGCCACGTGCGCGTCGTGCCCGCAGGCGTGCATGACGCCGACGTCATGACCGTTGAACGTCGTGCGCACCGTCGACTTGAACGGCACGTCGACCTGTTCGACGACCGGCAGCGCATCCATATCCGCGCGCAGGGCGACTACGCGTCCCGGCTTGCCGCCGCGGAGGATGCCGATGACACCGGTATGCGCCACAGGCGTCTTCACCTCGATGCCGAGCTCGCGCAGCCGGTCGGCGATGATCTTCGACGTGCGCGTCTCGCGGTTGCCGAGCTCGGGATGCTGGTGGATGTCGCGCCGGCAATCGATGACTTTCGATTCGACCTTCTTCGAGGCGGCGTCGATTCGTTGATCGAGCGTGGTGGTAGCGGCGTCGAGGGTGGCGGACATGAGGACCTCCAGTGCGAGGATGGCCAGAAAGCGCATGGCGCATTGTATGGCGGGGTTGCGGGGTCCTCGCGGTGCCGGGGTGGTCTGGAAACACCCAACATCAGGATCGACCCACCTCGATATCAGACCCAGGGGGATCGTATCTGGGATGACAGGCGGGATTCCACGTCCAACCCGACCTCAAGTGAGAAATACGACTGGCTGACCACCAATTCTGGTAGATGCGGCGCACCCCCGGAGTCTACGATCAGACTCCCGGAGTCTACGATCAGACTCGTGGAGTCTACGATCAGACTCCCGGAGTCTACGATCAGACTCGTGGAGTCTACGATCAGACTCCCGGAGTCTACGATCAGACTCGTGGAGTCTATGATCAGACTCGTGGAGTCTATGATCAGACTCGTGGAGTCTATGATCAGACTCGTGGAGTCTATGATCAG
>JADGNY010000212.1 GCA_017883235.1 Thermoanaerobaculia bacterium | reverse complement strand
GGTGATCGACCCTACGATCTCCGGACTGGCGGTTCCCTCCGTCGAGGTGGTCACCCGCGGCAACGTTGGGACAGCATTCGGGGCATTCGGCCTCGGACCGCCGAGGAAGAGGAAATTGACGAGGTAGAAAATGTCCGCCGAATTGACGATGCCGTCACCGTTGGCATCGCCCGACAACATGCCGGCTGCTCCGCTCGGCGGCGGACCGCTGAGGAACAGGAAGTTCACCAGATAGAAGATGTCCGCCGAAGTGATCGTGCCGTCATTGTTCGGATCGAACTGCTGGGCCTTGTAGAGGTAGCCGTTGGTGAGCGTACCGGTGGTGGTGTTGGTATTCGTAACGGTCACGTTGACGGCGCCAAGCGCGTGCGCCGGCGTCCTGGCGGTGATCTTGATGGCGCTGACCACGACCACGTTGGTGGCCGCCGAGCCACCGAACGTGACGCCAGCGCCGCTGAGGAAGCCGGAACCGTTGATCGTTACGGACGATCCACCCGCCACTGTGCCGCCGGTCGGCGAGACCGAGGTGACCGTGACGGCGGGAACGACGTTCACGTTGGCCGACTTGGCGTCGCTGCAGCCGGCGCTCGTAGTTACCGTGACGTTGAGAGTCAACGTGCCGATTGCGCCGGCCGTGAAGGTGATGCTGTTGGTACCAGTGCCAGCCGTGATCGTGCCGCCTGTGATGCCCCAGACGTAGGTCGCTCCGACACCGGCGTTGGCGACGGATGCGGCATTGCCGGTGGAAATGGTCGGCACGGAGCCCGGGGCGGTGATGGTGGCGTTCGGATTGGGATTGACGGTGACGACGGTAGCCACCGAGGCGGCGCTGGTGCAGGTGTTGCCGTCGGTCGTCTTGACCGTGTAGCTGCCGCTCGCGGTCGCGGCGTAGGTCGTGTTCGTAGCGCCGATGATCTGGTTGCCGTTGAGGAACCACTGATTGCCGCTGGCAGCGCTCGAGGTCAGCGTAACGCTGCCGCCGGCGCAGAACGTCGTCGGGCCGCCGGGGGTGATCGTCGGCGTAGCCGGAAGCGGATTGACGGTCACGGCCGTCGATGCCGAATGGGCACTCGGGCAAAGAGCGGTGACGACGACGTTGTAGTTGCCGGAGGTTGTGGCGATGTAGGTCTGGTTCGTCTGACCGGGCAGGAGGGTCACACCGTCGTACCACTGGTTGCCGGTAGCGCTGCTCGACGTAAGCGTGACGCTGCCGCCGGTGCAGAACGTCGTGGCGCCGCTGGGCGTAACTGTCGGCGTTGGGGGGATCGGCACGCAGTTGCTTCCCGGCAGACCGATCTGCCAGGCTCCTCGGCCATGCGTCGCCGCGCGGAGAATCCGGAACGACGGCTGCAGGACAAGGTCGAAGACCGCAACGCGCGGCAGCAGCGGATTCCCAAACGGATTCCACGACGCGCCGCTATCGGTCGATACAAAGACACCGATGTCGGTGCCCGCATAAAGGACGGTGACGCCCGGGAAGCCGGGATCACCGCCGTCAGCCACGAAGCCGTTGACGGGGACGTTCGGAAGACCAGTGGCGGTGTTTCCGATCGAAGTCCACGTCGGAGTGGCGGCATTGAGATTGGTCGTCCGCCAGATCTGTCCTAAGGTCGATGGGTTCGTGTAGTACGCGAGCGTGACATACGCCGTATTGTTGTTGAGAGGATCGATGACGGCGCGGGCGACATGCTTGTTGGTCGCGCTGCCGGTGGCGTTGACCGGAGGCACGAAGCCGGTGTCCAGGAGCGGGTTCGCCCCGGTCGTGGTCGCGAAGACCTTTCCGTTCCGAAGGCCGACGATGCGGATGTTGTCGTTCCCCGGAGCAATGCCGATCGCGGAGACGGCGACTCCGGCCACGATCGGGTTCTGGCTGACGATCGTCATCGTGTCGCCGCGGTCGGTGGAACGATAGAGCTTGTTCGTTCCGAAATAGAGCGTGTTCGGCGTGCCCGGTCCGAGCGCCATCGGCGCATAGAAGAGGACCGTATCGGCGGCGAGGATTCCGTTCGAGACCGTAAACGCGGTTAAGTCGCACGAGAGCGTCGGATCGTTCGCGAATCCGCCGCCCCGGAACTCCCAGGAGTCTTTATTGGCATCGGGAGGCGGCAGGCACGTCCCGAGATTGGTCCGGTCGAATCCGATGAAGTTGTTCGTCTGGTTGAAGAACGTGTGGTACATCGTGACGTTGGTGGTGTCCGTGGAGCTCTGGTCGATGAGGGCGAAGCCGCCGTCGCCGCTCTCGGCCGAGACCCAGTTGCCGTACGACCCCTGCATCGCTTCGGTGCCGTTGTCCTGCGTACCGCCGAGGGTCATGAACTGGTCGGTGGGATGGACCGCCAGACCGACGAACTGGATGGTATTGAGACCGTTCGTATTCTGGTTGAGCCAGGCCGTTCCGGCGGCCGCATCCTGGCGCTTCCAGACGCCGCCGTCATTCGTGAACCAGACAGTCGTCGGAACGGTAAGGGTATCCATGAAAAGGCCGTGCGAGTCGGCGTGAAGGCCGTTATCGTCACGGGTGAAGGTCGTGCCGCCGTCCGCGGAGCGTTTCAGCACGTCGGAGCATGTGCCGCGCGCATTGCCGCCGATGTAGACGATGTTTGCGTTGTTCGGATCAACCGCGATGGGATTGTCGTACGAGCACTGACCGCCGCAATACCCTTCCGCGGCGGGGAGCGGAGCACTCCAGGTTACGCCGCCATCCACCGATTTTCGAACCCGGCCAGCCTGGCCGACGCTCGAGCATGCCGTAACCGAGGACGGCTCGTTCGAGGCTACATACGCGGTGACGACCGCGCCGACCTTGTTGATCGCGAGATGCATGACCAGTCCGTTGAAGCCCGGAAACAGGACCTGCGTGAACGTCGGCGTGGCCGCGAGCGCGTTGGTGGAGCGCATGATGACGCCACCCGTCGCCGCGCCCGATGTCGACACGAGCAGGTTGTTGGCATTCCCAGGCTCGAAAACCATGTCGAAGATCGACGTGTTTCCCGTTCCAGGGGCGTCGAGGCTGCCGTCGGTATTGACGATGATCTTCTGGAACGTCACCGACCCCGCGGCCGCGGTGGCGTTCGTGGAGCGGAAAGCACCGCGAAGCGCGAGTGGAGGAATGGTATTGGAGAGGGCGTTTCCAGCCGCGCCCGCGACGCCCGCCGCGGTCGACACGAAGATGTTCGCCGGGTCGATGGGATTGACGAGGATCCTCGAGATCGTACGGCCGTTGAAGCAGTTGTACGTGAGGGCCGTGGTCGTGCCTGTCGTGATACTGGGATTGATCGGACCGACGAGATCGGCCGTGGTGTCAGCGTTATCGATCCGGTAGACACCGACCCCAAAATACGAGTCCGCTGAATTGTTCGGCTCACCGGTTCCGACATACAGGATGGTGGGATTGGAAGGAGCCAGCGCGAGCGCGCCAATCGCCAGCGACTGGGCCGTGTCGAAGATCGGCGTCCACGTCGCTCCGCCGTCCAGCGTCCGCCAGACGCCTCCCTGCGCTGTACCGAGGTACACCTTGTTGGAATTGGTCGGATCGACGACGACGCAGGTCGCGCGGCCGCTCACGGGCGCCACGGTCGGGAACTGCTGCGTTTGACCGTTCGGAACCGGCGACGGGCCGAGTGCCATCCATCCGGGGAAAGGCACATTGCCCGGCCGGGTGGGGACCCGGTGTTCCATCGTCTGGATGGCTACGTTGCGCCTGGCGATGTCGAACGGCAGCGTCGGATCCGGGTCGATGCCGCGAAGAATGCCGAGGTATTCGTCGCGAAGGCGAAGGTACTCTGCCTTGTCGATTCTTCCCTGCAGGTGCTGCGGGAGGTCGGGGTCATACTTGTCGTCATCCCCAAGAGTCTGAATCATCGGTATCGACGGGATGTGCGGAAGGCTGACGCTGCTCGCCGCTGCCGGCACCTTCTTGCTCTCAGCCTGCTGATCGGCCTCGGTTGAGGCCGCGGGAACGAGCTTCTTGTCCGTCTCGCCCTTTGCCTTCTTGGTCACGGCGCCGCTGACAGCCGATACAAACATCAACGCGAGAAGCACTGCCTGAAGGGTGCGTTTCATGGTATTCGTCCTTGAGTTTGAAGACATGAATGGGTCAAAAGGCGATGCGAGAGTCCAGACATGATCGCGCTTTTGCGGCGGCATGGCTGGAGTCTCCGTAAAAAAGGATTAACTGCGATTAAGCTGATGAGTATGACTCTATCATCAGTCGCGCACGGCCCGCACCGCTTTTTCTTTCGTGGCGAGCGGGAGCAGGGCATCCGTCCATCGTGGGGGCGCTCCGTCCACTTCATCCCCGTGTGCGCGGCGACTGCCTCTCCCCGCACTGGCGGAGGCGCTCGTGATCGTCCGCAATGAGCACCTTGATCATGTCTGGGTCGTGCGCGTCGGGATGCGCACCGAGACGATCGTACCGCGGCCGGCCACTCCTTCGAAGTGAACGGTTCCTCCGGCCAGGCCGGCGCGCTCGCGGATCCCGATCAGTCCGAGCGAATGCCGATCGCTCACCTCCTCGGCGGTGATCCCCCGTCCGTCGTCGCGAATCTCCAGCAGCAGTTCCTCGGGGCGCTGCCGCAGCCGCAGCTCGACCCGGCTGGCGTTGGCGTGGCGCGCGACGTTCGTCAGCGCCTCCTGCACGATGCGGTAGATGGCGGTAACGGCGGCGTTGCCGACGTGCAGCCCGTCATGTTCCGGCAGCGAGAGCTCGCATTCGATGCCCGTGCGTTGTTCGAATCGCAAGGCCTCGGCTTCAATCGCCGCGGCCAGGCCGAGGTCGTCAAGAACGCTGGGCCGCAGCTCGGAGGAGATTCGCTGCACAGCGGTCACGGTGTCGTCGAGCGTACCCACGATGCGGCTGATCAGCCGATTTTGAAGAGGCCCGCTTGCAGACGGCGGCAACATCGCCACGAGGCCGCCGACGTCCATCTTCAACGCCGTCAGAGCCTGCCCGAGATCGTCATGCAGCTCGCGGGCGATGCGGGTCCGCTCCTCCTCTTGCACGAGCAGCAGGCGCTCGGACAACGCTTTCAGCTCCTGCTCCCCCTCCAGCCGCCGGGCGAGCATGGCGTTGAACGTGTCCGCCAGTTGTGCGATCTCGCGCGGTCCTGCCGCGGTGACGCTCTCAAATGCTCCGTCAGCCGCCGCCTCCGCGGCCCGCGAGAGCGCCGCGACCGGGCGCTCGATCGCGCGCGAGAGCATCGTGGCGATGATGATGATGGCGATCACGATGATCGCTCCGCCGGCCACCCCGCGCAGGAACTGCTGCTGCACGGGCCGCATCACCGTCGAGGTCGGAATGCCGACGTAGATGTGCCAGCCGAGCTCGGGCAGCGCCGTGAACCCATATTGTTTGGATACGCCGTCGACCCCTTTCGCCTCGGCGATTCCCTCGCGGCGGTCCTTCGTGAGCTGGATGATGTTCGCATCGCGCACATTCCGTCCGCTCCAGCCGGCATTCGGGGAGCGGGAGGCGATGGTGCCCTCCCGATCGACGATGGTCATCACCGCACCCGGCGGAAGGGAGTCGTCGAACGCCTCCGGCAACTGAAGCAGGACCAGGGTGGCGCGTAAGGAACCTCGGGCATCGTTCACGGGCATCGTGAGCACCGAGGCCCAATGGCCATCGAGCATACCCATCATCGGGACGCGCGGCTGCAGCCGCCGCGACTGCAGCTCCCGCTCGATCCAATGCTGCCCGGCGAGAAAGATGGCCTGGTTGTTTGCGGATGTGCCGGAGCAGAGGAGACGTCCATCGCCGTCGAAGAGATAGAGGTTTTCGTCCTCCGCATCGAAGTCGACGACGGCAAAGAACGACTCACACGACTGTGCGTCGATCTGACGCGCGGCCGTCCGGGCGCCAATCCGTCGCAGGAGCGAGAACGCATCCGTGTGCAACGCGCGCAGTCGCACGGCCGTGGTCCGCGCCATGCGCAGAGCTGTTTCCCGTGCTTCCTGTTCCTCGCGTTGGACCTGCGAGAAGTAGAGCCAAGCAAGAAGAACGAGG
>JADGNY010000211.1 GCA_017883235.1 Thermoanaerobaculia bacterium | reverse complement strand
CCACGGACCGTCGCTGTCTCGCCGGAGGAGCAACTCCGTGCCGCGGGCCACTCCGCGCGACGGCGCGATCCGGACGCGGTCTCCTCGGATTTCGGGAAAAAACGTTATGGAGTCGAGCAGGTTCTCGAATCGCGGCCGCACGTGCGACAGATGCTTCTCGTAGGTCTCGACCCGCACGGACCACCCGCGTACCAGGCGGCGATCCACCCCCAGGATGGCGTGCGTGGCGATCTCCGCAGGCGCGTAGGTCGTGACGCCATCCTCGACCTGCAGACGGATCGAGACCTGTCTTCTGATTGACTATGCGAAGGACTTCGTGCAGATACCCTGGCCGGAACGAGAACAACCATTGTCCGCGGCCGTCACGGAACGAGCCGGCGCTCAACACGCGGGAGTTCAGCATGCTGACGCCTACTTCCGTCCGTCGTTCGTCCGGCGTGAGCGAGGCGATGTCGATGACGCCGCTCAGACGTCCGCCGTATTCGGCAGGAAACCCGCCGGTGAGCACGTCCACGGAGCCCATCACTTCTGCGTCGAGCATGCTGAACGCGCTGAAGAGATCCTTCACATGAAACGGCTGATAGATCTGCACACCGTCGAGAAGGACCTCCACTTCGTCCTGCGCGCCGCCGCGCATGTTGAAGTTCGCCGAGACATCGTTCGTTGCCGCGCCGGGAATCCGATTGATGGCCCGATAGATGTCGTCGGAAAAGTGCGGCATGGCCCGGACGTCCTGGCGGCTGAGAAACTGCCGCTGTTCGGGTTGCGAGCCGAGCATGCCGAAGTGACTGGGGGTGACGACGATCTGATCAATGGCGACGGCAATGGCGACGGCAATGGCGACGGGAATGGCGACGGGAATGGCGACGGGCATGGCGGCGGACGCCGGCTTCGAAGTGTTGCCTTGCCGCGGTGCTTCGTCGTGAACGATGACCAGCGTATCCCTCGGACCCGGGACCGCGTGGAGCCGGTGCTGACCGAGCAGCTCGTCGAGAATCGCGCGCGGCTCGGACGACCGTGGCTCCTCGCGAACCGTGAGCTCCGGTTGAATGACTTCGCTGCTGTAGATGAGATGGAGGCCGCGGCGCTCGAGGTCGTGGAGCGCATCGACCAGCGGCCGCCCGGCGTATCGCGCCGCCGACGCGGTCGTGGTCACGAGCAACGCCAGCAGCGCCAGGGCCGTTTTCACCGGAGCTGCCTTCGCTCGATCAACAGTGTATTTCCCGATACGTGGTAGCTCACGCCGGCCGCGACCGTCGCCGCGGCGAGCGCTTCGTCCGGCGTGAGTGGAACGTGATCGTGCAGGGACGTGCGACCGATGCGGTCGGCCAGGAGGCGATCGGAGAACACGAGCGTGAACCCTTTCTCCCGCGCGATCGCCATCAGGACACCGCGCGCATTGCCGTCCAGGATGATCGGCGGCGCGGCGGCCAGGAGCCAATTCCAGTCCGGGCCGGTGGTGGGAATGGCGGTGCGCGTGACTCTGCTCTGCTGCGCCAGCAGCTCGATACCGGCCTCGGCGCGTTCCCGAGCGCCATTCTGCTGCAGATCGACCGTCCCTTCGCGCACGCGCACACGCAAAGCCGCCGGTTCGACGCGCACCTCGAAGGCCGTGCCGACGTCGCGCACGACGCCGAATCTCGTGCGGATGGCGACGGCGCTGCCGGACGGAGCCGACGCGAAGTAGATCGCACCGCGCTCGAGCTGGATCGAATCGTCGGAGGTGAAATGGATGCGCGAGCCGGCCGCGATTCGCAGCGAACCATGATCGTGCCATTGCAAGGTAGCAAAGCTCATCGGCGCTGTGGAGACGACCGAACCGGCCGCAACGTCATTTCCCGTGCGCACGGACGTCGTGCCGCCGCTCGCTGCCACCCTGGCAATCAGCCGCGGTGCAACGGGCGGGTACACGCGGCGCTGTGGAAGCGCCGAGCCATGTCAACAGCGACGCTTCGCCGCGAAACGTTCCCAGCTTGCGAATTGCGGCGCACAAAGTCATTTGCACGATTTCTTCAGCGGCATCAGCGTCGCCGTCCGTGCGGCGCATCGCGAAGCGAAAGAGCGGTCCCATATGCGCGTCCATGAATGCCGCGAATGCTTCTTCATCGCCTCGCAGCATTCGCCCGACGAGCAATCGATCGGAGTTGACTGGTGCTGTCATTTCACGGCTGCACTGCGTGTCTGCGCGGCGATGGAGGAAAGAACAGAGTGTTGACCGACGCTCGATTGCCGGTGGCCTTCCCGAAGTTGCCGGCAAATACGCGGCGAGCGCTGTCGACGCGAGCAAGATCAACATCAACGTCGCGCCCCGTCGCCGCAACCATCACAAAGACGACGTTGAACACGCGCGGGCTCGATGCGGTCGATGGCCGGCGCGGGCCCATGGCCTCGATCACCTGGTGTGGTCGTGGAGATCGGGCGCAGAGAGTCGACAGTGAATGCGATCTGGATCTGATTGCCGCTGATGCCGGCGGTTGCCGTGTCGCGCATGGCACGGCCGGGTTGCGTGACGATGGCCTCGCTGTTCCATAACAGCGTCATCGTCAACGCTGGAGCATCGCCGAAGGTGACCTTCACGATGATGCCGTCGCCGAGCGGCGGCACCATCGAGGCCGGCGTCGCACCCGTGCCGATCGTGAGCAGACAGCCGCCCATCCCCGTCACCTGCTGCAGCGTGACGGAGCGGATGTCGAGGGCAGCGCGCGCGGATTCCGGCGCCTCGGCGGCAACGTCATCGGCCGGATCGTCCAGTTGTGCCACGGTCGTCAGCCCCGGAAGAAACGCCCCGACACCGGGGGTGATCAACACCGCGCCCCACGTGACCTCGCCGAGTGTCCGGTAGGAAAACGTGATCTCGCCGCTCTTGGCGATCTTCGCCTGCACGTCGTACGACAACGCGCCGCCGGCGCGCCAGGTGACCACGATGCCATCGGCCGACTCGCGCTTGTACACGGTCGGAAGGTTCAGCGTGGCTGGGCGCCTGCTGGTCATCAGCAGCGGCGCGATCGTCGGTCCCTGCACGAAGGCCGCTTCCATCCTGTCGTACTGAGTGGCGGGAGTGAAACCCGGCGGCGACAACGCGATGCTGTTGAACGCCGTGAGGTAGATGGTGTCCACCGATTGCCCGAACAGAGGCAGCTTGACGGCGGTCAGTGTAATTCGGACGTAAGTCCAGTCCGGCGCCCCGCTGTTCACGAACATGCGCAGCGCCGTTCCCACGTTCGTGTCGTATTGCAGCGGAACGGTGGCCGCTCGATATCGATCGGCGCCGGCGGGTGCAAAAACGACCGACTTCCCTTCGAGGTCATTCGGATGATCGAGCAGCGAGTTCGCCGGCGTCTTCTGCACCACGAACATCCCGTTCCGCATCTCCACGCCTGCCGGCGGGGAGGCCGCCAGCGCTCTCGCCAACCGCGGCGCATTGGCGCGATGCATCCCGCTCACGTACATCGAGGTGGCCGCGCCGGTTACGCAGGTTCGATCGGACGGGTGATCCTGCGCGACGATCGGCACGGCTACGGCAGCAGCAAGGAGAAGGAACAACGAACGGCGTACGAGCATGTCGAGCCTCCGACCGTTAGAGCCGCCTGGCGCGCAAGATCCTTCGCTGGGACGACGATTCTCGCCGCAGAGCCGAACGCGTTCGGGCAGCCGGTGGCGAATGTCGTCATCCTCGTGACGGACGGCGCCGAGACCGTCGATCCCCAGACGCGGCGGCTCGTACACGCAGGAACGGTAACGTACCCCCCCTGGGCCCGCGGGCGTCCCGCCCGCGCGTACAAGCAGCAGGATGCCGATCATCAAAACGCCGTCGAGACGCCCGCGCTCCCAGGTGTCGTGTCGCAACGCTGCCCGTGGTTGACGCACGTTCGTCACGACCGCGACGCAACGTTGCAGCGCTACACATGGGCGTTTCCCAGCAGTGCCCTCTGTGGAGTCCAATCTCGGACTCCAGGAGTCCGCCGACTTACCATTTTTGGCCGTCGATACTGCCCGGCTTACACGCTGCCGCCAAGCTCCAGAAGGATTCGGAGAGCTTCCTGAATAGGGACGGGGGGCACTGAGTGAAGTCGGAGTCTCGAGGCGGAAGGCACTCGTCCAATCTAGTGAGTCACCAATTCCGGAAGATGCGGCGACTTCCGCGAGTGTATTCACACACTCCGGGAGTGTATTCACACACTCCGGGAGTGTATTCACAGACTCCGCGAGTGTATTCACACACTCCGGGAGTGTATTCACAGACTCCGCGAGTGTATTCATAGACTCCGGGAGTGTATTCATAGACTCTGGGAGTGTATTCACAGACTCTCGGAGTGTATTCATAGACTCTGGGAGTGTATTCACAGACTCCAGGGCGGAGGAGGGCGGGACGTCAATCCGAATCACTGACGATGGGTCGCGGCAGCGCAAGGCAGCCGTCGCAAGTGACTGTTTCTCAATGGTTTGCAGGCGATGAAACAGCAAAGGCCTGGCCCCTCAAGGATTGGCTCCGTGCCCCAGTGGGACACCCGCCGTACCCCAGTGGGGTACACACCGTCCCCCAGTGGGGTACGCCCAGTCCCCCAGTGGGGTACGCCCCGTCCCCCAGTGGGGTACACACCGTCCCCCAGTGGGGTACGCCCCGTCCCCCAGTGGCGTACGCACCGTCTCCCAGTGGGGTACGCCCCGTCCCCCAGTGGGGTACGCACCGTCTCCCAGTGGGGTACGCCCCGTCCCCCAGTGGGGTACGCCCCGTCCCCCAGTGGGTTACGCCCCGTCCCCCAGTGGGACACCACGCCTGCCCCATGCACGAGGCCCTCGATGTATTGCAGCGCGCCGAACGCGCCCCCGATTCGCCGGTGAACACGTTCATGACGGGGGAGATGAGACGTAAATACCGCCGCGCTGCCAGGCGCCTGCGGCGACACGAAACGCATCCGCGTTACAGAAATCTCCATTCCGCCGAGGAGCTCGCCGGAATTTATGAACGGACCGCGCAGCGCGACGAGATGATCGAGCAGGGACTCAGGGATCTCCAACGAATCACTCTGGCCCTCGGCCGGGTCATCGAGGAAAACGACCCCGAGGTCGGAAACGCGATCGGGACGTTCATCGACGAGGCGGCGCGGTCGGCGGAAGAAGACGGCCCCGGCAGTGAGGCCGCACAACGATACTGGCGATTGCAGTTCCTGGGGTCGTTCGGCCAGCAGGCCCACGATCACAGGCGCCGGCCACGGTTACCGGGTCCCATGCCTCCTCTGTCCCGGGATCCCTCGACCATGGCACGCCTCGAGTTGACCGCGGCCGAGATCCTCGACTCTCCGCCGCCGGGCGAAGCGGTCATCGCCATCCCGCCGGAAGGGAGCGACTCGGGACGCGAACGCGCGTATATCCGCATCGGCCTCGGCGAAGCGTCGTGGATCGGCAGCTTCGAGATCGGTTACACGAAGATCGGTTCGATCTCCATGATGCCCGACAACAAGCACCTCTTCGTCTCCGCGAAAGGCGCCGGCTACATCATCGACGCAACGTCGCACACGCTCGTGGAGCAGGTCGGCACGCACGTCGCCTTCGTGAGGATGGATGCCCCCAGGACGCTGTTCCTCGTCGACCACAACGGCATGAGCCTGGAGTTGTTCGGAAAGAGCGGCCGCCTCTGGAAAACAGAGACCATCAGTTCCGGAGGATTTCGAGAGATATCGCTCGAAGACACCGAGTATCGTCGGCGAAGCGCGGCAGGCGTCGCCGGAGGGGTGGGGCCGTTTTTCGGTGAAACTGGCGACGGGTGAAGTGAGGTTTGAGGAGGGGGTTTGAAGGGTGTCAACGTAGGTCGGACTCTCTAGTCCGACCGATGCTTGCGTGGCCGTAAGTCCAACTTCGTGGAACCGCTGACCTCCTGATGAGATCCAGGCGCTTCTCAGGGATCACTTCGTTGCGAACGGGTCAAGGGTTTCAACCTGGAAGGCAGTGAAGTCACGAACGTTGCGCGTCACAACCACCAGATGGTGCACGATCGCAGTGGCAGCGATCAGCGCATCCTCGAATAGATGGTCAGGTTGCCGGTGCATGAGTTT
>JADGNY010000028.1 GCA_017883235.1 Thermoanaerobaculia bacterium | reverse complement strand
AGATGCGCCATCACGTGATCCGGGTGGTTGATCGTCTGGGCGAACTTGTCCATCGACACCACCACGCGGACGATCGTCGTATCGCTTTGATCGTGGGCGAAGACGAGAAGGGCCACGCGGTCTCCGCCGAGGGGGCGGGCGTAGATCAGCGTCGTCTCGCCGTTGCGGTTCGAGCGCGTCTGCACGAGCGGCTGCATCGGCTCGCCGGCGTTGCGGCGGACGATTTCCGCCAGCCCCGGCATATCGTCGAAATGGGCATGTTCGAAGGTCGCCAACTGAACATCCGAGACGCCGCCCGGCCGCGTCACCCAGAGTGCGAAGCGGACCAGGCCGAACATCGGGATCCATGTGCGGTGAACGTTGTATCGCGATTCGACGGCGCGGACGATGTCATCGAAATTCGCACGTGCCGGCGTCGCGCCGATGGCGAAGACGCTCACCAGCGCGACGAGCAGAACCAGACGGCGGCGGTTACTCATGATGCGATTCCTTCCCGTGCTTGGCCTTGAGATCGCGGCTGATGTGCGGGATGCCGAACTGCCCTTCCAGGCCGGCCAGCTTCTCGATGTCGACAGGGCCGACGATGTTTACGACGGTGAACTCCTTTGGTTCTGCCGAGATGATCAGAAGGCCGGCGACGGCATCGCCGCGGGTGTCGACGTAGATATCGACGTCTTCCTTGGTGCGGCTGGAGACCTTGACGATCTTCTTCCACGACGGTCCGAGCTGGGTGCGGATGCGCTCGGCCTGCGTCTTGTCGTATTCGCCCTCGTGCTCGAACTCGTAGCTGCGGACGTAGATGCCGGAGAGACCGTTGATCATCTCCTTCGCCGCGCGCTCGTCGGCGTCCGTGCTGGAGAGGAACTTGCCGGCCAGGCGGAGCATGGCGCCGTCGAGGGTGACGTCGACGGTCTCGCTGGCCTTCGCGGCCATGTCGGGAAGATCGAGGTTGAGCCGGGTGCCCTGCGCCGATGCGGTGAAGGGGATGGCGATGCTGGCGATGAGGGTGAGCATCAGGTTGACGAAAAAGCGGGTCATGGTCAGTCCTTTCATGGCTGTCAGTCGTGTGCGACGGCGCGTTGGGCGACGCGCATCTTGGCGCTGGCGATATGCAGCGCGGTCATGAGCTCGCGGCGGGCGCGCTCTCCTTCGGTGCGGCGTTGCTCGACGATCTGATGCGCGGTCAGACCTCCGAGCGCCGCGGTAAGAACTACGGCGGCGGCGATGCGCCGCAGGGTCGATGCCGTGAGACGGTGACGGTGCGGCGCTTGTGTCTGGCCGAGGCGCGCCAGGACGCGATCGGCGAAGCCGTCCGGGGCAGAGGTCCGGGCCAGTGCTCCATTCAGTTCCGTTTCGAGATTCATGATGTGACTCCCAGCCATTCCCGGAGCGCGGCCAGGCCGCGGCGGAGATGGCTCTTGACGGTGTTGAGCGGCATGTCGAGCACCGCTCCGATCTCGGAGGGCTCGAGCCCCTCCTGGTATCGCATGGTGATGGCCAGGCGTTGCTGCGCCGGCAGACGCTGCAGCATCTGCGCGATCTTTCTTGCCAGGAATGGGTCGCTCTCATCAGTGTCTCCGGCAAGGTCGCCCGCTTCATCGAGCGTGACGATGCGCCAGCGTCCGTGGCGCGATTCGTCGATGCATCGGTTGGCGGTGACGCGGCGCAGCCAGAAGGTGAGATGGGCCGGCGTTTCGATCTCGCCGAGCGTCAGGTACAGCTGCAGGAAGACCTCCTGCGCGATCTCCTCGGCCCGGCCGCGGTCGTGCAGGAAGTTCCAGGCGATGCTGAAGACCATGTCCTGATGCTCGCTGATCAGCGCCCCGAACGACTCGTGATCGCCGGCCGCGGCGCGTTGCAGCGTCGCATCCGGAGTGGCGAACAGGAGTTGTGCGGTCGCGCTCATCTGAGGCTATATACGGGGAAATCAGCCCGGCGAATGCAGATGGACAGGCGGTTTTGATAATAATGTCACTTATCAGAGCCTTCCCATACGGCCCGCTGACGTATGAATGACAAGAGCTTGATACTTCATGAATTAATGTTCCAATATCCGCCATGGGAACGCGTCGGTCGGCGGTTCTCGCCATTCTGTTGTTGATTGCCTCCGCTGCAGAGTCGTACGCGCGCGGGGTGATGACGTACATCTACGATGCGCCGGAGTCGTCGCTCGATGTGCGATATCTGTATCACTGGGAAATCCTCCGGACGGCCCTGGAGAGGACGACGCCGAAGTGGGGAGCCTATCGGATGGTGCCCTCGGGATTCATGACCGAGCGGCGGCAGGCGTTCGAGTTGAAGAGCGCCACCGGAAAGCTGACGGTGATGTACCTCAGCACCACTCCCGATTTCGAGAAGAGCCTGATCCCGATCCGGATTCCCGTCGACAAGAACCTCGGCGGGTACTGTGTGTTCCTCATTCGCGCGGATGACCAGCGGCGATTTGCTTCCGTCCGATCGATCGATGACCTTCGCCGCTTCTCTTATGGCCTCGGACTGGGATGGATCGACGTCGACATCCTGAAAACGAACGGGTTCAAGGTCGTCACGGGCTCGAGCTACGACGGACTCTTCGAGATGCTGGTCAATAGGCGCTTCGACATCTTCCTGCGCGCGGCCACCGAGGTGCTCGACGAATACGGGCAGCGAAAAAAAGCGCTCCCGGCCCTCCATATCGAAGGCAACATCATTTTCTACTACCCCCTCCCGATGTACTTCTGGTTCCCGAAGACGAACGAAGGGCGGCGCCTGGCCGCGCGCGCCGAGGAGGGAATGCGGATGATGATCGCGGACGGAACGTACGACCGCATCTTCGACAAGTATCAGAGACACAAAATCGAGCAACTGCATTTGAAAGAGCGGAGGGTTTTCAGGATCAACAATCCGTTTCTCGGACCGGAGACCCCGTTCAACGACAAGCGGCTCTGGTTCGATCCGAAAACGTACAAGTAGATGGCGACACGCAGATTGTCACTCGCTACAGTGGTTGCTGCCACGCTGGTCGTGGTGACGACGGCGTTGCTCGGGACGTACTCGATCATCAGTTACCGGTCCGACGCGAAGCGACAGTGGGAGGCCCTCCGAGGTCTCGGGGTGGTTCAGGCTGACGAGCTCTCCGTGGCGCTCGCGCTTCCTGTCTGGAACATCGATCGTGCGCAGATCAACAGGGTGATTGACGCGATGTCCCGGCCGAAATCGGTCTACGGAATCAGCGTCGTTGCCGCCGGTGAGACCTATGGCCGTGTGCGTGATTCGCGGCGGAGACTGGTCCCCTGGAATGGGATGTCCGCTCCCGGAGACATGCTCGTCGAAGAGCGGCCGATCCTGTTTTCCGGCAACGAAATCGGAACGGTCCGCCTGCTGGTGACACCGAAGTTCCTGCAGGACGAGCTCCGCGACACGCTCCTTCGCATCGTTTCAACGATCGTTGCGGTGGATGTCCTACTCATCCTCTCCACCTATCTTCTTCTCTGGCGGGCCGTGGTGAGGCCGCTGACGGCGATCGAAAAGTACGCCGTCGCCGTCAGCACGGGAGACGCCGGCGCACCGCAGCCGGCATCAGGCTTCCCCGCTGAGCTGGAGAGCCTTCGCTCCTGCATCGAGGCCATGGTCCGCCAGCTCGATCATCGCTACGCGGCGTTGCTGGAGCAGGAAGCGTTTACGAACACCGCCATCAACACCATCGGCGGCCTCTTCTTCGTTCAGGACCGCGAGGGGCGGTTCATTCGATGGAATGACACGATGGAGCGCTTGGCCGGTGGGGAGCAAATTCTGATCGAGCGCCCGGACCGTACCCTCGTTCATCCCGACGACCGCGAGGGCGTAAACCGGAGGATCGCCGAGGTGTTCGATGCCGGTCAGGCGGAGGTCGAAACGCGCCTGGTTTTCGGCACGGAGGTGAAAAACTACACGTTCAGCGCCCGACGTATGGACGTCGGCGGCCAGCCGTTCCTTGTAGCCACCGGCGTCGACATCACCGAAAGACGTCACGCCGAGGCGGAACAACGACGGCTGCAGGACGCGGTCGAGCGCTCGGCGGCAGAATGGAAAGAGACCTTCGATACGGTCACCACGCCGATTCTGATCACCGAGCGGAGCGGGGCCGTCGTCCGCGTGAACCACGCGGCGCTCGAATTGAGCGCGCTCTCCGAGGAACAGATTGCGGGGCGGCACATCGAAGCGATCAGTGCCGGCGAGCCGTGGCAGACGGCAGCGCAGCTCATCACCTACATCGCCGGCGAGCGGCTGGGCACGACCGCGGAGACGAAAGACGCCAACGGCAGAACCTGGGACATCATCGTCTCCCGCTTCTCCGCTCCGAACGGCTCCGAGCGATTCATCCTCGTGTTGTGGGAGATCACCGGCTTCGTCGAGTTGCAGGAATCGCTGCGGCGGAGTGAAACCATGTCAGCCATGGGGACGCTCGTGGCCGGCGTCGCTCACGAGGTACGCAACCCACTTTTCGGCATTTCGGCGACGCTCGATGCCTTTCAGGAGGAGATGAGCCGGCCCGGCTATGCCGAATGCGCCGCCACGCTCCGGCTGGAAGTGAACCGGCTCATCCATCTGATGCAGGAGCTGCTCGAGTACGGGAAACCGCCGGCGCTCACGATCGAGCGCGGCGATATCCGGGATGTCGTAGGTCAGGCTGTGGCGAGCCGTCTCCCCGCGGCGCTCGCCGCGCAGGTCGAGATCCGGAATGGGCTGACCGAAGCGATGCCGACGCTGCTGATGGACCGCTCGCGCCTGCGGCAGGTATTCGAGAACCTGATCGACAACGCCATTCAGCATTCCGATCCCGGCGGGGTCGTCCGCATCGGGGGCGCGCTCGCCGACCACGCCGGCCGGCACTGGGTCGAATGTACCGTCGACGACGGGGGGCCGGGATTCGCGCCGCAGGATTTCGACCGCGTCTTCGAGCCATTCTTCACGCAGCGTGAGGGAGGGACGGGGCTCGGCCTCTCCATCGTGCAGCGCATCGTGGAGGAGCACTCCGGCAAGGTGTCTGCCTCGAACCGGCCCGAAGGCGGCGGCCGGATCCGGGTACTCTTTCCCGTAGCCGGCAACGGAACGTCGCCGGCGAAGAGCACCCCGACATGACCGAGATGACCCGCAACCGCGTGCTGATCGTCGACGACGAGCCGGCCATCCGGATGGCCATCCGCCGCTTCCTCACGGCGGCGGGCTTCGAGGTCTCGGATGCCGACAACCGCGTCTCGGCGCTGACGCAGGCGCGCAAGGAGCGGCCCGACGCCATCATTCTCGACTACAAGCTGCGCGATTGCACAGCGCTCGATCTGCTGCCGCAGTTCAAGGCGATCGACGCCTCGGTGGCCGTGATCGTCCTGACCGCGCACGCCAGCGTCGAGCTCGCGGTCAGCGCTATCAAGGAGGGGGCCGAACAGTTCCTGACCAAACCGGTCGAGCTTCCGACGCTGCTGGTCGTTCTCAATCGCGCGCTCGATACGCAGCGCAGCCGACAGGCCGATCAGGCCGACCGCAAGAAAGAATCGCGCGACGTTCTCGATCCCTTCAATGGTACGAGCGCCGCCATTCGCCAGCTCGAGAGCGACGTGAACAAGATCGTTTCGACCGACCGCCCCATCCTGATCCAGGGCGAGACCGGGACGGGGAAAGGGATTCTCGCCAACTGGCTGCACCGCAACGGCCGCCGGCGGCAGGAGCCGTTCGTCGATCTGAATTGCGCCGGTCTGTCGAAGGACTTTCTCGAGTCCGAGCTGTTCGGGCACGAGCGTGGCGCATTCACCGGCGCCGTGCAGGCAAAACAGGGGCTCTTCGATCTGGCCCACCGCGGCACGCTGTTTCTCGATGAGATCGGAGACGTCGACGTGCAGGTCCAGCCGAAACTGCTGAAAGTCCTCGAGGAGAAACGATTCCGCCGCCTCGGCGACGTGAAGGACCGTTTCGCCGATGTGCGCCTGATCGCGGCCACACATCACGACATGAATGTCCTGGTCCGCAGCCGCCGTTTCCGCGAAGATCTCTACTTCCGGATCAGCACCATCGTCCTGCGTCTGCCGTCGCTCCGCGAGCGCCCCGAGGACATCGCCGGGCTGGCCGGCGACATCCTCGCGCGCGTGGCCCATGAGCTGGGACGATCGGGAGTGACGCTCGCCGACAGCGCCGTCCGTGCCATGCAGGAGTATCCGTGGCCCGGCAACATCCGCGAGCTGAAGAACGTGCTGGAGCGGTCGCTGTTGCTGAGCGACCAGAGCGAGATCCGCCGCACCGATCTCCGTTTCGAGTCCCCATCCGGCGACGGCTCTTCAGACGACACCAGACTGACGTTGACCGAGGTGGAGGCACGCCATATCGCACGCGTGCTCAAGGAAGAGGAAGGGGTCGTCGACCGCGCCGCGAAGCGCCTCGGCATCACGCGTAATACGCTGTACTACAAGGTGCGCAAGCACCGGATCACGCTGCGCAAGGAACCTCAAAAGCCATCCGCAGATGACGCAGATTAACGCGGATTCAAGACGGTCCTATCTACGCTCATCCGCGCCATCTGCGGATTGCTTTTGACTGCCCAAAGATTCGAAATACGTGTTTGAAACTTCGAAATACGATCCGGTTCCAATTTCCGCCACTCCTGCCTAACCCATTCACATCACGCCTCTTGCTCCCGTTCTGAAACGGGCACTGAGCATGGTCCCGCCGTTGCGATAGATGGCGGTCATGACACACGGAACAACCCAAAGATCCCGGATGCTGCTCGTCGAAGACGAGCGGGTGGTTCTCTCCGCCCTCAAGAAGTTCTTCACCCGCGAAGGGTTTCATGTCGATTGCGCCCGCGAGCTGGAAGAAGCGGAAGCGCTGATCGCCACCTCGCACTACGCCATCGTCATCGCTGATCTCCGCCTCTCTTGGAGCTACGCCGTCGAAGGTCTGGAGATCCTCCGCTTCGTGCGGCATCACTCCCGCGGCACGCGCGTGATCATCCTGACCGCGCACACCGCGCCGGAGATTCAGCGCAGCGCCCGCGCGCTCGGTGCCGAAACCTTTCTGCCGAAACCGACGCCGCTGCCGGACATTGCCAAGGCCGTTCACCGGCTGATGGGAGACGCGTGATGAAGCGCCGCACGCTGCTTCACGACATCCTCGGGCCGGGTGGCCTCTCGATCCTCTTCCAGCCGATCTACGAGATCGCCGGGAACGAGACGATTCTCTTCGCTCTCGAGGCGCTCGCACGCGGACCGAAAGACTCGAACGTCGAATCGGCCAACGTCCTCTTCGAGTACGTGCGGCGCAAAGGGAAAGAGGTCGAGGTCGACCGGGCCTGCATCGCCCGTGCGATTGCATCCGGATCAACCGTTCCGGGATCGCCGGCCATCTCGGTGAACGTCCACGCCTCGACACTCGAGCGCGATCCGCAATTCACCGACTTCCTCGTCGAAACCTGCACCACGCACGACATGCCGGTCTCGCGGGTGATCCTCGAGATCGTAGAGCAGCAGAAGTTCTGGGACGAGCGGGCTTTCTTTGATGCGCTCTACGAGCTGCGGGCCATTGGAGTGCGCATTGCCCTCGACGACATCGGCATCGGCTACTCCAGCCACCGCATGCTGGTCGAGGTCCGGCCCGAGCTCTTCAAGATCGACCGCTACTTCATCACCGACTGCAGCGGGAAAGCCTCTTCCCGGGCCGCTATCGAATCGATCGTCCTGCTGGCCTCACGCCTCGGCGGGCGCGTCATCGCCGAAGGCATCGAGACGCTCTCCGATTTCGAGACCGTCACGTCGCTGGGCATCGATCTCGTGCAGGGCTACTACTTCGCCCGACCTTCCGCGCCGCTGAGCATCGACACGACAACGAGCGCTCCAATCATCCACCGCGAACCCTACACAACAGTTAGACAGGAGCCAGGCGTATGAGCCGAAAAAAGATTCTTCTCGTCGATGACTCGTCCACGATTCTCATGATGGAGAAGTTCATTCTCAGAAACGGTCCTTACGAGCTCGTCACGGCAATGAATGGCGAGGAAGGCGTACGGAAGGCAGCGGAGCATCTCCCCGATCTGATCCTTCTCGACGTGATCATGCCGAAAATGGGCGGCTTCGAAGCCTGCCGCCTGATCCGTAACGCCGAAGAGACCAAATCGATCCCCATCATCATGGTCACCACCCGCGGCGAAGCGGCCAACGTGGAAGCCGGCTGGGCGAACGGCTGTACCGACTACGTCACCAAGCCGATCAACTCCATCGAGCTGCTGGCCAAAGTCCGCAATTTCCTCGACGACGGAGCGTGCCAGTGAGCACCGAGGAGAAGAACCGCGCGTACATCACCGTCGTGCGCGAAGAGCTGCAGCAGTACACGCAGGGCCTGCTTCGCGAGAACGAGAAGCTCCGGGCCATGGCCACCACGCTCGAGAGCGACAAACGCCGGCTGGAGCTGGAGATCATCGAAGCGCGCGTGGTCCTGCAGCAGAAAGAAGAGCTGCGCCGGGCCGCGGAGACTTTCGAAGCCGCGCGTATGGAAACGCTGATGCAACTGGAGAAGGCGCGTCACGACTGCGGCGTGGCCACGATGGAGCTGGAGCGGCTTCGGGCGCGCTTCGACGACGTCGAACAGGAAAACGAGAAGTACGCCGCGCAGTACCACCAGATCGAGCTCCACAGCAGCAACCTCTCCAATCTCTACGTCGCCTCCTACCAACTGCACGCCAGCGTTGAGCGGGATGCGGTGCTGAGCACCATCCAGGAGATTGTGGTCAACCTCATCGGCTCCGAGGAGGTGGCGATCTTTGAGTTTCACGAGGAGGCGGGTGAGTTCCGGCTGGCGTCATCGTTCGGGGTCGAGAAATCGCGTCTGAAGAACTTCAAAGCCGGCAGCGGTCCGATCGGCAGCAGGCTGCTCAGCGGCGAAGTCTTCGTCAACGATCACGTCGCCGGCGGCGAAGACAAGCTCACCGCCTGCGTGCCGCTCCGGATCGGCGACCGCGTCACGGGCGCCATCCTCGTGTTCCGCCTTCTCGAGCACAAACAGAGTTTGCAGCCGGTCGATCACGAGCTGTTCGAGCTGCTGGGCATCCATGCCTCCACCGCCCTCTACTGCGCCAACCTTCACGAAGCGACGGCGCTCGCGGTGCACTGATGACAGCGCTCAATCCAATCGAGAAGGTACCGGCGATGGACGCATCCGAGAAACTGCGCACCGTCTACATCTATCCCGGCCAGCTCTTCACCGCCAGCCAGCCGGTCATGGTCTCCACGATCCTCGGCTCGTGCGTGGCTGTCTGTCTCTGGGATGCGGATGCATCGCTGGCCGGCATCAATCACTACCTGCTGCCGAGCGATCCGGTGCGCGGCCACGCGGACCTTCGCTACGGCAACATCGCCATCGAGCGGCTGATCGACGAAATGGTCTCGGCCGGTGCCAAGAAGGCGAGGCTCGTGGCGAAGCTCGTCGGAGGGGCATCGATCCTCGGCAGCGCCGGCACGACCCGCCTGTCGATCGGCGATCAGAACGTGGCCGTGGCCCGCGTGGCCCTGGAAAAGCACGCCATCCCCATCAACGCCGAGCAAACCGGCGGCCAGCGCGGACGGAAGCTCCTCTTCCATACCGGCAACGGCTGCGCCTACAGCAAGGAGATCTGACGATGAGCACCTTAAGCCTAGACGACAACGATCGCCAGCAGCTCATCGACGCATTCGTCGCCGAAACCGACGACGTCCTCAACGAGGTCGAGCAACTGCTTCTTCGTCTCGAACAGACTCCCGACGACGAGGAGCTGCTACAGGAGATTTTTCGCGGCATCCATACTCTGAAAGGGAACGCCGGCTGCCTGCAGTTCGACGACCTCACCCAGTTCGTTCACGTCATGGAGGAGCTATTGGATGGGATGCGCGAGGGGCGCATCGATACCAATGCGGCGGGTGTGAGCCAGCTTCTCGAAGCGATCGACGCACTTCGCGACATCGCCATCCGTTCGGTCAACGGCAACGGAGCGCTGACGCAGCCGCAGCAGGAATTGCTGCTCCTCCTCGCAGCCTGGGCCGGAAGCGCCGTTACCAGCAATCAGCAGGGCGCCGGCAGAGACGCGGGCACGCATCAGCGGCCGTCCGTTGCCCGCCCGGCACGCTCGCTCCGCGTCGGCATCGACAAGCTCGACCGCATGCTCGACCTTGCCGGCGAGATCGCCACCGTGCGCGGGAACGTCCGCCAGCTCGTTGAAGAAACCAGCCGCGACGAGAAAACCCTCGACGCCGTCCGCGAGCTCGACCGTCTCAGCTTCGACCTGCAGGAGGCCATCATGAATGTGCGGCTCGTGCCGGTCGGCCCATCCCTTCGCCACTTTCACCGCGTCGTGCGCGATCTCGCCGCTTCACAGGGGAAGCGCGCCATGCTCGTGCTGGAAGGGGAGGACGTCGAAGTCGATACCACGGTGATCGAGCACTTGAAAGATCCGATCACGCACATGATCCGCAACGCCATCGACCACGGCCTCGAAGAGCCGCGGATGCGCAGCGCCCGCGGCAAGAACGTGGCCGGCACCATCCGTATCACCGCCCTGCATCAGGCGGGCGGCATCACCTTCCGCCTCTCCGACGACGGCGCCGGGCTGAACGAGACCAGCATCGCCGAGCGCGCCCGCGCCCTCGGATTCGATCCCGAGCGGCTCACGCGCCAGGAACTCTGGAACATGACCCTTCGTCCCGGTTTCTCCACCGCGGCCGAAGTCACCGACCTCTCCGGCCGCGGCGTCGGGATGGACGTCGTGCGGCGAAACGTCGAATCGCTGCGCGGCACGTTGACCATCGACTCGCAGCCGGGCGCCGGGACGACCATCGACATCCGTCTGCCGCTGACCGTCGCCGTCATCGACGGCTTCGCGGTCGGCGTCGGCGATGAAACCTACGTCATCCCCATCGACACAATCATCGAATGCACGGAGATGCCGCAGAGCGGGAGCCGTCCTTCTACCGGCGTGATCGACCTGCGCGGCACGCCTCTTCCTTTTCTCCGCATCCAGAGCATCTTCGGCCTCGATGCCGTGGCCGGGGAGCGCGAGAACGTCGTGGTCGTCGAGCACGAGCACGGCCGCGCCGGAATCGTCGTCGACAAACTCTTCGGCAGCAGCCAGGTGGTCATGAAACCGATGGGCCGCTTCCTGCGCCAGGTTCCCGGCGTGGCCGGCTCGTCCATCCTCGGAAACGGCCGCGTGGCCCTGATCCTCGACGTCCAGGAAATCATCCGCCGCGCCGCCGATGCTCACACAGGGAGTCAACCGTGAGCTTCTCATTGAAGACATTCCTCAAGCGGCTTCTAGCCATGGTCATGCCCCGCCGCGCCCGCAAACGAAAACGGATCACAGTGAATTACCTGCTGTGACCTCTCTAGTCCATCCAATACAACAGGAGACGCACATGTTCAGTAACTCGAAACTCGTACTACGTGTATTTGCAGTGTCGGTGCTCTTTTTCGGATACATCGGCACGGCTTCTGCCGCGGCATTGTCTGCCGACAAATGGCGAGGTGACGTCAACCAGAGCGCGGCCACTCTTCGCGCGGGCAATTACGCCAACTCGCTGAAGATCATCGACCACGTCCTCTCCGATATGGTGGAACAACTCGGTTCCGGCGGGGCTGACGATGAAATGCTCGCCACCGTGCTGACGTACAAGGCGCTGGCAAACGCCGGGCTTGGAAAGGTCGACGACGCTCTCTGGTATTGGTATATCGCTCAGGAAATCTACCCGGCCGCGGCAAAGAGCGATCTTTCCTCTTTCGGGGCCCCCGGTGAGTTTCTCAAGCGGCACCCGTTTTCCATTGCGGAGCCAACGACTCGCGGAAAGGTCATTCCCGCGCGCGTCGTCAAGCAGGTTCTGCCGAAGTTCCCGGCCGGTGCGTCACGATTTGGAATCGCCGGCGACCTCGTGGTGCAGATCATCATCGACAAGAATGGCCAGCCAACGCTGCCGCACATTGTCCGGCCGCTTCCGGCGCCGACGTTGTCGTTTGTTGCACTCGAGGCGCTGAGACATTGGCAATTCTCTCCCGCCGAGAGCAACGGCGCACCGATCTCCATGGCCTTCGCCCTCACCGTCCATTACAAACTTTAATCAACAACCGCTCATTGCGAGCACGAATAGGAGAAATCATGTTCAACAACTGGAAAATCGGAAAACGGCTGGCGGTTGCGTTCGGAATCAGCATCCTTCTGATGGCGGTGGTCGCCATGGCCGGCTTCTGGGGACTTTCACAGACGGTACAAACGACGTACGCGATCCTGCACCACGATGCCAGGCTGATGGAGCAGGCATCGCAGGCACAGGCTAACGGTCTCGAGCTCAGGCGCTATGAGAAGGACACCTTCCTCAACATCGGTGATGATCAAAAAGAGTCGGACTATTCGGACAAATGGAACAAGGGGCACGCCGACCTGATCGAGAACCTCAACACGCTCGACCAGACAGTCACCCTTCCGGAGGACAAGGAGATTCTGCGCGTTCTTCACGCCGACCTGTCCACCTACACCATCGGCTTCCAGTCGGTGAAGCAGCAGATTTCCGATAAGGCCATCAAGTCTCCCGCGGCCGCGAATGCGGCGATGGTGCCGTTCAAGGACGACATCCGCCGGATGGACACTGCTCTCGAGGAGTACGCCAATAAGAACGTCGAGCGCATGAACTCCAAGGAGAAGGTTGTTCTCGATTCCGAGACCCGCACACGTGGCACGATGTGGATCGTCGTGATCGCCGGAATCATCCTCGTTTCGGTGATGACCGTTGCGGTAACCCGGAGCATCGCTCGGCCGATCCTGAAGGTGGTCGACATCGCCGAGAAGCTCGCCGAGGGGCAGTCGGACTTTGAGATTGAAGCACGCGGCAAGGACGAGACCGGGCTGCTCATGACCGCCATGAAGAAGATGATCGACTCGAACAACGAGATGGTCGCCGCCGCGACCGGAATCGCCTCGGGCGACCTGCGCGTCCGCGTTACGCCGCGCTCGCAGCGCGACACCCTCGGGTCGGCTCTCGCGAACATGATCGAGCGCCTGACCGAGATCATCGGCGAAGTCCGCGGCGGCGCCGCCTCGCTCACCGTCGCTTCCTCGCAGATCTCGGCCAGCGCGCAGTCGCTCTCGCAGGGCACCAGCGAGCAGGCCTCATCGGTTGAAGAAACGACGTCGAGCCTGCAGGAGATGAGCGCCTCCATCACACAGAACGCCGAGAACAGCGGCCAGATGGAAACGATGGCCGTCAAGGGAACGAACGACGTCGAGGAAAGCGCCCAGGCCGTGAAGCAATCGGTCGAGGCGATGACGAAGATCGCCCAGAAGATCTCCATCATCGAAGAGATCGCCTATCAGACCAACCTTCTTGCTCTGAACGCCGCCATCGAAGCGGCGCGCGCCGGCGAGCATGGCCGTGGCTTCGCTGTCGTCGCCACCGAGGTGCGCAAACTCGCCGAGCGCAGCCAGACCGCCGCGAAAGACATCGGTGAGCTGGCATCCTCCAGCGTCGATGTCGCGCAACGCTCGGGACGCCTCCTCACCGACCTCGTTCCCACCATCCGCAAGACCGCCGATCTCGTGCGCGAAGTCACCGCCGCATCGATCGAGCAGTCCGGCGGCGTCGCGCAGATCAATCGCGCCATGACCCTCGTCGATCAGGTCACGCAGCGCAACGCCTCGGCGTCCGAAGAGCTGGCCTCGACCGCGGAGGAGATGTCCTCGCAGGCCGAGGCGCTTCAACAGACGATCGCCTACTTCAAGACCACGGGCGGGCATGACGTCGTGGCTCCGCGGCGCGAGACCCCGGCGCCTGTCGCTCCGTTCCGTGCCCCGCGCCTCATTCCGGCCGACGCCGCACGAAGCGCCGCTCCCGCCGCCTTCGTCGACTACACGCATTTCTAGGAGGCGGCCATGCAAGCAAATGATCAGTACCTGACCTTTTTCCTGGCCGGCGAGGAGTACGCGATCACCATCCTCCAGGTCACCGACATCATCGAGTGCGGCGTCGTTACCCGTGTTCCGGGAACGCCGCCGTGGATTCGCGGGGTGCACAACCTGCGCGGAACGGTGGTGCCGGTGATCGACCTGGCCATCAAGTTCGGCCTGCCGGCCACCGGGATCACACGCCGCACCTGCGTGGTCATCGTCGAGCTGCGCGTCGACGATGAAGCGGTGATCATGGGGGTGATGGCCGATTCGGTGCACCAGGTCGTCGACTTCGCCGCCGAGCAGATTCAGCCCGCGCCGTCGTTCGGACCCCGCGTCCGGGCCAGTTTTCTCCTCGGCATGGCCAGCACCAGCGACGCCCGCTTCGTCCTGTTGCTCGACATCGACCGCATTTTCTCTTCCGACGAAATCCTGGCCGCCAGCGCAACCGCTGTCGCCGACGTTGCCGCCGAGGCAAGCATCCATTAGCCATGCACGAACCCGACGCCATCCGCCCGTTGTCCGACCGCGAGTTCCGGATGCTGCAGCAGCTCATCTACCGCGAGGCGGGGATTCATCTCTCCGATGCGAAGAAGGCGCTGGTCAGCGGACGTCTGACGCGCCGCGTGCGCGCCCTCGGCTGCCGCGATTTCACCGCCTACTACCAGCACGTCGAGTCGAATCAGAACGAGCGGACGTCGATGCTCGATTGCATCTCCACGAACGAGACCCGTTTCTTTCGCGAACCGAAACAGTTCGAGTTTCTCGATGGGACGGTACTGCCACACTGGCGTGCGGTCGGCGAGGCCGGCCAGATTCCGAAGCGAATTCGCGCCTGGAGCGCCGCCTGCTCCACCGGCGAAGAGCCCTACACGCTGGCGATGCTGCTGGCCGCGCACTTCCCCGCCCCCGAGGGATGGTCCGTCGAGATCCTGGCCTCCGATCTTTCGACGCGCGTCCTCGACGCCGCTCGCGAAGGTGTCTGGCCGATCGAACGAAGCCACGACATCCCCGAGGGGCTGCGCAAGGCCTACATGCTCCGCGGCATCCGCGCCGAAGAAGGGCGCATGCGCGCCCATCCCTCGCTGAAATCGATGATCGAATTTCGCCGCATCAACCTCAACGATCGCGACTATGGCATCGGCGGCACCTTCGATCTGATCTTCTGCCGCAACGTCCTCATCTACTTCAACCGCGAATCGAAAGAGGCCGTGATCCAGCGGCTCCTGCGGTACCTCTCGGGGTCAGGCCTTTTTTTCCTCGGACACGCCGAAAGCCTGACCCCCAGTTCCTACGGCATGGAGCACGCCGGCCCGACCATCTACCGGCGCGTTGCGCAGGCGGGCCAATAGGTCATGGAGAGACATCCGATCATGCGGTACCCCTTGGGGCCAGGCCTTCGTTTTCTCGGATATTCCGAAGGCCTGACCCCCAGTTCCTACGGCACAGAGCACGCCGGTCAGCGCTTTGCGCCAGCCGCCAAATAACCATGGAAAAACGACCGCTACGCCTCCTGGTCGTCGACGACTCCGCGGTCATGCGCCAGGCCATGATCACCATCTGCCGCCGCGCGCCCGACATCGAAGTGAGCGTGGCCGCCGACCCGCTGATCGCGCAATCGAAGATGCGCGCTTCGCGGCCGGATGTGATCCTGCTCGACATCGAGATGCCGCGCATGGACGGTCTGACATTTCTCCGCAAGATCATGTCCGAGGACCCGCTGCCGGTCGTCATCTGTTCGGCTCTGGCCGGGCGCGGAACGGAGACGGCCCTCAAAGCGCTCGAAGAGGGGGCCGTCGAGATCGTGGCCAAGCCGCGCATCGCTCTGCACGATTTCCTCACCGACTCGACCGAGATGTTCATCGACGTGATCCGCGCTGCCGCGAGCGCCCGAACGCGCCGGCGCCGCGTGCCGATGACGATCGAGAAACGCCATTCGCCGGATGTGATCCTCCCGGCGGCACGCGCAACGCTGACCCGCACGACGCGAAAGCTCGTCGCTATCGGCGCCTCGACCGGCGGCACCGAGGCGCTGCGCGAGATCCTGGAAGGGATGCCGGCTGACGCGCCGGGCATGGTGATCGTGCAGCACATGCCCGAGGTCTTCACCGCCGCGTTCGCGCAGCGCCTGAACCAGACCTGCCGCATCGCGGTCAAAGAGGCCGCCGAAGGTGACCGCATCCTTGACGGCCGCGCGTTGATCGCCCCCGGCAACCGCCATATGCTGGTCCGCCGCGACGGAGCCGAATATCGCATCCACCTCAACGACGGTCCCCTTGTCGCCCGCCACAAACCCAGCGTCGACGTCCTCTTCCGCTCCGTCGCCCAGTCCGCCGGCGCCAACGCTATCGGCGTCATTCTGACCGGCATGGGCAACGACGGCGCCACCGGCCTGCTCGAAATGCGCACCGCCGGCGCGGTCACGTTCGCGCAGGACGAAGCCTCGTCCGCCGTCTTTGGAATGCCACGCGAGGCGATCGGGCGGGGGGCGGTGCAGTCGATTCATTCGCTATCCGCCATGGGACCCGCGATTCTGGCGGCGAATGAGCAAATGAGGGGGAGGTAGGGGTTGGGATCGGCGAATTCTGATCGAGTCCAGCATCCGCCTATTGCGAGCCGGTTTCCAAGATCATCTCAATCCGGCTTCACGTTAGCTTACGGGGATACAGCCTCCGAGCGGCGTCTGTGGCTGATCGGAACCAGCTTTCTTTTTGCTGGCATGGCATTGCTGTGGGTCGCGAATCAGCTTTGATCGTAGGACAAGGGTTCAGCCTGGAGCTCCGGACCTCCGAGGTGCCAAGCCTTCGATTTTGGACCTCCGAGGTGCCAGGCCTTCGATTTTCAACTGGGGCGGCGCCGCTCCACCCCCACGCGACAGGCCTTCGATTCTCGTTGTTTGTGGGAAGACGTTCTACACCCGGTAGAGCGATTTTCCATTCCGAGGAGTTTTCCAGCCGTTTTTCTCTACTCGTTGCGGATTCCTCGGCGATTGCTGTAACCCGAGGGATCCTCGGTTGCGTTATGGCACGACCGTTACGAATCGAATTCGAAGACGCTCTCTACCACCTGACATCGCGCGGCAACGAGCGAAGGAACATCTTCCGCTCCGATCGGGATCGCAAGGCCTTCCTCACCTTCCTCGGCGCTGCTGCGCGGCGATTTGGATGGTCCGTCACCGCCTGGGTCCTCATGACGAATCATTACCATCTCGTCGTTCAGACGCACAAGCCGAATCTCTCTCGCGGGATGCACTGGCTCAACAGCGTCTATGCCGGCTGGTTCAACCGGGTCCACAAACGACGCGGCCATCTGTTTGAGGGGCGATTCAAAGCCTTCCTCATCGATCGCGAGGCGTACTTCGCCGAGGTTCTGCGATACGTCGTTCTCAACCCGGTCCGCGCGAAGATGGTCGAGAGGCCCGAGGATTACCGGTGGTCGAGTTACCGCGCGACGGCTGGACTGGAGAGCGCGCCTGAGTGGCTCGACCTCGATTCGGTCCGTCCTCTGTTCGGTGGTGAAAAGCAGCCGGCGCAGGCAGCGTATCGAGAGTTCGTTCTGGCGAAAATCGGCTGTGAGGATCGGCTGTGGGACAAGCTGGAGAATCAGCTCTATCTCGGAACCGAGGAATGGATCAAGGCGGCACGGAAGCTCGTCGAATCGACGCCGCGTTCGACGGATCATCCCCGGGCGCAGCGGGCGGTGGGACGGCCGAAGATGCATACGATCCTCGACGCCGTCGCGAAAGCCGCGGGAGAAACCGCAGACTCGATCCGAGCGACGCGCGGCGGGATCCTGCGCCGCCTGACCGCATGGCTCGGATGGCATGAGGGTTTGATCACACTCCGTTCGATCGCAGCGTCCCTCCGGCTTCGAAGCGAAGGCCACATTTCGAATCTCATCAAACGATGCGACCGTGAGTTCGGAAAGAACAAGATCTTGCTGGCCTGGCTCGACGGGTCACTGGCAGTGTTGCGAGCCTGATCTTCATCCCCTATCGAGGTTGAAAGCCCCACCGGCGCGCGGAAAGGCACGTCAACCAGCGGAGCTGTTATTCGAGACTGGTGTCGCTACAACCTTCCCGTTCACGAGCGAGCGTTCATCCGAAGTTTTGCTACCGATACGGGTCTAGACCATCGCCCTTCGTCGCGTTGTTCGCCCTTGCTGACTCGAAATGGAGCACATCAACACGAAAAACGAAGGTCCGACCCCTCGCCATGCGACGTCATTCCCAAAATCGAAGGCTTGGCCCCTCCTCATGCAAAATCGAAGGCTTGGCCCCTCCTCAGACCCCTCGAGGATGGCTCATTCGCGACATCCGATCCGAATCCGCGACCTCAAACGTGGAATCCTGATCTTTTGTCCGGAATCGTGATCTTTTGTCCGGAATCGTGATCTTTTGTCCGGAATCGTGATCTTTCGTACGGAATCCTGATCTTTCATCCGAAATCGTGATCTTTCGTACGGAATCTTGAATTTTCGTACGGAATCCTGATCTTTTATCCGAAATCCTGATCTTTTGTCCGGAATCAGGACTGCCTGTTCGAAATCCGAACGGTTCAATCTAAACATCAATAGCCCCGTTGAACGTGGAATCGGGCGGCGATCGCCGCAAGGGCCGCGGCGAATCGCGTTTCCCGATCACCGCGGATGGCGACGAAGTCTGCGCCGTAGGTTGCCAGCGTCGTGGCAAACACGCGGTGCAGGGTCTCGCGCGGAGCCGCGGAGTCGCGGACGTCGTCAATCGTCCATGGCACGTCGACATCGGTCAGGAGATAGAGATCGGCCTTGCGCGCTCTGGCCGCGGTTTCGATCCATTCCGGACAGGTGCCGTAGTAATGCGTGGCGTAGACGACGGTGCTGGTGAGGTCTGTGTCGAGGATGGTTAGAGAAGGGGTTGTCGGTTGTGGCGCGGCATCCTCGAGGGCCATCTGTCCGCGGGCGATCGGTTCGACGTCATCGACCGTCAACAAGCGGCCAACACGCAGCGCGTACTCGCGCGCGAACTCCGCGACCCACGCGACGCCGAAGTGGTCGGCGAGCCGTTCGGCCAGCGTGGTCTTGCCGGTGCACTCCGGACCGATCAAGCAGACGTGAGTTGCATCGATCGCTTCCATTCGATGAGACCTTTGATGCAGAGGGCGCAGAAGGCCGCGTAGAGAACCGCCGTCAGCCAGTTGCCCGATTTGAGATAGATCGGGACGTAGGCGATGTCGACGACGAGCCAGAACCACCAGTTCTCGATCAGCTTCTCGTTCATCATCCACTGCCCGACAAGGCTGAGCGCCGTGGTGCCGGCATCGAGAATGGGCTGCTGGGCGTTGTGCGTCCAGCGAAGGAGCGCCAGCAACGCTACCCACAGCACGATTGATGCGATAGAGCAGCCGAGCCACTGATGTGGAGTCGTGCGACGTACGTGCAACTCGGTCTTGTTCACGCCCCCGTGCAGCCACTCGTACCATCCCATGATCGAGAGAACGAAGTAGACGACCTGAAGACCGGCATTGGCGTACAGCCCCGCTTTGTAGTTGACGACGGCGTAAAGCACCACACCGACGATGCCGGTCGGCCACGTCCAGATGTTCTCCTTCGTCGCCAGCCAGACGTTGACGAGGATGAAGAGAGCCGCGGCGATTTCGAGTGGGGTTGGTATCGTCACCGTTTGAAGTTGATCATGATCGCAGCATTTCGCGTGGCCTGCGGGTAGTAGTACGAGATCCCATCGATGGTCCTGGCCGGCGTGAGAAAGAGATAGCTGTAGCCGCTCGGGAAGATGCGCTTGTTGTTCGTGAGGTTGTTGACCTGCACGCGAAAACGGACGCCGTGTGAAACAGCGATGGCGGCATTCGCTTCGAGGGTCGTAAACGCCGGTGCGATGAACGCGCCGTTGTTCGTGTTGTCGAGATACGAGCGTCCCACGTGCCGGCCCGTCAGGCCGAATGTCATCGAGGACGATGTTGCGTACTCGATGGACTGATTCACGATCATCGACGGAGTGAGGATGGGATTCACGTCGTGAAACGTGATCGGCTGGCTGCCGACGATGTTCCCGGCGGCATCGTAGACGTCGTAGAACTGCGTCCAGGTATGGATGCGGTTGCGGCTCAGAGTGGCGTTGCCGCGCAGTTTCAGCCGTGGTATCGCCTGCCACGTGTACTCCAGCTCGAGCCCGCGGCGGTAGCTGCGGTCGACGTTCCGGCGCAGCAGCAGCCCGATCGGAGAGAGCTCGCCGGTGGAGGCGATCTCGTTGTGGAAGTTCATCGCGTAGACGTTCGCGCCGAATGTCGCCGTGCGTCCGCGCGCGTTCCAGCCGGCTTCGAGATCGACGAGCCGCTCGGGGTGAACGGAGTGCAGGTCGTGCGCGAAGGTGGCATTGTCTTCACCCTGAAACAGATCGTTGCGCGTCGGCTCGCGCGTCGACATTCCCGCGGAGGCGTAGACGCTGCTGGCAGCCGAAAGGTCGTAGCGCGCGCCAAGCTTGGGATTGAAGAACGTCCAGCGGATTGGGGCGATGGCAACGTCGCCGTGGTAGTGAAAGTTGGTCGTCCGCAACTGCAGATCCGAGTAGAGATGCCAGCGCGCCTCGTCGTAGCTCAGTTTGGCGAAGGCGTTCGCTTCCCCCTTCGTGCCGTAGTTGTAGTACTGGCGCGTGCCGGCGGCATCGTCGAGCGTGTGCTCGCGCCGGAACTCGTTCACGTGCAGGCCGTAGTTGGCCGTCCACGGGCCGTGCGTCGTGCTCAGCGTGACCATGCTGCCGATCAGAAGTCCGTCGAGTCCGTACTGATCGCCGGAGAGTCGATACCAGCCGTATCCGCGCTGGTAGAACACCGAAGCGGTCATGTTCGTCCGCGGGGAAAGCGCGCGCAGGTATTGCAGTTGCGCCAGGTCGTAGCCGAAGCTGTCGCGATCCTGCGGCCCGAACGGATTCGCGCGCAGGTCGTGCGCGAGCGTGTCGGTATCTTCGGCGAGGAACGACTGCTGCGTCCACTCGTGGGCCGTGAAGCCGGTCAGGCGCAGTTGCGAGTCTTCGTTCTGCTTGGCGGCGCTGACGAAGAGGTTGCGCGCGCGATAGCCGGACGATTCGCGGAATCCGTTCGATTGATCGCCGGAAAGGCGCGTGTAGAACGAGTATCCGCCCGGCAAGGCGCCCGACTGGTAGCCGACAGTGGCGTTCTTGCTGCCGAACGACCCGAACCCGATTTCGGCGCTGGTCGACTCCGTCGGTGACAGCGCAATCGATTCGAGGTTGATCGATCCTCCGAACGACGGCGAACCGACCGTCGATGTTCCGACACCGCGCTGCACCTGGATCGATTGCAGCGATCGGGCAAGGTCCGGGAAGTCGGCGAAGTACGTCCCCATGTCCTCGGAGTCCGCGAGCGGAACACCGTCCAGGGTGAAGTTCAACCGCGTCGGGCTGATCCCCCGCAAGGTGATGTACGAGTATCCCGACCCTCCCACCCCCGCCTCGGCGTACGTATCGATCGACGGTGTGTCGCGAAGCAGGAGCGGGATGTCCTGCCCGTAGTAGTCGCGCTCGATCGTCGACCGATCGACGTCGCTCTTCGTCACCGGCGTCTTCTCCTCGGCCCGAATCCCGCTGACGACGATATTCTCGGCGAGCCCCGGCCGCAAGGTGACGACGATGTCGGTATCCGCCGCCGCCTGTTGCGCGACGGCCTGAAACCCGTTTCGCGTCACGACGACGGTGTAGCTGCCGGACGGAACGTCGATGGCGAAGCGGCCCTCGGTATCCGTGACCGCACGTTGCCCGGCCGCTTCGACCAATGCACCGTTGACCGGCGCTCCATCGACCGCGTGCACGACGCCGCGAAGCGTCGCGGCCGAGACAAGAACAGGAAGAAAAAGAAGAAAGGAAAGAATACGGACAGCTCTCATCGATCGCCCCATCCGCCTTTGCCTACGCCGGTCCTAACCGGTTCAGGTTCCAGGGTGTGATCTCAGGCCGTTTTTCGCGGCCACCCCTAGGCGATGGGGGGATCGTACTACGTTGGGTGGTGGGTTGCTGGATCTGGAGCGGACGATCGCGACGGTTTTCGGAGAGCGGGCATCCGTGCCTGCTCCCGACGGGCGTCACGCCCGGCGGTGGTTTCTGTGAAATGAGCAGGTGTGCAGAGAACTCGCCAGGTTGAGGGTGCAGTTACCAGATCGTGAGGTAGTCACGGAAACCACCGCCGGGCGAGACGCCCGTCGGGAGCAGGCGAGACGCCCGCTCTACGTGGGTCACTCAAAGTTCCGTGGTTTCGTCGCGCTCGACTTCAGCGAGAGTTTCATCCGCAAACCTGTCGAGACGCCCCGCGGACACGTCCGGTTCGAGCTCCCGATCCCACGCCTGCCAATCCCGCTCAATGACCTCGCGTTCGATCGATTCAACCTTGGTCATTGCCGTTTGTCCCCTACTTCAACACCAACGCCACCTTCGCCCCATTCGTCGCCACCCCGGACTGCGATGCATGCGGGTCGGACGCGTTCTTCGTCATCGCGTCGCCGTCCGAGTCGAGGCGGGCTTCGATGGTGATCGAGGGGGGGAGTGGCTGGCCCATCATCGAATCGGCGGCGCTGAGGTCGAGCTCGAGTGGGAAGGTTGGGTTGCCGATGCGTTTGACGGCCGCCGGCGGGCCGGCGGTTTCGCCGGAGGCGCGGGCGATGATGAAAAGCACCGCGTTCGGCGACGGCTTGGCGCCGGCGAGCGTTAGCGTCAGGTGGACGGCCGGGCCGCTGACCGGTGCGGCGGCGGCGGGAGATGCGGCGGAAAATGCGGCGGAAGCGGCGGGTTCAGAGCCAGGATTGGGGAGTGCCGGATGATTCGGGGGGACTACCGCGGGCGGAGGATTCTTCGCCTGTTCCTTCATCTTGGCCAGCACTTCTTCGAGACGTGGCTGCTGGTCAGGATGGCGGCGGGAGGCATCGGCAATCAATCCCTCGGCTTCGGTGATCTTGCCGCGCAGCACGTCGTCCCAGGCCAGGGCGAGGTAGGCGTCGGTGAGCTGCGGGTCGGACTTGATGGCGCGCCGCAGCATCTCTTCCGCGCTGTCGCGTTGTCCCATCGACATGCGCACCAGCGCCTGGTAGGTCAGGGCCTGGGCATCATCGGGATTGCGCTTGAGGATGTACTGCGTCTGCTCGAAGACGCCCATCAGGTTCTCGCGCTCGAGGTAGGCCTTGGCCAGTTGATTGCGCAGCCTCAGGTCATCGGGCGACTTGGCAACGGCTGCCTGGATCTGCTGGAGGACAGCGTCGGCCTGCTGGGGTGATGACTGCGGCGCCGATGTCATCGGCGCACCGCCGGTCGTTCCCTCGGTCTTCGGCGTGGCGTTCTTCGTGACAAACCAGGCGATGCCGCCGATGACGGCGACCGAGGCCACGCCCCAGAGGAAGCCGCGAATCGACGCGGCACGCGCGTGGGCGGCGACGTTGACTACGGGGGAAGGCTGACTGTCAACGACAGGAGTGGCCGGTCCGCGTTTGCCGCCTGTCGATTTTGCCGGCTTGTGCTGGTCCAGCTTGCGCAGCACGTCCGCCGTTGCGCGTTCGAGCCGGCGTTGTTCGTCGACGCTGCCGCTTGTCTCTTTCAGCTCGCGCAACTGCTGCAGCAGCACGTCGCGCTTCGCTTCGAGATCGAGGCGTTCCATGTCGGGCTTGGCCGCGCGTTTCTTCATCCCGTACCAGAACATGAATCCGACGATGCCGCCGGAGAGGATCATTGCTGTGGCGCTGAGCCAATCGGTCATTGTTTGTCCACCATCTCACGAACCCGGGCGAGGTATAGGTCGTCGGTAGGTTCGTCAACAGGTTCGTTGGGGGCCGCGGATTTCACCGGCGCGGTCTCCAGCTTCTTCGCTTTCGTGACGACGAGTAGGAAGCCGCCGGCGAGGGCGAGGATCGGCAGGATCCAGACCAGCGCGTTCACTCCCTGAAACTTCGGCTTGAGGAGGACGAACTGGCCGTAGGACTTTTCGAAGTAGCTGAGGATCTGCGCCTCGGTATAGCCGCGTTCGAGGAGCTCGCGAACCTGAGCCTTCATGTTTGCGGCCATGATCGAAGGCGAGTCGCCGATGGCCAGACCCTGACAGACCGGGCAACGCAGCTCGGAGGAGATCTCCATCGTGCGGCGCTCCAGTTGCGGGCCGGTGAGCGGAGTCCCCTGCGGAGCGCCGACGAACTGCGCCGCGTCTGGAACCTTGATCTGCATGAAGGCCAGCAGGAAGAGTGTTGCGATCATTTCATTGCCTTTGCCAGATTCTCTTCCAGCAGCTCGGTCGACAACGGTCCCTCGAACTTGGCCACGATCTTCCCGGCCGGATTGATGAAGTAGGTCTCCGGTACACCGCCGACTCCGTAGGCGATGGCAGTCTTTCCGTTGGCATCGATCAGGGTCGGATACGCCGCCCCACGCTCGGCCAGGAAGCGCAGGATCTTGTCTTCCGTATCATTGAAGACCACGCCGACGAACTGCACGTTCGGCAGATTGCGGGCGTTGGCGACGAGCGTCGGATGCTCTTCGTAACACGGCACGCACCATGTTGCCCAGAAGTTGACGATGACCGGTTTACCGCGCAGCGATTCCAGATCGATGGTCTGACCGGTGCCGACTGCCTTCAGCGCGAACGGCGGAGCCGGCTTTCCGATGAGCGGCGAGTCGATGTGCTGCGGATCCTTGCCGAGTCCGCCGAAAAGGACGAAGACGATCACCGCAACGATGACGACGCCGATGATCAGGACTGTTTTGTTCACGCCACGACCTCAGAGTCGATTTCCGGAGCTCTCTCGGGGACGACGACGTACGTGCGGCGCCGCATCGGAATCAGGGCGATCAATCCGCCCACTCCCATCATCAGGACCGCGAACCAGATCCAGCCGACCATCGGCATGTTGATGATCAGCACGCCGGCCTGGTCCCCTTGCAGATTCATGATGGAGATGTAGTAGTCGCGAGTGATCGTCGAATGAACCGCCGGCGTTCCGATCGGTTCGCGCATGGTGGCGTACTGGTTCATGCGCGGCTCCATCGTCGTGACGGGTTTGCCGTCCTTGGAGATGTTGAAGTGGGCAATCGTCGATTGCCGGTTCGGCTCGGCGCGCTCCTCGGTGCCGGTGAAGGTGACGGTGTATCCGGCGAAGGTCGTGCTCTGGCCTCGCGTCAGCGTTACTTCCTGCTGCGTGCGCATCGTGCTGCTGACGGCGATGGCGACGAAGACGATGACCGCGCCGGCGTGAACGACGTATCCGCCGAAACGGCGCCGTCCGCGGCGAAGCTGTGTATCGATGAGCGCCGGGCCGAACGAGTCACCGCGTTTCATCCGCTGCCGGAGCGGCAGCCACATCTGCGCGAGCGTTACGTGGGCCGCATAGCCGCCGAAGAGGAGCGTGATGAGGGTCCAGGGGTTGCGTACGCCAAGGACGTAGCCGATGACGAGGACGACCGCGCCAGTGATGAATGGCGGCAGAAGCGCGCGTTGCATCTCCTTTCGCGAAGCCCTTCCCCACGGGAGCGCGGGGCCGACGCCGAGGAGGAACAGCAACGCCGTACCGATCGGTACGACCATGGCGTCGAAGTACGGCCGGCCGACGCTCATCTGCTTCCCTTTGACCGCTTCGACGACAAGCGGGAAGCAGGTGCCGATGAGCACCGTGAAGGTGAGAACGACGAAGAAGAGGTTGTTGACGAGGAACATACCCTCGCGGCTGACGGCGCTATCCAACTGTCCCTCGGCTTCGAGCGAGTCGATGCGGAAGGAGAGCAGCGCCACCGAGAAGAGCAGCACCGCGGCCAGGAAGATCAGGATCGTCGGTCCGATAGAGCTCTGCGTGAAGGAGTGGACCGAATTGAAGACGCCGGAGCGCGTCATGAACGTGCCGAGGATCGTCAGGAGGAAGCTGGCCTGGATGAGCGTGACCGTCCACCCCTTGAGGACGCCGCGGCGTTCCATGACGATGGCCGAGTGCAGCGCCGCGGTGGCAGTGAGCCATGGCAGCAGCGAGGCGTTTTCGACCGGATCCCACGCCCAGTAGCCGCCCCAGCCGAGAACTTCATATGCCCACCAGCCGCCGAGCATGATGGCGATGGTCAGGAAGACCCAAGGCAGTAGCAGCGAAGCACGGAGAGGTCGAAGGAACGATTGCCCGAGCCGGCCGCGCAGCAACGCCGCGATGGCGAAGCCGAAGGGGATGGTCATGCCGACGTAGCCGAGGTAGAGCATCGGCGGGTGGATGATCATCAACAGGTGGTTCTGCAGCAGCGGATTCGGACCCGGTCCGTCGAGCGGCGGGTTGGCGACGGTCAGGAACGGATTGGCCGGCCCTGCGATGAGAAAACTGAAGAACGCGCCGCACGACAGCCAGGTGCCGATGGCGTACGGCATGTACTCCTGATGGTCATTGCGATTGATCCACGTCGTCACCGCGATGTAGATGCCGAGGATGAATCCCCAGAAGAGGATCGACCCTTCCAGCGACGACCAGAGGCTGACGATCGTCACCCACAACGGAACCTGCGTCGAACCGACGTGCGCGACATACTGCACGCTGAAGTCGTGGGTGATGAGCGCGTACTCCATGACACCGGTGGCGGCGATCATCAGCGCCGCGAAGGCATAGGCAAACCGTTGCGACCAGCGCAGCCCCTCGGGGGAGCGCTTGGCACCGGCGGCATAGGCGATGAAGGCGCCGGTCGTCGCGACCAGAACCGAGGCGAGGATGATGAAGCGTCCGAGTATGGGGGTCATTGTCGATCCTTGGTGGTGTGGATGAGTCGAGTGATTAGTAGATTAGAAACAGGAACCTTACTGGTCCACGAATCCACTGATCTACTAGTCCGCTGACCTACCGCCACTAGTCTTTCAAGCCTTCGGTCGTGCGCATCAGCTTCTGCAACTCGTCTTTGCTCATCTTGTGGCCGCTCTTCGGGGCCCGGTACTCGTTGTTGTGCGAGACCATCAGACGGTTGCACTGGAAGTAGCCGGAGCGGGTCATCGTCCCTTCGACGACGACGCCGATATTCTCGCGGAACATCTGCGGCGGTACGCCGGACGATTTGACGTGGACGATGCCGGTGGCGTCCTTCACGTCGAACTCGAGCCCCGAGGTGCCGGTGCGGCCTCGGACCGACTTCGGCGCAACCATTCCGCCGAGTCGGATCGTTGCTCCGTAAGCCTTGTCGCCGGCCGCGTGCAGATCGGTCGGCGTCCAGTAGTAGACGAGATTCTTGTTGATGCCGCCCGCGGAGATGACGACGAAGGCCGTCGCGGCGACGAGGAATGCCCCGATCATGAAGAGGCGCGTTTTGCGCCGCGATTGGGCGCTGGCTGTCGGTTTCGTGTCCATGGCGTTCATCATCCTTATTGCTCTTTCGCGGCGCGGGAGATTTCATCACGCAATCGCGTGATTATCGTCACACCGTAGATCAGCAGCACCAGCCCCGTCACCGAGTAGGCGGCGACAACGAAGTTCCAGCCGCCCGAGACCACTCCATTCATATAGCCTCCCCCAACTCCGCATCGTCAAGCGGCGGAGGCGGTGCGAGCTCATGTTTGAGCCGAAGCGCCGAGATCCGCGCGCGCAGCATGATGAACGCCGTCATCAGCAGGAGAATGCCGAACGCATTCGCGCGCAACGGAATCCAGAACGGCTTGGAGACCGTGTTCGGATTCGACTGTTGTTGGTGCAGCGAGTTCCACCATTTCACCGAGAAGTAGACGATGGGGACGTCGACGTAGGCGATGATCGTTGCCACCGCCGACCACATGGCACGCCGGTGAGGGTCGTCGACGAACTTCCGCAGCGCCAGGATGCCGAGAAAGGCGAAGAGCAGCACGGCCGTGGTCGTCAGCCGCGGGTCCCAATCCCACCACACGCCCCAGGTCGGTTTGGCCCAGATCGCCCCCTGGCAGCAGAGGAGAAAGGCCAGGACGACGCCGACCTCGATCGACGCTTCCATCCGCGCGTCCCAATCGTGGTCGCCGCCGAAGAGAAAGACCACCGCGGCGGCGAAGGCGAGCGTCATGGCCACGAGCGCGAACCAGGCCGTCGGCACGTGGACGTACATGATCCGTTGCGTCTCACCCATGAACTGCTCGGGCGGAGCGACGAAGAGGCCGAAGTAGGAGCCGATCAGGAGAAAGACGACGCCGGCGATCCCGAGGGCTTTCGGGCGCGAGAGGTTGCTGAAATCGTCGGCGATGAGGAGGATCACGATCGCCGCCAGACCGCCGAGAAAGGCCACGAGCGTTCGCGCCACGACCGGCAGCCCGAGCGACAGATCCGCATGGAGATACTGGTCGCCGATCGTTACCAGGAGGCCGAAGTAGACCGCGGCCGCGAGCAGGGCAATCGCCAACCAGAACAGGTTCCGTTTCATAGATGGAGAGACCTCACTCTTCGACGACTCGACCGAAAAGAAGTCCGCAGAGGGACCAATAAATTGCATCAAAGGCGACCAGCAGAATGATCCACGCGCTGGACTGATTCATCGGATCGCCGAGGATGATCAAGGATGTTGCTTTTACGGACGCAAGTAAAGCGGGCACGATCAGCGGAAAGAGCAGCAGTGGCAGCAGCGTCTGCTTCGACCGTACCTGCGCCGTCATCGCTGCGTAGAGGGTCCCGGGCGCCGAGAGTCCGGCTGTCCCGAGGGCGATGACGACGATGAGCGACCCGACACGCGTCGTTCCGGCGTCATAGAGGATGACCATCACCGGCACGAGGGCGATGCCGAGCAGGGTGAGCTGCAGCCAGTTGGCGATGGCCTTTCCGTAGTAGAGCGCGCGCGGATTCGCCGGCAGGAGCAGCAGTCCCTCCAGCGCCCGGTTCTCCATCTCCGCATGAAAACTTTCGGCGAGGGTCAGGGTCGAGGAGAGGAGCAGTCCCAGCCATAGGAACCCGGCCGAGAACTGCCGGAGCATTTCCGCTACCGGCCCGACGGCGAAGCTGAAGAGCAGCAACGCTGCCGCACCGAAGACGAACACCGCCATGAACTGCGCGCGGCTTCGCCATTGGAGGAGCAGCTCCTTGCGGAGGGCGGCGATCAGCATAAACACCTTTTCATCGCTGCGGCACCTCGGACGCCTTCCCCCGCCACGCCACCCGCCCTGCTTCCAGCAGCATCGCCTCATCGGCGATCGCGGAGGCTCGGGCGAGCTGGTGCGTGGCGATGATCACGGTCGTGCCGCCTGCTTTCAGTTCCCGTACGACGTCTTCGACGAGAACGAAGCCCTCGGGGTCGAGCTGGCCGTACGGTTCGTCGAGCATCGCCACGCGCGGCTCCTGCAGTAGCACGCGGGCGAACGAAAGGCGTTTGCGCATACCGGCCGAGAAGGTTGCCACCGTATCGTCAGCGCGGCGCCCGAGGGCGACGCGGTCGAGCAGCGCATCGATGTTGGCGCGGGAACGGCCGAGGTGATCGGCGACGACGGCGAGATTCTGCTTTGCGGTGAGGGAATCGTAGAGATACGAGGCATGGCTGAGCAGGGCCACGAGCTTCCGGACGTCTTCGCGCTCGCGCACGACGTCGAAGCCTCCGATGCGCGCCGAGCCGCCGTCGGGCCGGACCGCGGTCGATAGCGTCCGCAGCAGGGTCGATTTCCCCGAGCCGTTCGGCCCGGCCACCATCAGTACCGCGCCTCCCGCCAGCGTGAACGACACATCCGCCAGCGCCCACCGCCTTCCGTAGCGGCGGGCCAGATTCTTTGCGTCGACGTCGGCTGAGGTGGCCATGCAGCGGGCAGTGTCGTTCAGGTGAGGGTATGTAGCAAGAGGGCCGTTGCTGCCGTGATGTGTGTGATGTGTCACAGCGCCGGGCGCTATCATCCACTCCCGATGCGCTACACAGTCTTCGCGTTGCTGTTCGTCGCGGTCGCCTGCACGACCGTCGTGCCGCCTCCTCCTCCCCCTCCACCGCCGGCTCCGGCGCCGCGCGTGTCGTACGGATTCAAGGCGGAAGAGGAAGTGCGCATCCTGCAGGTGGAAGACCGGCGTGAGTACGACGCGGCGCTCGTCGATTGGGGCATTCATCATCCGAATGCATTGCACCGCGCGCGCATGGCGCTGGCCCTCGGGCGCATCGGGCCGCATACGTTCGTCGATGCCAATGGCAACGGTGTACGTGATGAGGGCGAGCGGCAAGCGGGTGTAGCTCAACTCGTGACGCTGGTGAGCGATCCGGACGCCAATGTTCGTGCAACGGCGGCATTCGCGCTGGGGCAGATTGGCGATGCGACGTCGATCGATGCGCTGCTGCAGTTCGCGGGCGATGCCGACGGCGACGTCGCCGGCGAGGCGGTCGAAGCGCTTTCGAAGCTGGCCGCAAAGGTGCCGCTGGCGCGCTACACCGCGTTCGCATCGGCGCAGACACCGGAAGGCATTCGCGCGCGGGCGATCCGATTCCTGTTCCGATTCAAAAGCGACGATGCGTCGGCGATCGCGGCGGACGCGCTGGCCTCGCCATCGCCGCGCATCCGCGAGGAAGCGACTTACGATCTGGCCCGCCGCGCATACGCCCCGGCACGTCCCCGGCTGGAGCTGCTGGTCAATGACCCGAATCCGCAGACGCGCGCCAACGTCATGACCGCGCTCGGCAGGATCGGCTCAGCGGAAACAGTAACGCTGCTGATCGAGGCATTGCGGGATCCGCATCCCTGGGTTCGCACGAACGCGGTCGTGGCCATTTCCCGTCTCGCTGCCAAGGATCGAAAAGTCATCGAACGTCCGGAGATGGATAAGGACGCCATGCGCTTGCTGGAGCTGCTCGACGATCCCGATCCCGGCACGCGCGCGTCATCGATCGATGCAATCGGCTACTACTCCCTGCACAGCGAGCCGGCACGCCGCCGCCTTCTCGAGATCGCCGCGAACGGCTCACGCTGGGAGCGCGAGCTGGCTGCCGGCGCGATCGCCAGGAACCTCGGCGACGAGAAGTTGCTGCCGGCCGATCTGAGCGGATGGGCGAAGGTGCGCGTGCTCGAGGCGGCAACAGCGATCTCCGACGCGGTTCGCGAGCGGTATGCGCATGATCCCGATCCGCTCGTCCGCGCGCAAGCGCTGGCGACGATCGCCGACGACCACGTCGACGCCAATCTCCCGTTGATCCGCGCCGGACTCGATGATGCCGACGTCATCGTGCGCGGCTATGCCATCGGCCGCTATTCGAAGTCGAATGACACCAGCAGACTGGCAACCCTTCAAGCGGCGGAGCAGCGCGCGCGGAGCGACAAGCAGAACGATGCGCGCCTCGCTTCGATCGGTTCCATCGCCGCGATCGACTACCCGGAGCGGGAGAGCGTTCTTCGCGCTCTTCTGGCGGATCGCGATCCGGTCGTGCGCCGGAGCGCCGCCGATGCCATCGAGCAACTTCTCAAGAAGCCGCGGCCGCAGTACACGCCGCTGCCGATGACGCGGACTGACTACGCCGGGATCGTCGAGTGGTCCCGGCATCCGCACACCGCCACCATTCATATGACCCGCGGCAACATTCAGATTGCGCTTCTCACGAACGACGCGCCGGTCACGACCTGGAACTTCGCCCAGCTCGCCCGCGTCAAGTACTTCGACAACAGCTCATTCATGCGCGTCGTCCCGAACTTCGTCATCCAGGGCGGCGACCCGCGCAACGACATGGAAGGCAGTCCCGGCTACGCCATCCGCGACGAGATCAATCTTCAGAAGTACACCCGCGCCGCCGTCGGCATGGCGCTCTCGGGTCCCGACACCGGCGGCTCGCAGTTCTTCATCACCCACTCCCCGCAACCACACCTCGACGGCGGCTACACGATCTTCGGCCGCGTCACCTCCGGTATGACGGCGGTGGTCGATCAGACGGAGCGGGGGGACAAGGTTGAGACGATCGCGATTGATGAAGCTACGTCGCCGTCTTCTTCGCCATCAGCCAGCCGATGAGAAAGAACGCGCCGCCGATGAAGAGCAGGCGCACCTCCATCGATACGTTGTCTTTCAACAGGCCGGTGAGCAGGCCGATCGGGAGGATGATCATCCCGATCAGTTGGAAGAGGCGACCGAGGAGCGCGGACATCGGCGCAGTGTAACAACGGCTGCTAGAGTTCCGCTCCATGAAACCGCTCGTCGTCCTTACAGCGAAGTACCCGAAGATCGTTCGCGAGATCCTCTCCGGTCTTTGCGAGCTCGTCGAGCATCCCTCGGAACAAGGGCGTTCCGAGGAAGAGATGATCACGATCCTGAGCGAGGCCGATGCCGCGATTACGCTGCTCAGCGATCCTCTGACGCGCAATGTTCTGTCGGCGAATCGTGATCTTCGGATGATTGCCAACTACGCCGTCGGCTACAACAACGTCGACGTCGATGCCGCCCGTGAGCTTGGAGTTACGGTCACGAACACTCCCGGAGTGCTCACGGAGGCCACGGCCGATCTGACGATGGGACTGATCCTGGCCGTGATGCGGCGTATCGCCGAAGGCGACCGCGAGGTGCGTACGACCGGCCAGTGCCTCTGGGAACCTCTTCACCTCCTCGGCACCAGCCTGACCGGCAAGCGGCTCGGCATCATCGGCATGGGCCGCATCGGCAGCGCTGTCGCGCAACGGGCGCGCGCGTTTGGTATGAAGGTGACCGGCACGCACCGCGGGGAGCCGATCTACGAGTTGCTGGCGACGAGCGACGTGGTCTCCATCCATGCGCCGTTGACGAGCGAGACGCGGCACCTCATGAATCCGGAGACGCTCTGGGCGATGAAACGCGGTGCATTCCTGATCAACACCGCGCGGGGCGCGCTCGTCGACGAGGTGGCGCTATGCGCCGCACTCGACGAAGGGCAGATCGGCGGCGCCGGGCTCGACGTCTACGAAGACGAGCCGGACGTGAATTCGCGTCTGCTGGCAATGCCGAATGTCGTCCTGGCGCCGCACATCGGATCGGCCACCGAAGAGACGAGGTCGGCCATGGCCAGGATCGCGGCAACGGATGTGGCGATGTTCCTGCGCGGTCAGCGGCCATCGCACGTGATCGTGTAGTCTTTTGCCGATGTCGAGACTCCTTCGGGCCGACGCCTTTCTAGTCGTCATCGACGTGCAGCAGAAACTGATGCCGGTGATCGACGACCGCGAAACGATCGAGCGCAACATCGACAGGCTCATACGCGGCGGCAAGGTGGTAGACATTCCCGCCATCCTGACTGAGCAATATGTCCAGGGACTCGGCCCGACGGTGCCCATCATCCGCCGCGCGTTCGAAGAGACGTCCGCCTACGAGCCGATCGAGAAGGCATGTTTTTCCGGCTATGGCTGTGCCGAGTTCGTCATGGCCACGCGCAACCTCCACCGTAAGCAGGCCATCGTCGCCGGAATCGAAGCGCATGTCTGCGTCTACCAGACCGTCGGTGATCTCCTCACCAACGGCTACGACGTCACCATCATCGCCGACGCCATCTCCTCCCGCACCCTGGCCAACAAAGAGATCGCCATCCGCCGCATGATCTCTGACGGCGCCCGGCTCAGCTCGACGGAAATGGTTCTCTTTGAGCTGACCGTGAGCTCGGGGACGGATGAGTTCCGCGAGATTTCGCGGCTGGTGAAGTAGCAACCCTTCATGGACCAACGCCGAAAGGGAATCCTTCTGATCATCGGCGCGGCGCTGCTCTGGGGGACGGGGGGCATCGGCATCAAGGCCGTGGCTGACTCCGCGCTGAAGGTCACCTTCTATCGCTCGCTCTTCGCCGCCATCGCTCTGATGCTCTTTCTCGGCCGTGGCGTCTGGGGACGGCGGCAGTGGAAATCGACGGCGGCGTTCGCGATCGCCATCGTCAGTTACGGCGCGTGCCTGACCACGTTCGTCGTGGCCACGAAGTGGACGACCGCCGCGAACGCGATCTTTCTTCAGTACGCGGGGGTGGTCTGGGTGCTGCTTCTCTCGCCGATGGTCGTGCGCGAACCGATGCGGGCGCGCGACGTCACCGCTATCGTCGTGGCCATGAGCGGGATGGCCCTCTTCTTCGTCGGCCGATTCGAAGCCCGCGGCATGGCCGGAAACGCCATGGCCCTGGTCTCGTCGGTGTTTTTCGCGTTGCTGATTCTCGTCCTGCGACGGGAGCAGCGCGCCGCGCAGGCTGCGGTCACGTGGGGGAACGTCGTCTGCGCGCTGGCCGTCCTCCCGTTCGTCGCGAACGACCTCGCCCTCACGCCGCGCTCGTTCGCGGTGCTGGCGTTTCTGGGCGTGTTCCAGATCGCCATCGCCTACTTCCTCTTCGTCCGCGGATTGGCGTATGTCACGGCGACGCAGGCGTCGCTCACCGGCATGCTGGAGCCGGTATCGAATCCGATCTGGGTCTTTCTCTTCCTCGGCGAGAAGCCGTCCGTATACGCGATCGCCGGAGCGCTGGTGGTGTTGGCGGCCATCGCCTGGCACACGATGTCGGGAGAGCCGGCACTGGACATGCCGGCTCCCGATTGATCGCGTCCGGGGTCAGGCGATCCCGAACAACGCTACGGCGAACTGGATGTTCGGATCGTTCGTCGTGTCGTCGGTCGTCGATCCGTACACGATGGCGCTGCCGCCGATCGAGACGGTGATCGAGATCGACTGGTTGGCGCCGACCACTGTTCCAGTAAAGAACGCCGTCGAGTCCACCTGTTCGAACCAGTTCGGCAGATAGCTCTTCGTGACGGTCTTGAGCGCCGTACCGTTCGTATCGCGCAGCACCGCCGTCAGGGTCGCGCCGGAGGCACCGGTTCTAACGCCGATGTTGAAGCGCGTCTTCGTCGGATCGACCGGCGTGACCAGAAAGGCCGTGAAGCCTCCCGGGATGACGCGCGCATCCGAAGGATCGATGACATCCTCCGTCAATCCCGACGTTCCCAGGGTTCCGGCGTCGTTGTAGACCCGAGTGATGATCACCGGCTTCGTGGCGCCGGACGCCGTGATGAGATCGATGCTGCCCAGTCCGGAGAGCCCGAACGTCGCCACGATGTCGGCATAGGTAACCACCTGTCCCGCGCCAACGTTGTATGTAACCGTCGGATCTGTCGAGCTGCCGCTGGTGCCGGCCGGATGGAAAACGAGCTTGCCGGTGATCGAGCCGCTCGATCCAGGCGCGCCGAAAAGGAGCTGCAGCGACGTCTTGAAGTTCGAGCCGAGGCCGCCGGCCGTTGAGCCGACCACCGGAATGAACCCCCGAATTTGCTCCGAGGCCGTACCGGTGCCGCCGATGGCGAGTGACCCGCCGGCGGCGAACCCTGCGGCAAGATCGACACTGCCTGTCACGTCAGAGCCGTATACGACATAGCCGCCGGTCACGATACCGACGAAAGCCTCCGGATTCCCGCAATTCGCGACACGCGCGATGCCGATCAGATCTCCCTGCAGGACAGGTACCGCCGGCGACATTGCCAGGGTGATGTCGCCGGTCGATGACGAGAACGGTCCACGTTCGGCCGTCATCGTGAGGGTGTTCCCGCTTCGCCGGAAGAACTTGATCTTCAGCGCGTTCGTGCAGCCGGTGCTCGACCAGCCGACGTGCACCGAGGTCACTGATCCGGTGGCGCTGGCCGGCTGCGAAAGGTCGATATCGGTCCGCACGGACGCAACGGCTGAATCGCTCGAGTTCGGACTGCCGCCGAAGCCGGGGCCGATGGTCAGGGCCTGCGGAAAGAGCGGTGCTGCCATCAGAAGGAGAGGGAACGAAAACCGGACGACGCGTTTGAACATGAGAGTTCCTCCGTTCGCATGATTCCATACTCGATCAGTAGTGCACGTGACCGGCCCCACGTTTCAAGGTGCGGCCAGCGGAATCGAGAACGAGAAGGTGCTGCCAATCCCCAACGTGCTCTCGACCTCGATGTGCCCGCCATGCGCCTCGACGGCCAGCTTGCAGAAAGCAAGCCCGAGGCCGGTGCCGACTCTGCGCGAATCGAGCTGGCCGAATTTCTCGAAGATCCGCGCGAAAGCCTCTGAGGGGATACCTTCGCCCGTATCCCGGACGGCGAACCGGATCGATTCGTTGTCCTCCCGGGTCACGGTGATGGTCACGGTACCGCCTTGCGTGAACTTGATGGCGTTTCCGATGAGGTTCACCAGCGTGCGGCTCACCCTGTTCTTATCGCCGGCAAACGCCGGAAGTCCGGGGGCAATCTCGGTGATCAACGTGTTCTCTCCCGCCAGGGCGAGCGATGCCACCTGGTCGAGCGCGCTGGCCACGAGCACATCGGCGAACAGCTCGTCGTATTGAAGCCGGGCCGATCCGGCTTCCATCTTCTCCACGTCCAGAAGATCGTTGATCATCCCGAGCAGCGTCTTTCCGCCGCCGGCAGCGATGGCCACGATCTCGTGCTGTATCGCATTCAGAGCGGCGTCGCGTTCCAGCATCTCCACGCCGACGAGCATCGCCGTGAGCGGCGTGCGCAGGTCGTGAACGATCATGTTGCGCATGTCGTCGCGCAGCTTCTCGACTTCCTGCAGCCGCTCGTAATTCGCCTGCAACTGCTCGAAGAGGGCGGTCTCGCGATCACGGAAGCGCTTCTTCTCCAGGCAGGAGTCGATGCGTGCTTTGAGTAGGATTGGATTGAACGGTTTCGACAGGTAATCTTCCGCTCCCGCTTCGATGCAACGAACGACCGACTGCGCCTCGTTGAGTGCCGAGATCATGATCACGGGAATGTGCTGCAACCGCTGGTCGGCCTTGATGTGCCCAAGAACCTCATAGCCGTCCATGTCCGGCATCATGATGTCCAGCAATACGAGGTCGAAGGCGGTCTCGCGCATCCGTTTCAGGGCGTCGCTTCCATTGCTGGCCGTGGCGACGTCATGTCCCTGCCACCTCAACCTGCGCGAGAGCACATCCCGGTTGCCGGCATCGTCATCGACAACCAGCACCAGTCCCGGCGCGACGGTGAGATGCCGCGTGACGGCGGTTGACTCCTGGGCCATCTCTTCGCGATCGTTGCCCTCGATCGTGGTGCTGTTCTCATGGATGGATGTGAAGTTTTCCTCGATGACGGCAAGCATCCGACGCCCCGCGGCTCGGATCTTCATCAAGTCTTCGCGCTGCTGCCCTTCCACGTCCTCGGACAACATCTCCGAGTAGCCGATGATCTGATTGAGTGGGCTCCGCAGGTCATGAAGAAGCTGTGCCGGAAGTCCCGTCATCGCGTCCGAGGTCGCGGCATCGGATTCCGGTCGCAGCTGGACGCTCACGATGCGCGCTCCAGAACCGGCGGGATCAGCAGCGCCTCGATCTTGCCGAGAAGCCGCGGCAGCTCGATCGGCTTCGTGTCGTATTCGTCGCAACCCGCGTCCAGCGCCTTCTCACGGTCATTGGCCATTGCGTGCGCCGTCAGCGCGATGATGGGAATGTGCTTGAGGCTCTTGTCCCGCTTGATTCGCCTCGTCGCTTCCCAACCGTCGACGACCGGAAGGCTCATGTCCATCAGGATCAAATCAGGCATTTTCGCCCGGGCCACTTCGATGCCCATGGCTCCGTCGACGGCGATCAGGATCTGATAGCCCTTGCGCTCCAGCCTTCGCGACAACATGTCGCGGTTCATCTCGTTGTCTTCGACGATGAGAATTGTGGTCATGATGTGAGCGCCTCCGCACGTTCGCGAGGAGCGCGAATGGCGCTGCTGCCGGCGAGCAGATCGCGAACCTGCTCCAGGAGCGACTCGCGCGAATCGCCGTCCTTGCGCAGGATTTTTTCGACGTGATCGTTGAGCCGCCGGCGATCTTCCTTGGTCAGGTCCTGCGCGGTGATCACGACGATCGGGATCGATCGCCATTCGGGATGGCGCCGCACCTCGGCGGCGAATTCGAAACCGTCCATTTCAGGCATCATCAAGTCGAGGAAGATCAGCCGAGGACGGTTGCGCTCCATGCTCCGCAGCGCCTCGATTCCGTTCCCGGCCTCGGAAGCGACCCATCCCTCTCTCTCCAGCATCGCCCGGGTCAGCGATCGGCTCACGGGATCATCGTCGATCACCAGGACAGGGCATGGCGGCTTGAGGCAGGTGTACTTTTTCAGGATCTGGGAGAGGCGCCGGCGATTGACCGGCTTGGTGGCGTACTCCGATGCGCCGAGTGTGAAGCCACGCTCCGCGTCATCCACCATGGTCAGCATGATGACCGGGATTTCGCACAGCGTCGCGTCGCCCTTGAGCGCCGCCAGCACGCTCCAGCCGTCCATGTCCGGCATCATCACATCGAGCGCGATGGCCGCCGGCAACAGTTGCCGCGCCAGACGCAAACCCTGCACGCCTCCGCTGGCCGTACACACCGTGAAGCCTTCCTTGCGCAGATAGCGCTGCATCAGGTCGCGCTGCAGCGAATCGTCATCGATGACGAGCACACAGGTTCGGACGGCAGGAAGTGGTTCCGCGTCATTCGAAGCATCGGCAGGAGCCTGCGACGCCTCACGGCGGTCCTCGATCGGAGCAACCGCTTCGGCGATCGGTTCCGCGACCGAGGCCGGCAGCTTGATCGTGAAAACGCTCCCTTCGCCAGGGACGCTGTGGACGGTGACGTCGCCGCCCATCATCTGGCAGAAACGGCGTGTGAGGGCGAGGCCGAGGCCGGTTCCGCCGAACTTTCGCGTCGTTGACGCGTCGGCCTGCGTGAAGGACTGAAAGAGCCGGACGATCTGCTCCGAGCTCAAGCCGATGCCGGTGTCGGAGACCCGGAAGATGATCCAGTCACTGCCGTCCATGAGCTGCCGCTCGGCGAAGACTTTGATCTGTCCGTCGTGCGTGAACTTTGCCGCGTTCGAGGCGAGATTGAACAATCCCTGGCGGACTTTGCTCAGGTCGGCCCTCATGAAGCCGATGTCGCGCGGGCAGGCGACCTCGAGTGAATTGCCGTTTTTCGAGACCTGCATCTCGATCGTTGAGGCGACCTCGTCGATCAGTTCGCACACATCGAACGGCTCAAGATGCAACTCCATCTTGCCGGCCTCGATCTTGGAGAGATCGAGAATGTCGTTGATCAGCCCCAGCAGATGCTTGCCGGCCGTGGAGATCTTCTGGAGGTCGGCGCTGAAGTCCTGCAGGCCTCGGTCGACGGCTTCCTCCTGCAGCATCTCCGAAAATCCGAGGATGGCATTGAGCGGCGTGCGCAACTCGTGACTCATGTTGGCGAGGAAAAGACTCTTGGTCCGGTTGGCGGTTTCCGCCGCCTCCTTGGCCGTGGCCACTTCCGCCTCGGCGCGCCGGCGCTCGGTGACGTCTTCCATCGCCAGCACCAGCAGTTCGGCGTGGCTGCCCTGACGCAGTTTCCGGGCGTTCAGCAACATGACGCGCCGGCCGATGACGGGGAAGTCGTGCTCGAGCTCGAAGTCGTTGAAGACCGAGCTCGTGGGGACGATGTCTTCGAGCAGCGTGCGGAGGTCGGGAATGTCCCACTGCCCGTTGCCGAGCTCGTAGATGAGCTGGTTCTCGGTCTCTTCCGCCGAGACGTGGAAGGTCTGGTAGAACGCGCCGTTCGCCGAATGAACGCGCAGGCTGCTGTCGAGAATCAGGAGCGGCTCGCGCACGGTGTCGACGACGTCCTGCGCGTAGGCCTCGATCTGTTCCAGCAGGTGCTGCGCGCGCCGTTTCTCCGTGACGTCTTCCATCGCCAGCAGCACGAGCTCGTCGTGCAGCTTGCGGGCGTTGAGCAGCATGACCCGGCGGCCGATGTGAGGGAAGTCGTGTTCGAGGACGAAGTCGTTGAAGACGGTGCTCTCCGGCACGATGTCTTCGAGCAGTGTGCGCAGAGCCGGAATGTCCCACTGCCCATTGCCGAGCTCGTAGATGGGACGACTCTCGGTCTCCGCCGGCGAGACGCGAAAGGTCTGATAGAACGCGCTGTTCGCCGAGCGCACGCGCAACGCGGCATCGAGAACGATCAATGGCTCACGAACGGTGTCGAATACGTCCTGCGCGAAATTCTGAATGTCCGCTACGAGCGGGACCTTCGTGATCCTGGCCTCGTGAAGCGACCGGCCAGAAAGTGTTTCAGGCATGCATCGCCTCCTGGTTTGTTCCAACCGGACGCGATCGCAAGGCGCGAGCAGTCGATGTGGGAGAGAGTACTGCTGGAATATATGCAGTAACCGGGCCGTAGGATGGGGAATTGCGGTCTCGGGGTCTCGCTGCCGTCGAACAACGCCTCAGACTTCGCAAGCCAGCACCGCGAGACCTCGAAACCCCGCAACCCCGCCCCCTGAGCCTGCTTCTTGCACTACCCTTCTCACGTGTCCGATTTCGAGCTGATCGAGCCGGCGACAGGAGAGACGCTCGGCTCCGTTTCGCGAGCCACCGCCGAGGATGTCGATCGCGCGGTGCGGCGCGCGGCGGGGGCGTTTCCGGTATGGCGAGCGGTCAACACGAGAAGCCGCGGGCGGATGCTGATGCGGCTCTCGCAGCTCATTCACGACAACGCGGACGAATTGGCGACGCTGGAATCGCGCAACGTCGGGAAACCGATCCGCGATTCGCGCGACGAAGTGGAGCTGGCGGCGAACTGTTTCGAGTATTACGCCGGCACGACGAACAAGATCGGCGGGCAGACCATCCCCGGCGCGGCGCCGGGCGTGCTGCTGACCTTTCGCGAGCCGGTCGGCGTCTGCGGGATCATCGTGCCGTGGAACTTCCCGATCGCCATCACGGCGTGGAAGTCGGCCCCGGCGCTGGCGATGGGGAACACGGTGGTTCTTAAACCAGCAGAACAGACGCCGCTCACCGCCATCCGGCTCGGCGAGCTGGCGCTCGAAGCGGGCTTGCCCGAGGGGGTCTTCACCGTCGTCACCGGCCCGGGATCCGTCGCCGGCGAGGCCATCCTCACGCACCCGCTGGTCCGCAAGCTGGCCTTCACCGGATCGACGGAGGTCGGCAGGAAGGTCATGGAGATGGGATCGCGCGACATCAAGCGCGTGAGCCTCGAGCTCGGCGGCAAATCGGCCAATCTCATCTTCGACGATTGTGATTTCGATAACGCGGTTGCCTCCGCGGTCTCCTCGTCGCTCGGCAACGCCGGCCAGGATTGCTGTGCGCGCAGCCGCGTACTCGTGCAGCGATCGATCTACGACCGATTCGCGAAGGCGCTTGTCGAGGCATTCGAAAAGGTGAACGTCGGCGATCCACTCGCGGCTGAGACGGAGATGGGGCCGCTGGTGACGGCGGCGCATCGGACGCGCGTCCAGTCGTACATCGACACCGGAATATCGGAAGGGGCGACGCTCGCGGCCGGTGGCCATTCGCGCGAAGGAGCCGGCACCTATCTCGATCCGACGATCTTCGTCGACGTGACCCCGGAGATGACCATCGCACGCGAGGAGATTTTCGGCCCGGTGGTGGCGGTGATGCCCTTCGATTCCGAGGACGATGCCGTGCAGATGGCCAACGATTCGCTGTATGGCCTCTCCGGCTCGATCTGGACGCGCGACATCGGCCGCGCATTACGCGTCGCCCGCGCCTTCGAGACCGGCAACATCTCCATCAACTCCGGCAGCAGCGTGCATCTCGAAGCGCCCTTCGGCGGCGTAAAACAAAGCGGCATCGGACGCGAGCTCGGTCTCGCCGCGCTCGATGCGTATACGGAGTGGAAGACGGTGTATGTGGACGTAAGCTGATCGGGGGTCGGGAGTCGGGGGTCGGAGAAAAGCCGCTGGCATTCGCTCCGACCCCCGACTCCCGACAACCGACCCCCGCGAGAACAAACATGCACGGACGCATCGACATCGACACCCTCAAACGCCTCGTCGCCGACGACGAGATCGATACCGTCATCACGGCGTTTCCCGACATGTATGGACGGCTGGTCGGCAAACGGCTCGTCGGCCGGTTCTTCGTCGATGAGGTGATCCCGCACGGGATGCACGCCTGCGATTACCTGCTGGCCTGTGACATGGAGATGGATCCCGTGCCCGGCTACGCTTTCACCTCGTGGGCGAAGGGCTACGGCGACTTCCGGCCGATCCCCGATTTCGAGACGCTGCGCGTGGCTTCGTGGCTGCCGAAGACGGCGCTCGTGCTGTGCGACGTCTACCAGGAGCACGAGCACGAGATGGTGCCGGTGGCACCGCGCAGCATGCTGCGCCGCCAGATTGCCCGCGCCGCGGCCATGGGCTTCACCACGATGGCGGCCTCGGAACTGGAGCTTTACGTCTTCAAGGATTCTTATGAGGCGGTAGCGGAGAAGGGCTTCATCAATCCGACGCCGATCGGACGCGTCATCGAGGATTACCACATCCTGCAAGGGACGAAGGAAGAGCATCTCATCGGTGCCATTCGTTCGCACATGGAGCGCTCCGGCGTGCCTGTCGAGTCGTCGAAGGGGGAGTGGGGGCCGGGGCAGCAGGAGATCGGGCTCCGTTACGCCGATGCGCTGGAAATGGCCGACCGCCACTCGATCTACAAGCACGCCGCCAAGGAGATCGCCTGGCAGCAGGGACACGCCATCACCTTCATGGCCAAGTGGGACGAGCGTTACGCCGGTTCGTCGTGTCACATCCACATGTCGTTGTGGGACGAAACGGGGAAGGCCCCCAGGTTTGCCGGCGACGACGCCCTCGGCACGATCCACTGCTCGCCGACGTTCCGCTGGTTTCTCGGCGGATGGATGAAGCACATCCGCGAGCTGTTTGCCTTCTTCGCGCCGTATCCCTCCTCGTACAAGCGCTACGTGGCCGGCTCGTTCGCGCCGACCGGCATCGCCTGGAGCTTCGACAACCGTACCGCCGGCTTCCGAATCGTCGGCAGCGGCCCGTCACTGCGCATCGAGTGCCGCGCACCCGGCGCCGACGCGAACGTCTACCTCGCCTTCGCCGCCGCCATCGCCGCCGGACTGGACGGCGTCGCCCGTCACATCGAGCCGCCTCCCGCGTTCGAGGGCGACGTCTACAAAGCAGCGTCCGACCTGCCGCACATGCCCCACTCGCTCAACGAATCGATCGCCGCGCTGGCCGAGAGTGCCTTCGCACGCGAAGTCTTCGGCGAAAACGTCGTCGATCACTACCTCCACTTCTTCCGCACCGAACAACGGAAATTCGACGCCGTCGTCACCGACTGGGAGCGGCGGCGGTACTTTGAGATGGCCTGAACAACGGAGCGCCGCCGTCTCGGCGGCTGGCCCGGCGGCGTCTCGCCGCCGGTCACAGGAGATAGACAACTTGCGACTGAAGAACAAAGTAGCCCTCATCACCGGCGGCGGCTCCGGCATCGGCAAAGCCTCCTGTCTCCTCTTCGCGAAAGAAGGGGCCAAGGTCGTCGTCGTCGACTTGAAGAAAGAGACCGCCGAGGCGACGGCCCACGAGATCGGCCCGAACGCCCGCGCCTTTGCCGCCGACGTGTCGAAAGCCTCCGGCGCCGAGGGGATGGTTAAGTTCGCCGAGGAAAGCTTCGGCCGGCTGGATGTTATCTTCAACAACGCCGGCATCTTTCATCCGGACGACGAATCGGTCACCACCACCACCGAAGCCATCTGGGACATGGTGATCGACGTCAATCTCAAAGGGGTCTTCCTTGGATGCCAGTACGCCATCCCCGCCCTCCTCCGCGCCGGCGGCGGCTCGATCATCAACACCGCCTCCTTCGTCGCCATCATGGGCGCCGCCGTCCCCCAGATCGCCTACACCGCCAGCAAAGGGGGCGTGCTGGCGATGACGCGCGAGATCGCGGTTGAGTTCGCGCGCAAAAACATCCGCGCCAACTCCCTCTGCCCCGGCCCCGTCGAGACCCCGCTCCTCGCCGAGCTCCTCGCCGACCCCGCCCGCCGCAACCGCCGGCTCGTCCACATCCCCATGGGCCGCTTCGGACGTCCTGAGGAGATGGCCAACGCGGCGCTGTTCCTGGCCAGCGATGAGTCGTCGTTCATCACGGGGACGTCGTTCGTCGTCGATGGGGGGATCACGGGGGCGTACATTACTCCAGAGTGAGGCTACAGCGAAACCACGGCTGGAGGTTTGGCTCCGACTCTTTCCGCGGCGAACTTCCATGATTAGGGGTAGGGATTTTTCATCGCCGGACACTCCTCAACAGAGACAGGAATGCATCAATATCCGTTATCAGATGCCTTCAAGCATGCGGCCGTAGCGGCAGCGATAGCACCACTCATCGGTCTAGCACTTGCCGCACTCATAGATTGGGTTGCAAGACGCCAAGACGAAGCTATCGTTAAGGAAATGCTGCATCGCTGCGTCGAGGGCGTGCTCGGCGGTGCCATCGAAGGGTTTTTGGTCGTGATCGTGATCTCGGGGATATCACATACGGGATGAATCGAATTTACGAGCTCATGAAGCGGTGGCTTCCTAGCGTGACGCGAGCGGTTGTCGCCGGCCTCGCGGGAGTAGGTAGCGCTTGCTTAGCGAATCACATCACAGACACAAAAGGCGCAGTCATAGCAGGAGCCGTTGCCACAGGTATCAGCGTAGCTTTGTTGAACTGGGCAGCGTCGCAAAATAGCAGCGGCTTACCTCGCAGCGGTTCGCCTATTGTTGATCCGACCAAGCCAATTCCGCCCACAGATACGACAGGGACGCCAGTTCCGGTTATCTACGACCCTCTTGGGATTCTTACCGAAGCCGATGAGCTGAAGGATCGCTTTGCTTCGATACGGGAAGACATCTAGCCTAATGGAATCTAACAGTTTTTGGCCTGCAAGTCTGCGCGGGATCAGCCTCAGGATGACGTGAGTACTGTCTAGCTGGCAGCGAGTGCAAACGTATTTCCGTGTACTCTTGCTCACCGAGCGTCAGGCGTTTGTAGTCGTCTACGGCTGCCCGCAGTACTTCACCGTCGGCACGTTCTCCACAATCACCCCTTTCGCGTTCGCCCGAATCACGTACTCCGAGGCCCCATACCGATCCGCGCCCGGAGTCCAGTTGTACGTGTAGCCGAGGTGCGTCCAGGGGTAGCCGTTGGGGATGGCGTGGAGGTAGAGGGTCTCGACGGCCATCCATTGATAGTGGGAGGGGGTCGTCGTCGAGGGGAAGGCGTTGCCGCAGTCGGTGGGGGTTGAGGCATCGGGTTGAGGCTTGCACGGGAGCGGTGTGTTCGTGTTGTCGTCGGGCGCGGGGCGGAACAGGTCGGAGACTGCCACCTTGAGCACGAGCACCCGCGGCACGTCGGCGTCCGGCGGGAGGCCGAGCAATTCGCGCAACTGCATCGCCACGTCGCCGTGGAAGGCGCGGCAGAGGGTCTGCACCTCGGGGACGCCGGTCACCCACATCCCGTACGTGCCGGCGGTGAGCGAGTCTCCTACTTTGCCGTCCTTCGACGTGACCATCGCCACGAGCACCTGACCGTGCTCGTCCGGGGTGATCGGGCGGAGGGGGCGGACGTTCCAGCGCTGGTAGACGGCGGAGTCGATTACGGCGCGTTCGTAGATGTTCCAGAGCGCCTGCGTCTCGCCGGCGAGCGGCTGCTCGGGCTTGACCTCGGTCCCGCGCTGGAACGGCTGCTGCGCCTGGAGAGCGCTGGCGGAGAGAAAAACGATGAACGCAATCCGCGGCAGGAAGCGAGCTATCTTTGTCATTCGACTCAACATGGTAAACGGGAGGACCGATGCGATCCATAGCCAGCGCCATCTTCATTTCCTTGCTCATCGCGGCCGGAGTCTTAGCTCAAGAACAGGCATCCGTTGCCATCCACTCGCGCCGCGTGCTCGATGTCCGCGGCGGGACGGCGACGGAGGGATACGTCGTCGTGCGCGGCGACCGGATCGTTTCGATCGACAGGAGCGCGCCCGGCGGCGTGCGCGTCATCGAGCTTGGCGATGCCACGGTGCTGCCGGGTCTCATCGATTGCCATGTTCATCTCGAGGCTGACTGGAATGACTTTTCGGCCACCAGCAACCTGAGGCGCTCCTCCGCGGAGAAGACACTCGACGGATTGCAGAACGCGCAGACCTACCTCCAGCGCGGTTTCACCACCGTGCGCGATGCCGGCACGACCGATCCCGCGTACGACACGATCGCTCTGCGGAATGCGTTTGCCCGAGGGAAGTTCGCCGGACCACGCGTCTTCGCGGCGGGGATTCCGATCTCCGTCACCGGAGGGCACGCCGATCTCAACCCGCTGGCGGCGGACGTCCCCATGGTCAAGTTTCCCAACATCGCCGACACGCCGGACGAGGTACGCGTCGCCGTTCGCCACGACCTTCGCAACGGCGTCGACTGGATCAAGCTGATGGCTACCGGCGGCGTGTTGGATACGTTGAGTAACTACAACGTGCAGGAGCTGAGCGACGAGCAGATGAAGGCGGCCGTCGAGGTCGCGCATCGCGCCGGCCGCAAGGTCATGGCGCACGCGGAAGGGACGGCCGGCATCGCCGCGGCGGTCCGCGCCGGCGTCGACTCGATCGAGCACGGGACCGTGCTCGATGAGGAAACGGCGCAACTGATGGCCGAGCGCGGAACCTGGCTCGTCCCGACTCTGGAGACATTTCAGCGCGGCGTCGAGATGGGCCTGACGTCGGGCCAGGAACCGATCATGCTTGAGAAGGGGAAGGCCATCCTCCGCTATCAACAGCCGGCCTTCGAGCGCGCGTTGAGACATCACGTCAAGATCGCGTTCGGGCTTGACGACGAGCCGAAGTTCACCACCCGCGAGTTTTCGGCCCTCGTCACCGCCGGCCTCACGCCGCTGCAGGCTCTCCAGACGGCGACGACGAACGCCGCGTCACTCCTCGGCGTCGATGCCGGCGTGCTCGAATCGGGGAAGCTCGCCGACGTCATCGCCATCGACGGCGATCCGCTGAAGGATGTCAAGGCGTTGGAGAGGGTTGTGTTCGTGATGAAGGGCGGGGTCGTCGTGCGGCAGCGGTGAGCCAACCGGCGGAGGATTCGCATCGCATAGTCCCGACTTCGAGGCAACGCTGCCCGCTTTTGACGCAGTGCGTCGCGACCTCGACGCAACGCTGCCCGCTTTTGACGCACCTTCGTCCCGACCTCGACGCAACGCAGCGCTCTTTTGACGCACACCCGTCTCGTCCGCGAGGCAACGCAGCGCTCTTTTGAGGCACACCCGTCTCATCCTCGAGGCAACGCAGCGCGCTCTTGAGGCACAACCGTCTCGTCTTCGAGGCAACGCAGCGCTCTTTTGAGGCACACCCGTCTCATCCTCTAGGCAACGCAGCGCTCTTTTGAGGCACACCCGTCTCATCCTCGAGGCAACGCAGCGCGCTCTTGAGGCACAACCGTCTCATCCTCGAGGCAACGCAGCGCGCTTTTGAGGCATTGCCTCACGACTGCGACGCAACGCTGCAAGCTGGTGACGGACTTGACTCACGACAGCGAGGCAACGCCGCAAGCTGGTGACGGACGTGAGTCACGACAGCGAGGCAACGCTGCAAGCTGGTGGCGTACTGCGTCACGTCAGCGAGGCAACGCTGCAAGCTGGTGACGAACGTGAGTCACGACCTCCACGCAACGCAGCAAGCTGGTAACGAACGTGAGTCACGACCGCCACGCAACGCAGCAAGCTGGTAACGAACGTGAGTCACGACCGCCACGTAACGCTGCAAGCTGGTGACGAACGTGCGCCACGACTGCCACGCAACGCAGCTACGCCAGCGAATCGACGATCTCTTCGATGGTCGACCGTCTACAGGTGTACATCGGCGTGTCGCGCAGGGTGTACTTGGACGACTCCGTCTCGCGGAGCTCCTGCACCAGGTCGAGGAACTCGGCGGCGGAGTCGGCTTCGAAGGCGACCACGAAATCCTGATCGTCGAGGCCGAAGGAGTAGGTGGTATTGATCTTCACCCGCGGGTACTTGTGGCCGATGGCGATGTGCTCGTTCATGATCCGCTGGCGCTCGCTGCCGGCGAGCAGGTACCAGTCGCGCGTCTTCACGAACGGATAGACGAAGAGGAACGGCTTCTTGCCGGGGACGATGCGCAGGCGGCGGCCTTCCTGCCCCTCGTGCACGTGCTCGTCGACGTACTGCGAGTGCTTGGTCATCGAGAAGTACGACACCGGGATGTCGAGGTAGCGGCCGAGGATCGACTTGTTGATGTCGGCGGCGAGCTGCTGGAAGGGATCGAGGTCGTAGCCGATGCGCCAGAGCATGAAATCGGTATTCGGCTTGATGCCGACGGTCGAGTACGGGAGGATCATCATCGGTCCGGTGTGGCGGCGGACGATCTCCGCGAATTCGCGTTTGGCCTCCGCCTTCACCTCGGCGCTCTCACGCCGCAGGGCGCGGTCGGCTTTGAAGAACATGAAGTTGACGAACTGGCGTTGAGGCGCCGCGGCCTCGCTCGGTTTGGGCTGTGTTTGGGGCTCGACTGTGGTGGTCATGGCAACCCGATTCTAGCTCGCATTTCTCACACGACGCGTGGAATCGACGGCAAGCTGCAAGTCCGCAGCGGCGGCTCCGGCTCGGGCACAGACAAGAGTGTCTGTGCCACATTTGGTCCCGCAAGACTCCACTCTCCTGCAAATACCGAGGGCCAATGTGGCACAGACACTCTTGTCTGTGCCCAGCGGCGCAGCCGCGCGTCGGGAGAAGGCTTACGAGGTAACAGGGTGCCGGCGACTCCACTCAGCGTGTGAGAAATGCGCGCTAGCCCCAATGGCCTGAACTTAAGCGGTTTACGGTCGGAGCGCTGGCGTCTCGCCGGCTGGCCCGGCGTGCGTCCCGCCGCCGGGTTACCCGCGAATGTTGGGAGTCTTGCTGGTTCGGGGGGCGAGACACCAGCGCTCCGGAAACCACCGCCGCCCGCCCGGCAAGACTCCAGACATTTGCGGTAACCCCGGCGGCGGGACGCGCGCCGGGCCAGCCGGCGAGACGCCAGCGCTCCGGAAAACCGCCGCCGGCCGCCATTGCGGCTAGCCTGTTTTCGCGCTCTTTTTATCGCGCCGCCCGCCCGCGCGCGGGGCGGGGCGTGGTGACGAAGGCGCGCGGCACGCCCCCGTACAGCGACTCGTGGCCGAGGCGTGTGTAGGCGGCAACGACGCGGCCGTTCCCGAGTGAGACGAGGGCTGGGTTTCGTTTGTCGTCCGTGGTGGCGCTGATGAGGAACGTTTCGAACACCTGGCCGGACGGGCGGAGATGTGCGACCGCGAGATCGGCCGGCGAGGGCGTGAAAAACGGCTTGGACGTGGTGAATGCGAGGTCGTATTGGACACCGTCCCAGATGACGTCCTGCGCGGTGCCGGCAAAAAGCGCCTGATCGTCGAAGACTTCGCCGGATGCGGAAATGCGTCTGTCGTGAACAGAGTCGGAAGACCAAACAGCGAGAAAGTCATGACCGTCCGAGGCGAGACGCGACGAACCGGGGACACTTCTCTCGCTGATTGTGATCGGCATTGTATCGATCAGTGTCAGTGCCGCGGAGAGGCGCACGCCGCGAATCGTCACCATCGCTGCCGGGCAGTTCGGTGGTGATATCCCGCCACAGGTGTCGATTTCCTCTTCCCATGTCATAAGCCACTCTGTTCCGTTCCACGCAACCGCCGGATGTACTTGCGGCCTCCAGGTGATGGCAGGAGGAGGTGAGACCGGGGTCGACGCGGGCGCACCGTTCGCGTCGATGAATGCCGCGGCGGTTCCGCCGCAGTTATCCCAGACCGCGATGTGTGTCGTGCCGTTGCCGGCGATATGCATCGCGTCACCACAGATCGTCCGTGTCGCCAGTGTGGCGCCGTTCGACGGATCGATACGGACCATGGTCGTCTGCGAACCGTCTCCAACGGATACGAAATACGACGCACCGTCGTAGGCCACCGCCGGCGCGCCTGTGGCTGTGGTGATCCGCCGTCCTCGGCCGTCGAGGGCGGTCCCGTCGAGTGACAGGCGTCCGGCGTAAATGCCGTCGTTCTCCTCCCACGCCACCAGATAGGTCGATCCGTCGGTGGCGATGGCTGGGTAGCGCTGCGCGTTGCCGCTGCTGGCTACATTGCGCAGGTCTCCCGCCGACGCAGGTGTCACGAGGGCGATCGAGACGGGATTCGTCGACCGAAGGACTACGGTGTTGTGTCCGTTGGAGGCGGCGGCAACGCCTGCGCTTCCCGGCCAGCTCAGCGAAGTAGGTGGTCCTAGCGGATTGTGCTGACCATCGAAGCGCTGCACGAGGCCCGCGCCCGAGAAGAGGAGATACCCATCCGCCGTAGCGACGACGTCGTAGTAACTGTATCCGCTCGGAATCGGGAGCCCGACCGCCGGACTGTGTGACCCCGTGGTCGGATCGTACGACGCGGCATTGAGGTTGGACCCGATTCCGATGTCGAAGACCTGGAGGCACTCATTGCCGTGGCAGGCAATCACTCCTCCGATCGAGCTGGGTTGAAGGCCGTTGGCCGTGGGATGGCCTGATCCATCGAGCCGCAGACTGCCATTGCCCGTGAGGAGGATGAATCCCCCGGAGCCGTTGGAGTAGACGCTGGAGCCGTTAGGGGAGAAATTCGAGCTTCGCGTGCCGGAGTCGATGACGTGGAGATCCTTGTCGAGGACGGAGTAGCCGCCGTTCGTACTTACCACGGTGACATTTCCGTTTGACGCGATCGTATGTTTATCGCTGATCAGAAAAGCGCCCGGCACGACGACGTGGGGTGGATCGACGATCCGCCCGTCCGGTGCGATGCGTGCCGCCATGACGGCGTACGGACTGAACGTGCTCCAGATGATGACGTATGCGTCGCCGTTCCAGGCGACGCCCAGCGGGCCGTTCGCCGAGGCGACGAAGATGCCGAGGGGATCGAGGATCGTCCCGTCGCTGTCGATGCGTGACGCGTATAGATCACCCTGCGTACGGTTGATATCGCCGCCATCGCGGCCATCGCACCAGACGGCGAGAAAGGAAGTGCCGTCAGAGGCGACTGCAGGTGATCCCGAGGAAGAGACGGGCGCGTAGAAGACCGGCGCCGAGACCGGCCGCTCACCGGCGATCTGCGCGAAGGCCGCGGACGCGATGATCGTCAGAAGGAATGCAATGCTTGATGCGATACGGGCCGTGGTGCCTCCTGTCAACGCGACGCTCGTCCCCGAATCGCGTGCGGGACGCTTACGAACGCGCGCTCGACGTCACCATACTGCGCTTCGGAGCCTACGCGCGTATAGACGGTCGTGACGCGGCCCATGCCTGTGACGATCAGCGACGCGTACGGATCGGTGGTGTTCGAAGTGACCGCGAGCGGCGTCAGGCTTTCAATCGGCCCGTTCGGCGCGACGTGCGTGATGAAGAGGTCGTACGGCGTCGCGTTCCCGCTGTACACGTGCGACGCCAGGGCCACGTCGTACTGCAGGCCGTCCCAGGCGACGCTCTTTGCGACTCCATTGGCCAGGCGGATGCCGCTGGCCTGCGCCAGCAGGGAGCCGTCGGACGAAATCCGCTGCGCGACCACGAAAGACGGACCGAGGTAATAGGGAGGGGAGTTCTGGTAGCGCAACCAGACGACCAGAAAGCCGTCGCCGTTCGATGCCACGATCGGCCGGCTGTCCTGGCGCGTATCGGAAACAGCGATTGGTCTGGAGTCGAGCAACATGAGCGACGGCGAGAGACGCGCGGCCTTGATCACGATGTCGTAGGCCTGACCCGGATCGATGAAGATGGTGGTCGAGGGGATGAGGTCTTCCCACGCCACCAGCCACTCCAGGCCGTTCCATGCCGCCGAGACGCTGCCCGTGTTCGTCGTCTCCGTGGGACTGGCCTTGACCGGCATCCCGATTGTTCCGTCGCGGTCGGCCGTGGCGGCAAGGATTTGCGTGCAATCCGACCACGCCACCAACGTCGACGACGATCCTGACGCGAGCGAAACACCTCGGGCGCATTGGCCCGAAGAGACGACGATGCCGGATGGGTCGAGCAAGGCGCCGTTGTCCGGCGACAGGCGCGCGATCTTCACGTTGGCAACCGGCGGGGCTGTCGATATCTGGTCGATCCAGGCGATGACGTAGCTCGTCCCGTCGTAGGCGATGCGCGGCTCCGAAGCGGCCCGGCCCGCCACACGGATTCCGCGGCCGTCGAGCAACTGTCCGTCGAGCGTGATGCGGCCGGCGTAGAGGCCGTCGTCCTCATTCCAGACAACCGCGTGATTGCGGCCGCTCGTCGCCCCGTTGGGCGCGGCCTGATACTTGGCGCTGCGTGTGACCGGTGTTGTTTTCGAGGGCATGAGCGATTGGCCGTTGACGACGACGCCGGAGAACGATTGCGTCGCGTTGGTCCATTCAGTCCAGAAGAAGCCGGCATCGGATCCGTTGGAGGCCAGCGTCGCGCCGGCGCCGAAGCTCTGGCCGCTGGCGATGGCGGCATACGATCCGACCGGTTGCCCGGTGCGGTCCAGCCTCCGGACGCCGATCGTGTGCTGTACAGGGTCGCCGTCCATGAGCTGATAGGAGCCTCCCGTAAATGCAAAGCCGGGAATGGCCTGCTGCAATGGCACGGGCGATTTCTCCAGAAGTTCGCCGCCCGCGCCGATGTGTTGCGCGACGACTGCGAATCCCTCTCTGATGATGGTCACGTAGCTTTCGCCATCGGAGGCAAGATCGAGGACCGGCTGCGAAAACGGAGAGGTCGTTACCGCCATCGCGGAAGACGAGCCCACGCCGTTCGCGTCGAGCCGGGTCGAAAGGATTGCTGTCCCCTGCTCCCAGACCACGAGAAAGTTGTTTCCGTTCGAGGCCACCATCGAAGCGATCGCTCCGGTGTTGCCGGGCAACACCGCCTTCGGGCCGTCGACGACGTTGGCGTTCCGGTCCAGTACGATCATCGAATCGCCGAACACGATGACGGTGCGGTTGCCGTTGCTGGCCGCGCCGTGCACGTTGACTCTCGCGCTATCGACAAACACGCGCGGCGTGGAATCGAGAAGGATGCCGTCGCGGCTGATGCGCACTCCGACGATCATGGGCCGGTCAGTCGAGATCGTCGAGGGCTCGTTCCAATAGATGAGATAGGCGTCGCCGAGGAAGACGACGTCGACCTGGTAGGACACACCGGAAATGGTCGGAAGGCGGATGCCGAGGGGATCGAGAATGTCGCCGGCGGCGTTCATGCGAGCCGCGTAGATCCGGCTGGGGTTCGCGTTGTTGCGTTGCGCGTCCACCCACGCCACCAGGAAGTCGCGTCCGTCCGACGCGGCGGCGGTGCCGTACCGCTGTCCGGGGGGAGTGCCATACGCCGGCTCGGAGATCGGCCGTTCGCCCGAAACCTCAGCGAGCGATGCCGCGGCGACGAGGAGCAGAGAGATCGCCGTCACGATGGAACGTCTCATGAGGTGTCTTTTTTGATGGTACGCCTAAACGCTGGATTCATGTCGTGATGCCGTTTACGGAAAACCAGCCGCCGGAGTCAAAGACTGTATAAAAGAGAACACATTTTGAATGTTGACGCAGCCGTAAACCCACGGCGTTCCGTCACTTGCAACGGTTCGGTGAACGGCACGAAAACGATGCTCACTTGTCAAGCTGCATGTGGAAACTGCAAACCGTCTTGGGCAATTGCACAAAAAACGCTGCAAGGGATGTGTCTGATTTTGGTTAACGCCTTGTTCCTGCAACACTTAGCTCAATACGCCCACGGAGTTGTGCAAAGCGCTCGGAATGCCCGCATTTGTGCGGTCTTTCGCAGTTTTTCACAGGGCTTTCCGCAGGGTTTTCCGCAGAAACTGTGAAAACGCGGGATCGCCTTCCCGGATGAGCCGGGGCTCAGCGCCGGTAAAGTCCACGATTGTCGACGGTTTCCCTTCGCGGGGACCTTGATCGAGCAGCGCGTCGAGTCCATTTTGCAGGTCGCGTGAGAGCAAATCGGGGTTGGCTACGGACGGTTCGCCGCTCCGGTTTGCGCTCGTCGAAACGAGTGGTCCGGTGCGATCGAGGAGAGCACGCAACCATCCGAGATCAGGAATACGCGCGGCGATGGTCGCCTCATCCGAGGCAAGAATCGCAGTCAGGGGCGCGGGCCAGATACCGGACAACTGTTCGGGAATGACGGCGCCGAGGTCGCGAAGCTGTTCGACCGACGAAGCGATGATGACGAACGGCTTGTCGTCGCCGCGGCCCTTCAAGGCCCGAATACGTCCGACGGCCTGCTGATCCGTGGCCATGGCGTGCAGGCCGTAGATCGTATCGGTGGGAAGCAGAGCGACGCCACCTGCTCGCAGCACGTCCGCCAGCGCGTCGAGCACGCCGTCGGATGGATCGCCGTCGACGTGCCAGCGTTTCATCGCCGTGCCTTCGCCGTCCGCCCGCGCGCGCCGTCAAGCAGTTCGCGCGCGTGCAGCACCGCGGAGGCCGGGATCGATTCGCCGCCGAGCATGCGGGCCACCTCGTTGACACGCTCTTCGTCGCTGTCGAGGCGGCGGATGCGCGCGCGCGTGTGGCCCGCGGCGTCTTCTTTCCAGACGAAGAAGTGGGTCGCTCCGAAGCTGGCGATCTGCGGAAGGTGGGTGACGCAGATGACCTGATTCCCCACGGCAAGCTCCTGCAGCTTCCTGCCGACGACCTCGGCGACGCGGCCGCCGATGCCGGCGTCGATCTCGTCGAATACCAGCGTTGCCGCCGCGGCGTGCTGTGAGGCCTTGAACAGCGCCGCGGCGATGGCGAGCTGGATGCGGGAAAGCTCGCCGCCCGAGGCGATCCGCTGCATCGGCTTCGGCTCCTCGCCACGGTTCGGAGCGATGAGGATCTCGATGCGGTCGATGCCGTGTGCCGCGGCATGCTCGCGCGTCGGGTCGGCGGCGTCGACGACGACCTTGACCGTCGTCCGCTCCATGGCCAGATCGTTGAGCTCCGACTGGATGGCGCTCTCGAATTTCTTCGCCGCCTTCTTCCGCGCGGCCGAAAGAGCCTGGGCGGCGCTCCGCCAGGCCGCGAAGCGCTGCTCTTCGATCCGCTGCAGTTTGTCGACGTTCGTTTCGTAGTCGCTGAGCCGCTCGAACTCGTCCTGAATGGTGCTGAGGTGGGTAAGCACAGCCTCGACCGAGCCGCCATATTTTTTCTTTAGCCGCTCGATCGTAACGAGGCGATCCTCGACCTCTTCGAGCCGGGCCGGATCGTGGCGCACCGAATCCGAGAGACGGGACAGCCCTCGCGACGTCTCCTGGAGACGATAGATGGCGTCTTCGATCTCGGCGGTGATCGTGGCAATGTCCGCGATCTCGCCGGCGAGCGGCTGGACGAGGTGAAGCGCGCGCGCGAGCTGGGCCAGTGCGGAGTCTTCGTCGTCATCGACGAGCGCGAACGCGCCGCTGCTGGCCTCGGCGAGCTGCCGGGCGTTGGCCAGCATGCTTCGCTCGGCCCGCAGCGTTTCCTCTTCCGCCGGATCGACGGTGGCCGCGGAGATCTCGTCGATCTGATACCGAAGCAGGTCGAGCCGCAGCGTGCGGTCGCGCTGCGCGCCGGTCAGCTCGCGCAATTGCTCCGCGGCTTCGCGCCAGGACGCGTGGGTCCCGGCTGTTGCCGCCAGGAGTGTGGCGTGACCGCCGTAGTCATCGAGGAGCTCGCGATACCCCTGCCCGGCCACCCGCCCGTGCGACTCATGCTGGCCGTGAATCTCGAGGAATGCATCCATGACCCCGCCGAGATCGCGTACGGAGAGCGGCGAGCCGTTGATGAGAACGCGCCCACGCCCGCTGACGGCGATCTCGCGCTTGACGATGACTTCCGACTCGCCGGCGTCGACGCCTATCTCCTCGAGTGCATCATGCGTCTCCCGCGGCAGCTCGAACACCGCCTCGACCGTCATTTTGTCCGCGCCGGCGCGGATCATCTCCGTCGACCCGCGCGCCCCGCGAAGAAATTCGAGCGAGTCGATGAGCAGCGATTTCCCCGCCCCCGTCTCGCCCGTCAAAACGTTCAGCCCGGGCCCCGGTTCGATGGCGAATTCCTCGACGATGGCGAGGTTGCGGACTTTTAGATAGGTGATCATCGGGTGGTTGCCGAAAGTCTATCGCCACGCTGGTCATGGATAGGCTCGCCGGCCTCGGGGTTCATACTGCCGCTTCGGCGAACATATCTTCCAGATCGATGCGTTCGATGTCGCCGTCGTCGACGACGGCGCGGACAACGGTCCCGTCTCGCTTCAGGGTGACGATTGTCGGATCGGGTGTCTCGCCGATCTCCTGCCGCAGCGCGGGTCCGATGGCGTCGTCGCGCGTGACCTGAACGGTACAGCGGGTCGTGGCTTCACCGGACTTGACGCGGTCACTGACCTCGCTTGCCAGTTCCGCCAGCTCGCTTGCGCGCCGGCTCGAACCGATGATGAGCATGTAAACCTGATCGGTGCTGAGCACCTGATCGAGAGACTTGTCCCGTGGAACGATGACGGGAGCGGGCATGGGCGGGAACCCTCCTTCGGTGCGAAGAGTACACAAGAGCCCCGCCAACTGCCTCTGAAAATTTACGTCGCGGCTTGCGGCGGGCCCATCCGCCAAAAACCCAGCAACGGCGGTGGCTGGCGGGGGGAAGGGGCGAGGCGGTCGCTTCGGGACGTTGAACAACACCGCTAGGGTCGTGTCAAGATTGAAGTCCGGGGTTAAGTGCCTCTCAATTCACTGTCATCCTGAGGCTGCCGGAGCCGCGCCCGTGGTGTTGGTGATTGCTCAAATCAAACGTCGCGGCGAAGGACGCCGAAGGACCC
>JADGNY010000002.1 GCA_017883235.1 Thermoanaerobaculia bacterium | reverse complement strand
CTGACAGGCTCGCTTCGCTCACCGTCAGGATGAAGGCAAGTGGACCTCGCGGTGCCACCGGAGATCCTGACAGGCTCGCTTCGCTCACCGTCAGGATGACAAATCGGACGATTCTTGCATTACCGTCGAGCATGCCTAAGTTTTTCATCCCCGAAGTCATCGAGCCTGACGAGAAACTTCCTCCCGATCTCGTCACGTTGCGGAAGTTCGCCTATCTGATGGACGAGGCCGTCCGCATTCCGGGGACGAAGAAACGGGTGGGGCTCGATGCGGGACTCAGTCTCATCCCCGGTGTCGGGGAGGTCATCGGCGGGCTGCTATCGGCCTGGATCATCGTCGGGGCGATGCGCCATCGCGTGCCGATGTTTCGCATCTTGCGCATGGTGTTCTACGTCCTGCTCGACATGACCCTCGGGTCGGTTCCCATCGCCGGCACGATCTTCGACTGGCTCTTCGAAGAAAACATCATCAACCTCAACGCCCTCATCCTCCATCGCGACCGCACCCGTCCTCCGCGCTCTTTCGGGTCCATCGCCCTCGCCGCCGTCGCCATCCTGGCCGTCCTGCTCGGGTTTTCGTTCCTGGTCCTGGCCGCGCTCTTTGCGGCGATCGTTTGGGTCACGTCGAAGCGCTGATGTTCCGCAAGAAGAAATCGCCTCGCTACCCGCACCGGGCGCCGCTGCCGATGATCCGCCGGCGCCTGCCGATGCGCTACCACATGAAGCACCAGTTCGGCGTGCATGACTTCGCCTTCCTGCAGACGATGCACGCGCTGACCGGCACGCCGATGTCGGAGGGGAACCTGGTCACGATTCTCAAGAACGGGATCGAGTTTTTCCCGTCGATGCTGTCGGCCATCCGTGCGGCGAAGCGGACCATCAACCTCGAGTTCTACATCTATTGGGACGGCGAGATCGGACGGCAGTTCGCCGAGGCGCTGGCGGAGCGGGCCAGGGGGGGAGTGGAGGTCAAAGTGATCCTCGACGCCGTCGGCTCCGCGACCATGAGTCAGTGGCTGATCGACTTCCTCACCCGCAACGGCATCGACGTCGAGTGGTATCACCCGTTGCGCTGGTACACGATCTCCCGGTTCAATCACCGCACCCACCGCAAGCTGCTCGTCGTCGACGGGCAGATCGGCTTCTCCGGAGGCGTCGGGATCGCCGACGACTGGCTGGGAGACGCCGACTCGAAGGACCACTGGCGCGACACCGTGGCCCGCGTCGAAGGGCCGGTGGTCACGCAGATGCAGTCGGCCTTCATGGACAACTGGGTCAAAAGCCGCGGCGAGCTGCTCACCGGTCTCGATTACTTCCCCGCTCTCCCGGCCGCGGGACCGCACCTGGCGCAGGTGCTCAAGTCGTCGCCGACGGAGGGAAGCTCGACGGTGAAGCTGCTCTACATCATCTCCATCGTCAGCGCGGTCAAGTCGATCTATATCAGCAACGCCTACTTCGTTCCCGACCCCGATACGCTCCGCGCGCTGGAAGGCGCGGTTCGCCGCGGCGTGGACGTCCGCGTGATCGTGCCGGGCGAATTCGCCGACGTACCGATCGTGCGCCAGGCCAGCCGCTGGCACTACGAGCTGCTGCTGCGCCGCGGTATCCGCATCTTCGAATACCAGCCGACGATGATGCACGCCAAGACGATGGTGGTCGACGGCGCCTGGACCACCATCGGCTCCTCGAACTTCGACGACCGCAGCTTCCGCCTCAACGACGAAGTCAACGTCAACATCTACGACGACGGCATCGGCGCGCAGATGGAGACGATGTTCCACGCCGACCTGGCACGCAGCGAGGAGATCACGCTGCGCAAATGGTTCCGCCGCGGATGGCTGGACAAGTTGAAGGAGAAGGCGGCGGAGGTGTTCAAGCCGCAACTGTAGTTCGTGCTCGGCTTGCTGCTTCGCGGTACCGCGTTTTTCAATGTGGCGGGACCGTTCGAGTCGCTGATCCGAGAGAATGTGCTAGGTTGCCGCCATTGCGGACCAACTCATGACCAGGATCAAGGGCAGCAAACTCAGCTCGAAGCTCGCATTCGTGAAACATGCATACGGCGAGGAGATGCTCGACCAGGTAATCAACACGATGTCCACCGACGACCGCCCGGTGATCTCCGATGTGTTGGATCTGCGCTGGTATCCGTCTGACCTCTACGAACGTCTCGTGCAGACGATCTGCCGCGTGGCCGCGCACGGCGATGAAGCGGTTTACGACCGGATGGGCGCCGAAACCGCCGAGCACCAGCTCACCAACATCTACGCGTCGTTCCGGCGGGACGATCTGGTCAAAACGCTGAAGAACATGGTTCCGATGCATTCCCATATGAACGACCCCGGTCACATGGAAGTGGACAGCTCTCGAGACTGCGAGTGCACCATCACCGTGACCGAGCCCAGGTCAGCGGCCGTAGAAAGCTGCCGCATCTCCCGCGCGTTTTACGGCCGGGTCGCGGAGCTATCCGGCGCTACAGACGTACATGTGACCGAGCGAACGTGCACGGCGCTTGGCGACGACGCTTGCCGCTTTGTGATCGGGTGGGCGGCCCACAACTGAAGCGGCGGCCGCGCATTCTGGCGCCTTCACCCTCGGCGCGTTGTCTGCGGCGTTGCCGCGTTGTCTGCGCTGCGGCGCGTGGTCAGTATCTACGGTCTTTCGTAGCCGTTGGTTAATGACCACGCGCGCCGCAGCGCGCAGACAACTGACAACGCGGCGAAGCCGCAGACAACGCGCGTAGCGCTATTTGTGAATCCAGTCCGTGTGCACGAACGGCGTATCCGCCCCCTTGTCGTTCCGTTGGTACGTGTGCGAGCCGAAGTAGTCGCGCTGGGCTTGTGTCAGGTTCTGCGGCAGCTCGGCGCTGCGATAGGCATCGAAGTAGCTGAGACTCGCGGACATCGACGGCACGGCGATCCCATTCCCCTGCGCGAATGCCACCGTCCGGCGCCAGGCAGACTGCGACTGCTGCACGTCGGCCGAGAACTTATCGTCTAGCAGCAGGTTCCGCAGATCGGCCTTCCGTTCATAGGCGCTCATGATCGAGTCGAGGAATTTTGCCCGGATGATGCAGCCGGCCTTCCAGATGCGGGCCATCTCGCGCATGTCGATCGACCAGTTCCATTCACGCGAGCCGGCCTGAATCAACGCCATCCCCTGCGCATAGGAGCAGATCTTCGAAACGTAGAGCGCGTCGTGTACGTCGGCGATGAACTGCTTGCGGTCGGAGACGTCCGGCTTCCCGGACGGCCCTTGCAGTACCTTCGATGCGGCCACGCGCTCGTCCTTCATCGAAGAGAGCACGCGCGCGTCGATGGCGGCGGCGATCGTCGGGATCGGCACGGCCAGGTCGAGCGCGATCTGCGCCGTCCACTTGCCGGTTCCCTTCTGTCCCGCCTTGTCGAGCACTTTGTCGACCAGCGGCGCGCCGCTCTCCGGGTCTTTGACGCGGAAGATGTGCGCGGTGATCTCGATCAGGAACGATTCGAGCGGGCCTTTGTTCCACTCGTCGAAGATGCCCGCCAACTCCTCCGCGTCCGCCCCCAACCCCCTCCGCAACATCTCATAGGCCTCGGCGATGAGCTGCATGTCGCCGTACTCGATGCCGTTGTGAACCATCTTCACGAAATGGCCCGCGCCGTCGGGACCGACGTGCGTCACGCACGGCCCCGAGTCGCTTTTCGCGGAGATCGCTTCGAAGACCGGCTTGATGGCCTCCCACGACTCCTTCGAGCCGCCGGGCATGAGCGACGGGCCGTAGCGTGCTCCCTCTTCGCCTCCGGAAACGCCGGAGCCGACGAAGTGAAGGTTTTTCCCATCGAGCCGCTTCGTCCTCTCCTGCGTGTCTTTGAACCAGGAGTTGCCGCCGTCGATGACGACATCGCCTTCGTCGAGCAGCGGCGCGAGCTTGTCGATGGTCATGTCCACCGGCGCACCGGCCTTGATCATCATCACGATCCGCCGCGGACGCTCGATGGCCTGCACCAGCTCTTCGAGCGTCTTCGTGCCGGTGAATTTCTTCCCCGCATGTTTGGCCATGAAGTGATCCGTCACCGCCCCGTCCCGGTTCCAGACTGCAACGGGAAAGCCGTGGTCTTCGATGTTGAGCGCGAGGTTCTCGCCCATAACGGCCAGACCGATTACGCCGAATTGCGCTTGCGTCATTTCGTCACCTTTGCCAGTGCTTCATTCACTGTCTTCGTCAACGCGCTCAGCCCTGCATCGATGTCCTGGCCGAGGTCGACGCTGATGGCGCGGCGCTTCCGGCTGGCCAGCGATTGCAGATCGCCGATCGCCTGCGCGCGCACAAGCACGCCGAACCCGAATTTCTCATTCGGGATCGGCACGTCCTGATGACCGCCCCCGGTGAGCTGCATGAAAACCCCGGTGGGCGGTCCGCCCTTGTGAAACTGGCCGGTCGAGTGGAGAAACCGCGGGCCGTAGCCGGTGGTCGTGACCACGTGCAGTTCACGGCCGATCGTCTCGCGGATGACGGCGATCGCTTTGTCGCGGTCCGGCGACTCCATGAAGTATTCGGTCAGGGCAACGTAGTCGCCCGGCTTCACGCTGGCGAGAAGCGCACCGATCGCACCGGCGTCGTCAGGCTTCACCTGACTCTGGTCTGTGTGCATCGTACCGCTCGCTTTGTACTCTTCCAGCAGACGCTTGGTGTTGTCCTTCGACTCCTGCACATTCGGCTGATCGAAAGCATCGATGCCGAGGAGCGCACCGGCGACGGCGGTGGCAAACTCCCAGGTGAAGAAAATCTCGCCGATATCGATCGCCTCATCGAGCACGAGGTCGACCACCGGGTGGCCGGCGCCCGCCAGTCCCTTCAGCGTCGACGTCATGTCCGATCCGCGCATACGAACGCAGACGAAAAGACGGTCGTTGCCGTAATCGGAGGGATTGAGGATCGGCTCACCGGCCACGGGAAGGACCCCCTTCCCCTCCTTGCCAGTCGACTCGGCGATGAGCTGCTCGATCCAGAGGCCGAGGGTATCGAGCGGCGCCGGGGTGATGAGCGTCAGCTTGTCGCGCCCCTGCATCGCCAGCGCTCCGATCACCGTGCCGAGCATCGCCGCGGGGTTCTTCTTCACACTCGGAACCTGGGCCACGTGGCCCGCGTGAACGGCGCGATCGAGCAGCGTGGCCACATCGACGCCGCAGATCGCCGCCGGCACCATGCCGAAGTACGAGAGCGCCGAATAGCGGCCGCCGATGTCGGGCTGGTTGATGAAGATCCTGCGGAAGTTGTCCGCCTTGGCATCCTTGCCGAGCTGCGTGTCGGGATCGGTGACGGCGACGAAGTTTTCGCCGGCCTTGTCGCCTTTGACCGACTTCACGCGATCGTAGAAGTAGCGATGAAAGACCGCCGGCTCCGTCGTCGTCCCCGACTTCGAAGCGACCATGAACAGCGTCCGGCGCAGGTCGAGGCGCGTCTCCAGCGCATGCACCGCCTGCGGAACGGTCGAGTCGAGCACGTTCAGCCTCGGGTAGCCGGCGCGTGCGCCGAACAACCGCCGCGTGACCTCGGAACACAAGCTCGAGCCGCCCATGCCGAGAACGACGAAGTCATCGAAATCACCCTTGACCGTATCGGCGAAAGCCATCAGCCCCTTCGCCGCCTTGCTCATCTCCTCGGCGACCGTAAGCCAGCCGAGGGCGTTGCTGATGATCTTCTTGTGCGCGTCGTCGTTCTTCCAGAGCGTCGTGTCCTTCTTCCAGATGCGCTCGACGAACTTCTCTTTCTCGACGCGCTGCCCCGCCTGATCGACGGCCGCCTGCGACGCACCGAGGTGCAGCGACAGGCGGCGGGCAAGACCGCGCATGGCTTCGTCGCGCCGCGCCTCGATCGTCATCATCAGCGACGCGAACGATTCATCGAACGACTTGACGCCGTCTTCGGTGAGCTGGCCGGTGATGGCCTTCAGGCTGAACCCTTTCGCCTCGAACGTGCGCATCACCGCGCGCGCGCCGTCTAGGTCCTGCTCCAGCGTCAGGGCCACGCGGCCGTGATCCTTGAAGGCCTTGTAGGTCGCCGGCGGAACGGTGTTGACCGTGTCCGGACCGATGAGCGACTCGAGATAGAGCACGTCGCTATACGACGGGTTCTTGGTACCGGTCGATGCCCACAACGGGCGCTGCACATTCGCGCCGTGGTGGCGAAGCTTCTCCCAGCGCTCGCCGCTGAAAACCTGTTTGAAAAGCTGGTAGGCGAGCTTGGCGTTGGCGATGGCCACCTTGCCGAAGAGCGAGCGGATCTCGGGATCATCGTGATCCTTTAACTTAACCTCCATCTGCTTCTCGGCCAGCGCATCGATGCGGCTGACGAAGAAGCTGGCCACCGAGGCGATCTCGTTGATCGGCAGCCCCTGAGCCACGCGGCGCTCCAGACCGCGCAAATAGGCCTCCATCACCTGGCTGTAGACCTCGTTCGAGAAGATCAGGGTGATGTTGATGTTGATCCCGTTGGCGATCGACTCCTCGATGGCCGGGATCCCTTCCGGCGTGGCCGGAATCTTGATCATCACGTTCGGCCGGCCGAGCGTGGCGAACAGCCGCTTGGCCTCGGAGGCAGTGCCGGCCGTGTTGGTCGCGAGCAGCGGCGAGACCTCCAGGCTGCAGAATCCGTCGCTGCCCTTGTATTTGTCGTAGACGGGACGGAAAACGTCGGCGGCGTTGCCAATGTCTTCGATGGTGATGGCGTCGTAGATCTCCTCGCGCGACTTGTTCTGCGCGGCCAGAGCGCGCAACTGCGTGTCGTAGTCGTCGCTGCCGCTGATGGCTTTCTCGAAGATGGTCGGATTCGACGTCAGACCGCGCAGGTCGTCCTCATCGATCATCCGCTGCAGATCGCCGCTGGAGACCAGCCGCCGTTCCATCTGATCGAACCAGATGCTTTGACCTGTCTTCGCTAACTCAACTAGGGGATTGCTCATCAGAACCTCCGGAGGTTGGAGAGCATATCGCGTGCTGAGGCTACTCTTCGACGCCCGCCCTCTTGATCGCCTTCGTGGCAATCCTGCCGATGAAGACGCTGACGATGATGGCCATCACCCCTCCGGCGATGTAAACGGTCTTCGTGATCGCGCTGGTCGACGTCGTTGCCGCGGTCGTGGCGACGCTGCTGGCGAAGACGAATGCCACAGTCGCCGGCAGGATGCCGAAGAAGGTGGCGGCGACGTACCGCCAGAGCGGGATGGCGGTCAATCCGAAGGCGTAGTTGAGGTACGTGAAGGGAAAGACGACCGCCAGCCGGCAGAGGAACACGATTTTGGTCCCCTCGGCTGCAATCGCCCGATCGAGCGCCCGGAACTTCGCGCTGCGCGCCGTCATCGCCTCGATCCGTTTCCGCATGACCGTCCGCGCCAGAAGAAAGGACAGCGTGGCCCCGATCGTCGCCCCGATGATGACGACGATCGTTCCCCCGACGAACCCGAAGATCGCCCCCGCCCCCAGCGTCAGGACCGACGCCGGCACGAAGGCGACGACACAGACCGCGTAGACGACGACGTAGACGACGTAACCGAGCGCGCCGAGACCGCGGACGTAGGTCTGGAAGGCGCGAAGCCAGGTTGCCACCGGCAGGATGCGGAAGAGAACGATGATCGCGGCGATGACGAGCAGCGCGGCGACGAACTTTATGACCTGCGTTGTTTTCGCCATCAGGAGCGATTCTAGCCGAGCACCAAGCGCTGTCATCCTGAAAAGGTTGGGAGAAAACCCCGATGGGACAATTTGTCATCCTGAGGCTGCCGGAGCCGCTGAGCAAGCGTAGCGAGCGAAGTGCGGCGGAGGACGGCGAAGGATCTCCAGTGGCAGCGCCTGTGGCAGGTACAGCGAAGTTCGAGATCCTTCGGCCGCGCTGCGCCGGCCTCAGGATGACAAATTGCCTGCCACCTTTCGATTCGCACTCGCTCGCTCAGGACTCACCTCATCTGAAGACGCCGCATTCGAATCTGTCGAGGGAGTTAGCAAGTCTTCGACCGCCGTTGCGCCTTCAATCTCTTCGAACTGATCCGCGAGAGCCATCTCTTGTAACAAGTCGCTGGAGCGAGCCTTCACCCGCTCCTGCGCATCCGGTTTCATCTTCGAGAACAGCTCGTTGAAGTTGCGCTTCATTCGACGTCTACTTGGAGCTCGCCCCGAAAGGAAGATCGTTCATCTCTCGCATTAGGCGTTCGATTACGTCAGGCCTCCAGTAGACTCCGCGAGTTTGCATTTCACCATGAACCCCCTTAATCGCCACACGAACAGAGCGCTCCGAAGCCAGCCGCGAAGCCCATTCTCTATCGTTTGTTTCGTGTAGGTAATAGTAGTGGTGTCTCCTCGCTTGAGCGAAGAGGAATAAGAACGCCATACCGACCACGATCACCACGGCGGCTGAAATCGACCAGATCAGCGTTTTGTCATACTTTACGCGTAGTAACTCCTCTCGTTGCCGTTCAACCATGCCTTGTTGAGCTTTGACCTCTGACGACGCCAACTCTAGATTCCGGCTCTGCTTGGCCAACTCACGCTCGCGTTCGCTCAGCCGCTCCTTTTGCGCTAGGAGTTCAGCATTAAGCGTCGGCAGAGTTCGAAGTCGCTCGTTTGATTCAGCGAGTCTTGCTTCGAGAGAGCGCACTAGGCCGTCGTCACGATCAAACGACCGCGAGAGGTTGCCAAGGAGGCCGCGAGTGGTTGCTGCAACGTTCTCAACGTCGCTAAGCGGGGCGAGTTTCGCATGAAAGATGAAGAGCGCCACACCTGCGATCACCGCGGTTAGTGAGGTTGCGACGATTGGCTTACCCTTGCCCCTAGACGATCTCCCCACGCTGGCGCCAACGATCACGGCGATAATCACTGCAAGCATAGCCCCTACGAACCACATTAACGCGGTCCGAGAAAGACCCTCGACGTTGAGCTCTCCCCACTCTTTAAGCTTTATTCCAAGCTTCGTCACTGTTTGCTTGTCAGAGCGCGTTGAGTCAGTCTCGAGGTTACCCGTGCCTGACGGGGCGGCCTGGATATTCTTCTCGATCACCTGAGGTGTCAACGGCTTCTTTTCACTCACATTGGGGCTAGTTCGTGTTGGCGAGCGGCCGATCGTGTTTTGGGCAGCCGGCGCGGAGGTCACGGTTGTCGAGGTGGTTTGGGGTGGCGCAGCAGCAAGGAACATTTGAAGCACCAACGTTGTGAGCATTGTGTCTCCTCTCTGAGATAGGAGTGCCCCGACTTCTGCAATTCCCTACCCTGTTCGTGAGAGAGCGCTGGTGAAGAGGGTGAGCAGCGGTTGTGAGCATAGCTCACTCGCGCACCAGCGCCCGCACATCCGTCTTGTTGAAGACGGACACCAACTCCGTCACCTTGCAGTCGAGGGCGACGGAGAGACGTAGAAGCGTGGTCAGGCTCGGAACCTTCAGGCCGCGCTCCATGTCACTCACGTACGGTCCGGCGAGGCCGGCCGCATCCGCCAGCTCTTCCTGCGTCATCCGGCGACGTGTTCGAAGCTCGCGCAGACGCACGCCAAATACCTCTCCCTCAGGCTGCGTAGGGCGCGTCACGTCCGTTGTTTTTCCTTGCTTTTCATTTGTCTTGGACTTAAGCTATCGATTAAATCAAGAGGTGCTCAATCATGCTCGATCCCGACGTCGTCGACCGCATCCGACGCATCTTTCTCAATCCTCGACCACACCTCAGCATCTTCCAGGCAACGTTACTCCTTGGGTGGGCGCCGCGCCAGATGAATGAGGCGATTGAGTCGGGTGACGTCGAGCTGATGACCACTCCGCTCGGTAAGTGGTTCTGGCGTCATGAGCTGATGTCGAAGGCTCTGGAGACGTGGCCTCTCGACGTGATCGAAGAAGCGCTCGGCGCCGACGCGGATGGCGTGCTGCCACAGGCGATCCGGACGAAGGAGCTTCGCGTCCGTCTGCCGCGCCATCATGTGGACATGCTGGAGTACCGGGCGGAGCAGGGACGGACCACGGTCAGCGGCGTTCTCGCCCACGAGCTGGACGGCATCGCCAGCGCCCACGCGGACGAGCTCTCGGCCGCGATTCCGGGTTTCGCCGAGGCGCTGGCGTGGCCTGACGGGGAACTGACGATGCGTCCGTGCTGAGCGGACAGCCATCCCATCGACAGACTCATGAATCGATGATGCGCATCCAGGATTTCTGAATGCGCATTCAAGATCGCTGGGTGCGCATCCAGGAGGTCTGTCTGCGTATTCAGGAGGTCTGGATGTGCATCCAGAAAGTCTGGATGCGCATTCAAGAATCCTGGATGTGCATCCAAGAAGTCTGGATGCGTATCCAGAAAGTCTGGATGCGCACTCAAGAATCCTGGATGCGCAGCCAGAAAGTCTGGATGTGCATTCAAGGATCCTGGATGCGCACACAGGAATCGATGATGCGCAGAGAGGAAAGCGGTCGATTAAAGGAACTTTTGTTACCGTCCTGTGACCTTTTCCTGCTGAGCACGTCGAAGTAGATAAGTATCGATACCTCCCCGCCAGCGTGTCCGCTGACGGGTACAGAACCGGTTCGAATTGGCTAACCCACTGACCCACGCGGGGTTGTGGTGAATCTGTCCCGCGTGGTTTTTCGAGGACGATCATGCGAAAAACAAGAGAGAGCCTTGTCAAGACGACCAAAACCAGTACAGCCCGGACAGCCGTCGGGGCCGCCCCCTCCACCGATGGATCGACGCAGGACGTCGCCACTCAGGTGATCGGACTGCTCGACCAGATCGAAGCCCTCATCCCCGGTTTCCTGCATCACGATACGAACGACGCCAAGCGCGTGGCCGCCGTGGCACGCTTTGCCCCTGACCTCGTGCCGCAGGTCATCACCACGATAACCGCGCTCCCCCCGGTCGGAGGTGTGAACACCTTCGACGTCGAAGGGGGCAAGGCGGCGCTGGCGTTCAACGAAACCTTGCAGCCGGTCGTGCAGCGGCTGTCATCGTTGCTCGACGGCGTCCAGTTCACCGTCGACAGCCAGCTGGCCCGGGCGGCCAGCCAGGCGTTGTCGACTTATGCGTGGGCCAAAAAGCACGCCAAAGGTCCCGATGGCGTCGCCCTCCGTCCGTATCTGGATGGAATGACGCGCACGATCAAGAAGGTCCTGAACCGCCGCAAACCATCCGCATCGACGCCGACCCCTCCATCCACGCCGGCGCCTCACGCTCAAGGTTTCCTGGCTCCCAATCTGGCGCAGGCCGGAGCGGATATCGACGATGACCTGCCTCAGGACTTCCGGGAGGCGCTCGAAGAGGCTGTGAGGGACTAGTTTTGGGGTTGCTGGGTTGCTGGGTTGCTGGGTTGCTGGGTTGCTGGGTCTCGCGGCCGCGCGGGATGCTGGCAACTCGGCAACCTGGCCACTCCGCCACCGCGAGACCCCGCAACCCCGAGACCGCGCAACCGCGATCACCGCTTTACTACGCGCCGCCGCTGGACAACGTTATCGAAGACCCACGCGGCACCGACCGAGCTGTTGTCTCCGAGGCCACCGACGATCGCTGTCTGGCCATCGCCGGAGAGGGCGACGGAGACGCCTTGATAGACACTCGAGCCCACGGCGTCCGACCCAACCAGTTTGGCCGACAGTTGCGTCCATGCGCCCCCGCTCCGCCTCCAGATCCAGGCGGCACCGGCGTTCTGGTTGTCGCCGTAGCCTCCGACGATGGCGGTGTGTCCGTCCGCGGAAATCGCGACCGAATAGCCCTGATGGATGTTGGTGGCGTCGCCTGCGGCGTCTGAACCGGACAGCCTGGTGGGTTGCTGCGTCCAGACACTTCCGCTTCTAGTCCATATCCAGGCGGATCCGGAGGCATGATCGTATTCCTCACCGATGATGGCCGTGTTGCCGTCGGCGGAGAGGGCCACGGAAATCCCGAAGTTATCGGCGCCCGCGCGGGTCAGCTTGGCGGCCTGCTGGGTCCAGACCCCCCCGTTTCTGACGAAGACCCAGGCGGCCCCGCGGGCTCCGTTGACGCCGTTATCGCCGTAACCTCCGACGATGGCCGTATTGCCGTCCGCGGAGAGGGAGACCGAGCAGCCTTGCTGTACAGGAATATTGAAAAAGGAAATGCCGAACGACACGTCCAGGCCGGCCAGCTTTGGTCCTTGCTGCGTCCAGACCCCTCCGTTCCTGGTCCAGACCCACGCCGCGCCGTAACCATCGTAGCTCCTGCCATTGAAGACGAGCTGGTCGCCGGCCCCTCCGACGATGGCCGTATTGCCGTCCGCGGAAAGCGCAACGGCCGTCCCTTGTTGCGAGCCCGAGCTCGCCCCCGACCCGACCAGCTTCGGCCCCTGTTGCGTCCAGACTCCTTCGGCGCGTGTCCAGACCCACGCCGCCCCATCGTAAGTGTTGTCGAGGGGAGCGCCGACGATGGCCGTATTGCCATCGGCGGAGAGGGCCACGGAAAACCCCTGCCTCACAGCAGTTCCGACGTTTCCTAAGACGGATCCTGACCCGATCAGCTTGGCCTGCTGGCTCCAGACTCCCGCGCTCCTCGTCCATATCCAGGCAGCCCCGCGGGGATTGTCGTTGGCTCCTCCGACGATGGCGGTATTGCCGTCCGAGGAGAGAGCGACCGCTCCTCCCTGCGACGCATGTCCCAGGGCTCCCGAGCTGATCAGCTTCGGTTGCGGTTGCGTCCAGGCGCTCCCGCTTCTGTTCCAGACCCAGGCCGCTCCGACCTGACTATTGTCGAGGGGACCTCCGATGATGGCCGTGTTCCCATCCGCCGAGATGGAGACGGAAGCGCCTTGTTGCGCCTTCGGTCCATCGACGCCCGCGCCGAGCAGTTTGGTGGACAGCTGGCTCCAGACACCCACGCTCCTGACCCACACCCAGGCCGCGCCAGCCTGATCCAGGTCGAAGTTCCCGCCGGCGACGACAATGTTGCCATCGCCGGAGACGGCGACTGACGTGCCCTGATACGCGAGCGCATCCGGGGCGACCGCGCCGGCCAGCTTCTCTCCCTGCTGCGTCCAGCCCGAGGAGCTCTTCGTCCATATCCAGATTGCACCCGCACCGAAGTTGTCGTTGGCACCCCCCACGACGATCGTGTTGCCGTCGGCCGAAAGCGCCACCGAGGAACCTTGATGAACGGTCCGGATAGTCGGGCTGTTGACGAAGCCGGAACCGACGAGCTTGGAGCCCTGCACGCTCCAGCTCTCTCCGTTCCGGGTCCAGACCCAGGCAGCGCCGATCCCTTTGTCGTCGTTGATCCCTCCGATGACGGCCGTGTTGCCGTCCGGCGAAAGGCAGACGGAATAGCCGAATTGAGTGAAAATCGCGAGGGCCGGTATCAGAAGTTTCGGTCCCTGCTGGAACCAGACTCCTACGCTTCTTGTCCAGACCCAGGCAGCGCCGACAGACTGGTTGTCGCCCGGCGCTCCGACGATGGCGGTGTCGCCGTCCGCGGAGAGAGCCACGGAAAAGCCCTGCCCTGATCTTCCCACGGTGTCCGACCCGACCAGCTTCGGCCCCTGCTGGGTCCACACCCCTCCGCTCCTGATCCAGATCCACGCGGCACCGACGCCGCTGCCGTCGGTGTTCCCTCCGACGATGGCTGTGTTGCCGTCGGCGGAAATGGCCACCGAAGCCCCCTGGTGGCTCGTCGGCCCCGAATCCGAGCCGATCAGTGGGCCCGCCTGCTGCGTCCAGAGGCCGCCGTTCTTCGTCCAGATCCACGCGGCGCCGGCGCTCCTGTTGCTGTAGACCCCTCCGACGATGGCGGTGTTGCCGTCAGCGGAGACAGCCACCGCAATCCCCTGTTGCGCCGTTTCCTGCGCGCCCGTCCCCACCAGCTTCGCCGCATGCTGCACGAACTGGGCGAGGGCCGGCTGGGGAGAAAGCGACGCAGCAACGAGGAGGGCGATGGAGGTGAGGAGAGGTCGCATGGGATAGCACATTCTACGCGGGGGGCAATTCGTAGTTGTCGCTCGCACTCTTGATACGAGTCCGCCGTGCCTGCCGCCGCGAACCAGGGACCGATGTGGCACAGACACTCTTGTCTGTGCCGGCTCTCGCCATGACTGAGGATTGCAAACCATCAGGGGGCGGCTCCGGCCGGGGCACAGACAAGAGTGTCTGTGCCACATCGGTCTCGCATTGGCTCTACATCTATGCTTACGAGAACAGGTCCGTCTGTCTTCGCGTCGCCCCCATCGCGTATCCGAGGTGGTCGTAGGCCAGCTTGCTGGCCACGCGGCCGCGCGGCGTCCGCAGCAGGAAACCGATCTGGATGAGATACGGCTCGTAGAGGTCTTCGATCGTTCCGCGGTCTTCTGCGATCGAAGACGCGAGCGCGCCGACGCCCACCGGCCCGCCGCTGAAGCGTTCGATGATGGTGGTCAGCAGCTTGCGGTCGATCTCGTCGAGGCCGAATTCGTCGACTTCGAGCATGACCAGCGCATCGTGGGCGATGGCGACGTCGATCTTCCCCTCCCTCTTGACCTCGGCGAAGTCACGTACGCGGCGCAGGAGGCGGTTGGCGATTCGTGGCGTACCGCGCGAACGGCGGGCGATCTCGTGGGAGCCGTCGGCAGTCACCTCGATGCCGAGGATGTCGGAGGAACGGCGGACGATGATCTCGAGAGATTCGACGTCGTAGAAATCGAGGCGGTGCACGATCCCGAACCGCGCCCGCAGCGGCGCGCTGAGGAGACCGGCGCGGGTGGTGGCGCCGATGAGGTTGAAATGCGGCAGCTCGACTTTCAACGTCCTGGCCGCCGGCCCCTGGCCGATCACGATGTCGATGAAGAAATCCTCCATCGCCGAGTAGAGGACTTCTTCGACCGGCGCAGGAAGGCGGTGGATCTCGTCAATGAAGAGCGTGTCGCCTGGCTGAAGATTGGTGAGCAGGGATACGAGGTCGCCCGTTTTCTCCAAAGCCGGTCCGGAGGTCGAGCGCATGGCCGCATCCATCTCGTTGGCGATGATGTGTGCCAGCGTCGTTTTGCCGAGTCCAGGGGGTCCGAAGAGAAGGACGTGATCGAGCGTCTCGCGCCGCTTCTTCGCGGCAGCGATGGAGATATGCAGGTTGTCTTTGACCTTCTTCTGCCCGATGTACTCGCGCAGACGCTGCGGCCGCAGCGACAGCTCGACCGTCGCGTCGTCTTCGACCGGTATGGCGGAGAGGAGGCGGTCGTCCATTGCGCGCAGTTTACCGCGCGCTGCGCGCGCGTTGTCTGCGGCTTTGCCGCGTTGTCGGTTGTCTGCGCGCTGCGGCGCACGTGGTCAGTTATCAATCCGGCGGCGAGCGTTGGTCAGGGCGGACACAATGCGAAGAGGGGCATTACCCACTTGACCTCTCTGCCCACGAAGAGCAAAGTGACGATCGGCCATGAAGAAACAAGCGAAAGAGGTCTCGGTCTCGGTTCCCGCGTCCGAGGCATGGCTGTATCGCAACCCCAAAGCACTCGCCTCAGTCCGCCGCGGCCTTGCGGACGCGGCCGGCGGAAGAACGAGATCGCTCGGCTCCTTTGCGCGCTACGCCGATATCACACCGCATCTGTGAACTGCGCGCTGCGCGCGCGTTGTCTGCGGCTTTGCCGCGTTGTCGGTTGTCTGCGCTGCGGCGCGCGTGGTCAGGGATTCAAAAGCTGCGTGAAGACAACGAGGCGTTAGTACGCAAATCCCGACAACTGACCACGCGCGGCGCGCAGACAACCGACAACGCGGCGAAGCCGCAGACAACGCGCGAAGCGCAGTCAGTAATACATCCCCAGCTGCAACTTCGCCGCCTCGGACATCATGCTGCGATCCCAGACCGGGTCGAAGACGACTTCGACTTCGGCTTCCTTCACGCCCGGGAGTGATTCGACTTTCAATTTCACATCCGAGGCGAGCACCGGACCCATGCCGCAGCCGGGGGCGGTGAGGGTCATCTTGATCTTGACGTTCTTCGCACCGTCGGCGTCTTCGAGCTCGCAGAGGTAGACCAGGCCGAGGTCGACGATGTTCACCGGGATCTCCGGGTCGTAGCAGGTTTTGAGCTGGTCCCACACCATCTCTTCCAGCTTCTCGGGGACGATGGCCTCGCCGGGGGCGAGATCAGGGGCGTTCTCCAACGGCTTGCCGATGGCCTCGGCCTCGCGGCCGGAGATGCGGACCATCAGTCCGCGTTCGGTGATGAGCGTGTACGAGCCGCCAAGCGATTGCGTGATCGTGGCGCGGGCGCCCTCGGGGACGAGGACTTTCTCCCCGCTCGGAATCATCACCGCCTCGGCGTTTCGGGTCAGGGTCACTTCTTCGCGCATGTTCATATCGTTCGGTTGTCCCTACGTCTCTCGGCCTGATTCGCTGACCGGCGTCACTCTGTTGACACCGTTTCCTTATCGCCCTCGATGGCGCTGTTCAACGTATGCCACGGCAGCGAGGCGCACTTTACACGCGCCGGAAACTCGGAGACTCCGGAGAACGCGGCCAGACGTCCCAGTTCTGCCGTGCTGAGGCTGCCGGGCTCGCCGGTGACGAGCTTGTGGAAGACGTCGAAGAGCTGGCGCGCCTCAGCTATCGTTGACCCTTTGAGCGTCGCGCTCATGACTGATGCCGACGCCTTCGAGATCGCGCAGCCGTTGCCGGTGAAACCGATGTCTTTGATGGTGTTGCCGTCGATCTCCACGTAGATCGTGTAGTGGTCGCCGCACAGCGGGTTGTAGCCGTCCACCTTCTTCGTGGCGTGCTCCAACTCGTGAAAGTTGCGGGGGTTCCTGTTGTGGTCGAGGATGACCTGCTGGTAGAGCTCACGAAGTTGTTCGGTCATGTTTTGACTCTATCCTGCGGTCGCGAAGCGGCCGCAGGATCTCCGGTGGCATCGCGCCGCTGTGGGTGAGAGCATCGTGGTGCCAAAAGGACTCATCGAAACAACTCCATCACCTTTTGCAATCCTACGATCAGCGCGTCCGCTTCTTCCCGCGTGTTGTACATGGCGAAGGAGGCCCGCGCGGTTGCCGGCACGTTGAAGCGCATCATCAACGGCTGCGCACAGTGGTGGCCGGTGCGGATGGCGATCCCTTCCTGATCGAGGATCGTTCCGATGTCGTGCGGGTGCACGCCCTCGAGGACGAACGAGATGACGCTGGCCTTCTCCGCCGCCGTGCCGATGATGCGCACGCCTTCAACCGCGAGCAGGCGCTTCGTGGCGTAGTGCAACAGGTCCTGCTCGTGCGTGGCGATGGCGTCGATGCCGATGGCGCTGACGTAGTCGAGCGCCGCGGCGAGGCCGACCACCCCTTCGATGTTCGGCGTCCCCGCTTCGAACTTGTAGGGGAGAGCGTTGTAGGTCGTCTTCTCGAAGCTGACGGAGAGGATCATGTCGCCGCCGCCCTGCCACGGAGGCATGGCGTCGAGGATCGCTTCCTTGCCGTACAGGACGCCGGTCCCGGTGGGACCGTAGACCTTGTGGCCGGAGAAGGCGTAGAAGTCGCAATCGAGGTCGCGCACGTCAATGTGAAGATGCGGTACGCCCTGCGCGCCGTCGATCAGCACCACCGCGCCGGCGGCGTGGGCCAGGCCGATCATCTTGCGGATGGGGTTGATCGTTCCCAAGGCGTTCGATGCATGGCCGAAGGCGACCAGCTTCGTACGCGGCGTCAGCAGCCGGGCGAACTCCTCGAGCACGAGCTCGCCGGAATCGTTCACCGGGGCCACACGTAAGCGCGCCCCTTTCTCTTCGCACAACAACTGCCATGGGACGATGTTCGAGTGATGCTCGATGGCGGTGATGAGGATCTCGTCACCGGCACCGACGTTCTTCCGTCCCCATGACTGCGCGACGAGATTGATCCCCTCGGTCGTGCCGCGTGTGAAGACGATCTCCTTCTCGTCGCTGGCGCCGATGAAGCGCTTCACGGTGGTGCGGGCCTTCTCGTACGCATCCGTCGCCACCTCGCTGAGGTAGTGGACGCCGCGGTGAACGTTCGAGTTCTCTTCGCTGTAGTAGCGGACGATGCGGTCGATGACCTGCCGCGGCTTCTGGGTCGTGGCGGCGTTGTCGAGGTAGACGAGCGCCCGTCCGCCGCGCACCGGATGGTGGAGGATCGGAAAATCGTCGCGGATGCGATCGACGTCCAGGAAATCCTGGATGAGGGAAGCGGAGCGAGGCAGTGTCCCGGTAGCGGTCGTCATCGAAGCCCTCCTTCTGCCTTCTGCCCTCTGCCTTCTGCCTTCAATCTGGGCATCCTGCTGAATAGGGCCCGGCCGGCGTTCTCGCGCACGACGTCGATCTTCATCCGCTCGACGGTCTCGCTGGCGAAGGCGTAGACGAGCAGGTTGCGCGCCTCTTCCTCGCCGATACCGCGGGCGCGGAGATAGAAGAGTGCCTCCTCGTCGAGCTGGCCGATCGTCGAGCCGTGGTTGCACTTCACGTCGTCGTTGTGGATCTCCAGCGACGGCTTCGAATCGACGACCGCGGTCTCCGAGAGCAGCAGGTTCCGGTTGGTCTGCCGCGAGCTCGTCTTGACGGCATCCGGCTCGACGATGATCCTGCCGTCGAAGATGCCGCGGGCGTTCCCGTCGAGGATGCCCTTGAACAGCTCCAGGCTGTCGCAATGCGGCGCGACGTGATCGATGAGGGTGTGGTTGTCGACGTGCTGGCGGCCGGAGAGGACGAAGAGCCCTTCCATCGAAAGAGTGGCGCCTTCGCCGGTCAGCGCGACGTTGATCTCGTTGCGTACGAGCCCACCGCCGGTGGCAATCGTCCGCGAGGTGACGTTCGACGAGCGCTCCTGATGAACCTGCACCGTACCGATGTGGAAGGCTTCGATCGACTCGTTCTCGAATTTGTAGTGATCGACGACGGCGCCGTCGCCGGCAACGATCTCGGTGACCGTGTTCGTGAAGTAGGTCCCCTTGCCGGAGAACGATTCGATGACGGTGATCTGGCATCCGCGGCCCGCCACGATCAGGTTGCGATGATGCGACATCACCGGATGCCCGGCGTTGCCATCACCGACGTAGAGAAGGTGAATGAAGCCCTCGACCGCCGTTCCCGGCGCGATCTCGACGTAGGCGCCGTCCTGCCAGAGCGCGGTGTTGAGCGCGGTCAGAGCGTGCCGTTCGTAGTCGGCGTAGCGAGCGAAGTGCTGCCCGAACGATTCGGTTTCCATCGCTTCACGAATCGGCAGGATGCGGATTCCGGGATGCTCGTTGGCAAGCGCCGACCGGTTCGTGTGCAACCGGCCGTTGACGAACGTCAATTCTGCGACAGGCCGGTCACCGAACGGCAGAGCAGGATCCTGCCCCTCGGGCTGCCGCTCATCGGTCTTCCAATCGATGGCCGCCAGCGGTACGAGCGAGGTGTACTTCCACTCTTCCAGCCGCGTCGTCGGCCAGCCGAGGGCCTGAAAGCGCTCCGCCGCCTGCGCGCGGATGCGGCGGACGCGCTCCGGCTCACCGTCGATGTGCCGCGGCTCGACGCACGCTTGGCGAATATCGGGAACGAGAACGCTGCTCATCGCGCCGCTAAGACCTCATCTTCAATCCACTCATAACCCTTTTGCTCGAGCTCCTCAGCCAGCTCTTTCCCGCCAGACTTCACGATCCTGCCGTCGGCGAGAACATGCACGAAGTCAGGAACGAGGTAACGGAGCAAACGCTGATAGTGCGTGATGACGAGCACCGAGTGCTGCTCGCTGCGAAGGGCATTGACTCCCTCGGCGACGATGCGTAGCGCATCGATGTCGAGCCCTGAGTCGGTCTCGTCGAGGATGGCCAGCTTCGGATCGAGCACCGCCATCTGGAAGATCTCGTTCCGCTTCTTTTCGCCGCCGGAGAAGCCTTCGTTCACGGAACGGTTCATGAATGTTTCATCCATCTCGACGAGCTTCATCTTCTCGCGGGCGAGTTGCAGGAACTCCATGGCGTCGAGCTCCTCCAGCCCCTGATGCTTGCGGACGGAGTTGAGCGCTGCCTTGAGGAAGTAGATGTTGTTGACGCCCGGAATCTCGACCGGGTACTGCATGGCCAGGAAGACTCCCTCCCGCGCCCGCTCCTCGGCAGGCAGCGCCAGCAGATCCTTCCCGAGGTACGTGACCGTCCCCGAGGTGGCGTTGTACTTCGGCCGTCCGGCCAAGACATTCGCCAGCGTCGATTTGCCGGAGCCGTTCGGCCCCATGATCGCGTGCACCTCGCCCATGCCGACGCGCAGCGTGAGCCCTTTGAGGATTTCCTTGCCGTCGATTCCGGCGTGTAGGTTTTTGATATCGAGCATGTGTTCTTTCTTATTTCTTAGTTCATCCTGCCGTGAGCGAAGCGAACCCGGCAGGATCTCCGGTCAGCCCGCGCTTGCGTTGGTTCAAGCCGCGCGGTCTCACCGGAGATGCTGACGTCGCTTCGCTCCGCAGCATTAGCCAACGCTTCCTTCCAACGACACTCCAAGCAACTTCGTCGCTTCTACCGCGAACTCCATCGGCAACTCCTTGAACACTTCCCGGCAGAAGCCGTTGACGATCATCGAGACGGCGTCTTCGGCGGAGATACCGCGTTGCTGGCAGTAGAAGAGCTGGTCTTCGCCGATCTTCGACGTCGAGGCCTCGTGCTCCATCTGGGCCGAGGAGTTGCGCACCTCGATGTAGGGGAACGTGTGTGCGCCGCACTTGTCGCCGAGGAGCAACGAATCGCACTGCGAGTAATTGCGCGCCCCCTCCGCCGACTTCATGATCTTCACTTCGCCGCGGTAGGTCTGCTGGCCAAAGCCGGCCGAGATCCCCTTCGAGATGATCGTCGAACGGGTGTTCTTGCCGAGGTGAATCATTTTCGTACCGGTGTCGGCCTGCTGATAGTGATTCGTCAGCGCCACCGAGTAGAACTCGCCGACCGAGTTGTCCCCCTGCAGGATGCAGCTCGGATACTTCCAAGTGATGGCCGAGCCGGTCTCGACCTGCGTCCACGACAGCTTCGCATTCGCGAAGGCCTTGCCGCGCTTGGTGACGAAGTTGTAGATGCCGCCGCGCCCTTCCTTGTCGCCGGGATACCAGTTCTGGACGGTCGAGTACTTGATCGAGGCGTTGTCGAGCGCGACCAGCTCGACGACTGCGGCGTGGAGCTGATTCTCGTCGCGCATCGGCGCCGTGCATCCCTCGAGGTAGCTCACGGTAGCCCCCTCATCGGCCACGATCAGCGTCCGCTCGAACTGCCCGGTGCCGGCCGAGTTGATCCGGAAATAGGTCGACAGCTCCATCGGGCAGCGAACGCCCTTCGGGATGTAGCAGAACGAGCCGTCCGTGAAGACCGCGGCGTTGAGCGTGGCAAAAAAGTTGTCGGTGTAGGGAACGACGCTGCCGAGGTACTTGCGGATCAGGTCCGGATGCTTCTGCACGGCATCGGAGAACGAACAGAAGATGACCCCCACCTTCGCCAGCTCGGAGCGGAAGGTCGTAGCGACGGAGACGGAGTCGAAGACCGCGTCGACGGCCACCCCGGAGAGCCGCTTCTGCTCTTCGAGCGAGATGCCGAGCTTCGCGAACGTCGCCCGCAGCTCGGGATCGACTTCATCGAGCGAGTTGAGCTTCTTTTTCTGCTTGGGCGCGGAGTAGTAGCAGATGGACTGATAGTCGATCGGGCCGTACTTGACGTTGGCCCACGTCGGCTCCTTCATCGTCGTCCAGTGGCGAAGAGCTCTGAGGCGGAAGTCGAGCATCCACTCCGGCTCGTTCTTCTTCGCCGAGATGAGGCGGATGATGTCTTCGTTCAGCCCGGGAGGAGCCTGATCGGATTCGATGTCGGTGACGAAGCCGTACTTGTACTCCTGACTGGCAATCTGTTCGATCGTACTGGTCATGATGGATTCCCAACTTGCAACAACGCTGGTTTGTCGACCCGCGGTACCGGCATGACACCACGCGTGAGGTCGCCGAGCGTTACCTGCTCGAATGCTCCTTTTACCGCACGGTTGATGCCGAACATGAACCGCCGCGACGGGCAGGCCACACGGATGGCGCAGGCGGCGTGACCCTGATCATCCGTCGTTTCGCATTCGACGAGATCCCACGGACCTTCGAGCGCGGCGATGAGCTGCCCGAGGGTGACGGACTCGGCGTCACCGTTAAAGGTATAGCCGCCGCCGACGCCGCGATGTGACTCGATCACCTCGCTCTGATGGAGCGTTTTGAGGACCTTGGTGATCATCGGCACCGGCAGGTGGTAGAACTCGGCAATCTCCCGCGCCGAGGCAACCTCTCCGTTGTGACGGGCAAGGTAGACGGCGGCAAGGAGACCGTAATCAGTGAGTTTGGAGATCTTCAGCATCGTCAGTTCCGTCAGTACGTTCCCGAAAAGGAGCGAAACAGTACCACTACGGTACGGTTTGTTCAACTGATGTGCAACGTTGCTTCTTCCCGCTCGCTCATTGGCATACAAGCTGCGACTGAATCGGGCGTGATGACCCCGAAAATCCCAACCCTGGCCGCGTTCGCTCTTCTCGTTTTCGCCTGCAGCAGGTCCGGCAAGATGCAGCGTGACCAGAAGCAGTACGACGTTGTGCCCGAAGGATCGGCGAGCGGCGTGACGTCGACCATCAACGGGCCGGGAGAGACGCCGCCGCCGGTCACGGACACGAATGCCGATACGACGACGAACTTCACCATCCCGACGAATCCGAATCCGCTCGGCAACGATACGGCTGGAACGACGGCGCCGATCACGCCGATCACGTCGACCGCACCGCATCCGTTGCGTCCTCGCCTCTACACGCCGCCACCGCAGCCGCAGGAACTGCGGCCGGAGCCGGCAACAGACACGACGATGACGACCACAACGGACACGGAGACGACTACCACCACTACGACCACAGCGCCGAACGCGAAGAAGAAATCGGATGAGGATCAGCCCCCTCCGCCCCCGACGGACACCCGCGGCTAACCAAGGAGCGCCGCGCGTCTCGCCGGCTGGCCCGGAGGCGTCTCGCCTCCGGTCTGGCAAGACTCGACACAGTCGCTGGGTAACCGCACCGCAGCGGCGAGACGCCGCTGTGCCAGCCGGCGGGACGCCAGCGCTCCGTTCGATCACGCGCCGTGCCGGTGCGGATAGAATGCGCGCCCAATATGCCGCGCCTTGCATTTCAAGACCTCATCCTCCGCCTCCAGAACTTCTGGGCGGAGCGCGGCTGCATGATCGAGACGCCGCTCGATCTCGAGGTCGGCGCGGGGACGATGCATCCCGCCACCTTCCTCCGCGTTCTCGGGCCGGAACCGTGGAACGTCGGCTACGTCCAGCCGTCGCGCCGCCCTGCTGACGGCCGATACGGCGACAACCCGTTCCGCCTCGGCAAGCACTATCAGTTTCAGGTCATCCTCAAGCCGTCGCCGCTGGACGTGCAGGAGCTGTATCTCGACTCGTTGCGCGCGCTCGGTCTCGACCTGACCCGCCACGACATCCGCTTCGAGGAGGACAACTGGGAGTCACCGACCCTCGGCGCATGGGGCGTCGGCTGGCAGATCCTCCTCGACGGGATGGAGATCACGCAGTTCACCTACTTCCAGCAGGCAGGCGGCATCGATCTGGCTCCAATCTCCGCGGAGATCACCTACGGTCTGGAGCGCCTGACGATGTTCCTCTCCCGCCAGCCCTCGGTGTACGACATCGAATGGGGCGCCGGCTTCGGCTACGGCCCGGTGCGGAAGCAGGATGAGTACGAGTTCTCCAAGTACTACTTCGAGGTCGCCAACGTCGCTTTGCATTGGAACCTTTTCGAGGAGTACGAGAAGGAAGCGAGAAGCTGTCTGGAAGCGAAGCTCGTCCTGCCAGCCTACGACTGGACGCTGAAGTGCTCGCACGTGTTCAACACGCTCGACGCGCGCGGCGCTGTCTCCGTGACGGAGCGCGTCGGCATCATCAAACGCGTACGCGAGCTGGCCGTCGCCTGCGCGCACCAATACCTGGCCTCACGCGAAGCGCTCGGATTTCCGCTGCTGAAGGCCTCCAATGGCTGAGTACTTTTTCGAGCTGCTGACGGAAGAGATCCCCGCGTGGATGCACACCGCCGCGCAGGCGACGCTGCTGCAGCAATTGACGAAACTGACGCAGGACCTCGGGGAGCCGCCCGATGACCGCAATCCGGTCGTCGTCAACAGCACCCCGCGCCGCATCATCTTCTTCCTGTCGCGCATCCCACTCCGCGAGAGCGACCGCGAAGAAGAGGTGAAGGGTCCGCCCGTGAAGGCCGCTTATGACGCCGAGGGAAAGCCCACGCAGGCGCTGAACGGATTCCTGAAAAAGAACAACGCCACGATCGACGACGTGATCGCTGGCGGTGACTACATCCGCGTCAAGCGCACGATCAAAGGCCGCTCCGCGGGGGAGATTCTGCAGGAGCGCGTGCCGCAGATCATCGAATCGCTGCGCTGGCCGAAGATGATGCGGTGGGGAAAAGGCGAGCATTCCTACATCCGTCCGATCCACTCCGTCGTCTCCGTGCTCGGCGGCGAGCATCTGCCGATCACAATTTTCGATATCCCCTCGGGGGCAACCACGCGCGGCCACCGCACACTGGCGCCGCAACTGATCGACGTTCTCTCGTACAACGACTACGTGACGAAGCTGGAGCTGGCGCGCGTCGTCATCAATGCCGACCGCCGCCGCCAGGTAATGGCCGAGCGCGCCCGCGTCCTCGGCCAGCAGGCAGGCGGCACCCCGTCCGTCGACGCCTCGATCTGGTCGCAGTGGCAGTACCTCACCGAATACCCGGGCGTCGTTCGCGCCGAATTCGGCCGCGAATACCTGTCGTTGCCGGACGAAGTGCTGGTCACGGTGATGCGTGTCCATCAGAAGCAGCTCCCGATCCGCACGGCCGACGGACGGCTCACGAGCTCCTTCCTGGCAGTTCTCGATAACGACGCCGATCGGGACGGCAACGCCGCCTACGGCAATTCATTCGTCACGAACGCCCGCTTCGCCGATGCGAAGTTCTTCTACGAGACCGATCGGAAGCGGACACTCGAGTCGCGCCTCGAACAGCTCGAGCATCTGCAGTTTCAGGAAAAGCTCGGCAACTATCGCGATAAGACCAGGCGCATCGAACAGATCTCAGCAGCCATCTCCGACGACGCCGATACACTTGCGGCTGCCCGGCTTTGCAAGACCGATCTCCCCACGGAGATGGTCAAAGAGTTCACCGACCTCCAGGGAAAGATCGGCGGTATCTACGCCCGCGAAGAAGGGTTGCCGGAGAACACCTGGCAGGCTATCTACGATCACTATCTCCCGGCCAACATCGACGACGCTCTGCCGCGCACGCGCAGCGGCGCGGTTATCTCGCTCGCCGACAAGATCGACACTCTCGCCGGCTTCTTCCGCATCGGCGCGAAGCCGACCGGCTCGAAGGATCCCTTCGCTCTGCGCCGCGCCGCACAGGGCATCGTGCAGATCCTGCTCAACCGCGACAAGCGGTCCGTGAAGATCGGCATCGACAAGCTGATCGGCATCGCCCTCGCGGCTCACCAGCAACTCAGCAACCAAGCAACCCCGCAACCCAAAGACGACCTCCTCGCCTTCTTCGCCGAGCGCGTTCGCACGATCCTCGAAGCCTCGGCATACGGCTTCGCCTACGACGAGATCGCAGCGGCCATGGAGGCGGGATGGGCATCGTCGCTCACCGACCTCGTCGACCGCATCACCGCGTTAAAAGCGATGCGCAACGAGCCGAACTTCCTCTCGATCCTCGACTCCGCCAAACGCATCGCCAACATCACCTCGGGGCAGGAGTCCGCGGCACGCGTCGATCCCTCGAAGTTCGAGAGCGACACGGAACGGCGGCTGGCCAAGCTTGTCCCGCTGATGAGCGATCAGGTCGACGAGATGATCGGCGAACGTGACTACAAACTTGCGCTCGAGACCTTTGCCGCCATGGCCCCGGAGCTCGAGACATTCTTCGACGAAGTGATGGTCATGGTCGAAGACGAGGGCGTGCGCCGCAACCGCATGGCGCTGCTGCGCACAGTCGGCAACGCCGTGATGAAGATCGCCGACGTGACGAAAATCGTCGTCGACCGGCGCGAGTATCGGGCATGAACCCTACAATGAAGGTGCGGACGCTGCTGGCGTTGCTCCTCATCGTGAGTTGCGCGCGTCCCGCGCCGAAGCAGGCCTCGGGTCAGCAGCGCTCAGACAAGCTTCCAACCGACATCATCAACGAGCAATCGAGCCTCCTCGACATCACGCGCGGCGCAACGATCGTCTCCCGCACCGGCGAGGCGATGTTGATCACTTCCGCCGTCAACACGATCGACGGCGAGATCGCCTCGTTCTGGGCGCCGCCACCCCGCGATTATCCGCAGTCGATCGTGATCGCCCTCGGCGCGCGGAGCCGCATCGACCGCGTCGGCTTTCGCACGCTCGTCGAAGGGGCCTACGAAGCGAATCATGTGACGTTCGAGCGCTCGCTCGACGGCGCGGCATGGCAACCGTTGGGGACGATGACGGCGCGGCAGATCAGCGAAGCGCAATGGCTCGATGTCACGCCATCCGAGGCCGCGTATCTGCGCGTCACGGTCCCTGACGCCCGGCATCCCGTGCGTGACGTCCGCCTGCACTCGCTCCTCGCGCACGGCACGGAGACCAGTCCGCGGAGCGACCCTCCGCTCGACGGCTGCTGGTCGATCAACGGCGAAGCCGCCGCCTTCGTCCAGCGTGGCGGGCGCGCGACCGGCGTCCTGGCTCAGGGCGCCCTGCCTGTTTTTCTCACCGGCGGCACGAACGGCCGGATGTGGCGCTTCAACTGGATTCGCGGCAACGACTACGGTTTTACAGCCCTCACCGTGTCGCCCGACGGCAAGCATCTCAGTGCCCTCGATTGGCACGAGGAAGCGATCCCGCTTTTCACCACCCTCCCCTGGTCTGGCGAGCGTGCCCCCTGCGCCGCCCCCGCACCGCGCGACGAGGTTCCGCTGGCGGTACTCCGGCGCGCAAACCACGTATCGATGTTCGCGTTGCAATTTGATCCGGCAGGCGAGCTGGTTGTCGGAGCCAGCCGCGAGGAGCTGCTGTCGCTGGCGGGCATCATTCACAACGCGCCGGTTCCTCTTCGCATCGTGGCGCACGAGTTCCGGCAGTCCGACACGAAACGCAACAAAGAATTCGCCGAGCACGAGATCGCCTCGGTTCGCAAGGCGCTCGAGAGCCTCGGTACCGGTCTCGGGCGCGTCGACTTTCTCGCCGCAGGCAGCGACTCCCCGCGCCAGACGCCGGCCAGCGACGCCGCACGGGCGATCTACTCCAGCGTCGAAGTGGAAGTTCGGAGATAATCGCGCCGCGATGGGGCAGCCGCAATACGTCTACTACTTCGGCGATGGAAACGCCGAGGGCAACGCCAAGATGAAAGACGTCCTCGGTGGCAAGGGCGCAGGCCTGGCCGAGATGACGAACATCGGCGTTCCCGTCCCGCCTGGCTTCACCATTTCCACCGGCGTCTGCACCTACTTTTATGACCACGGCAAGACGTACCCGCCGGAGCTGAAGAGCGCCGTGGAGGAGAACCTCGCACGCGTCGAGAAATCCGCCGGCCGCACATTCGGCGACCGCGACAAACCGCTCCTCGTCTCCGTCCGCTCCGGCGCGCGCGCGTCGATGCCGGGCATGATGGATACGATCCTCAACCTCGGATTGAACGACGAGACGGTGCAGGGGCTGGCAACCTCGTCGAAAGACGAGCGTTTCGCCCTCGATTCGTACCGGCGCTTCATCCAGATGTACTCCGGCGTCGTGCTCGATATCGACAAGGATCACTTCGAGCACGAGCTCTTCGCGCTGCGCGACAAATCGGGCGTCAAGACCGACGCTGAGATCCCGGCCGAGGGATTGCGCGGCCTTGTCGAAACATACAAAGGCATCGTCCGCGAGAAAAGCGGAAACGACTTTCCGCAGGATGTGCAGCAGCAGCTCTGGGGTGCCATCGGCGCCGTCTTCAACTCCTGGAACAACCAGCGCGCCATCACCTACCGCAAGCTCAACCAGATCCCCGACGACTGGGGCACCGCCGTCAACGTGCAGTCGATGGTCTTCGGCAACATGGGAGACGACTGCGCCACCGGTGTCGCCTTCACGCGCAATCCCGCCACCGGAGAGCACCGCTTCTTCGGCGAATACCTGCCGAACGCGCAGGGCGAGGATGTCGTAGCCGGCATCCGCACGCCGCTGCCGATCTCGAAAGCGCAGGCGCTCGAGCACGAGAAGTCGCTCGAAGAAACCATGCCCGAGGCCTACAGCCAGCTCGAGGAGGTCTACAAGAAACTCGAAAGCCACTACCGCGACATGCAGGACATCGAGTTCACCATCCAATCGGGCAGGCTATATCTCCTGCAGACGCGGACCGGCAAGCGGACCGGCTTCGCCGCGGTGAAGATCGCCTGCGACATGGTCGACGAAGGCCTCATCAACAACATCGAGGCCGTCTCCCGCGTCGAGGCCGGCCAGATCGTGCAACTCCTCGCGCCGGTGTTCGATACGAAGGAGAAGCAGAAAGCGACGTCGGGTGGCCGCGTCCTCGGGCGCGGACTTCCGGCTGGTCCGGGCGCGGCGGCGGGGCGCATCGCCTTCAACGCCGATCGCGCCGTGCAGATGGCGAAGGATAGTGATGATCCGGTGATCCTCGTGCGGGTCGAGACGTCGCCCGAGGATATCGCCGGCATGCACAGCGCGGCGGGCATCCTCACGACCCGCGGCGGGCTGACCTCGCACGCGGCCGTGGTCGCCCGCGGCATGGGGCGGCCGTGCATCGTCGGCGCCGGCTCGTTGCGCGTCGACTCCAGCAAAGGAGAACTGCGCAGCGAGGGGCACGAGCCGCTGGAAGAAGGCGATTGGGTGTCGATCGACGGCTCCACCGGCGAAATCATCGGCGGCAAAGTCGAGACGCGGCCCTCCGAGGTCATCCAGGTGCTGCTGGAAGGATCTCTGCCGGCCGATCAGTCAGAGACGTTCCGCAATTTCGATCGCCTCCTCAAATGGGCCGACGAGATCCGCACCCTCGGCGTCCGCACGAATGCCGATACACCGAACGACGCGCGCGTGGCGCGGCTCTTCGGCGCGGCCGGCATCGGTCTCTGCCGGACAGAGCACATGTTCTTTTCCGAGGATCGCATCCTGCGCGTACGCGAAATGATCCTGGCGCGCAACGAGGCCGGGCGACGGAAGTCGCTCGAGCAGTTGCTGCCGTTCCAGAAGGCCGACTTCGAAGGGATCTTCCGCGAGCTGGATGGCCTGCCGGTCACGATCCGTCTCCTCGACCCGCCGCTCCACGAGTTCCTGCCGCACAGCGAGCAACAGATCTCCGCGGTGGCCCGCGATATGGGATGGGGCTTCGTCGAGCTGCGCGCCAAGGTGAACCAGCTCCACGAATCGAATCCGATGCTCGGGCACCGCGGCTGCCGGCTGGCGATCACGTTCCCTGAGATCTACGAGATGCAGGTGCGGGCGATCTTCCAGGCCGCCTGCGAAGTGAAGAAGGACGGCATCGATGCCCGTCCCGAGGTGATGATCCCGCTGGTCGGCACGGTCAAAGAGCTGGCGATGTTGAAGGAGATGGTCCAGCGCGTTGCCGCCGAGGTGATCAAGGAGCAGGGCACCGAACTGCCGATCATCGTCGGCACGATGATCGAGATTCCCCGCGCCGCCTTGATCGCCGACCAGCTCGGCCAGATAGCGGAGTTCTTCTCATTCGGCACGAACGATCTGACGCAGATGACATTCGGCTACTCACGCGACGATGCCGGGTCGTTTCTCCCCGAGTACGTCGAAAAGAAGATTCTGCCGAAGGATCCATTCGAGTCGATCGATCAGGAAGGCGTCGGCCAGCTGGTACGCCTCGGCACGGAACGCGGCCGGAGCACGAACAAGGAGCTGAAGGTCGGCGTCTGCGGCGAACACGGCGGCGATCCCGACTCCATTCGCTTCTTCCGAACCTGCGGATTGAACTACGTCTCGTGCTCCCCCTACCGCGTGCCGGTGGCGCGGCTGGCAGCGGCGCAAGCGGAGCTGGAGTTCAAGCAGTTCGAAGGGTGAGCTGAAACCCGGAAATGTTGAATGTTGAATGTTAAGTGTTGAATGTGCTGTGGTTTAGACCAGCTTCCATTCAACATTGAACATTCAATTCAACATTGCCTCTAAGCCTCCCCGCTCTCCTCACGCTTGTCCTTCCACCGGTGATACGCCCAGAAACCGAGCGCGGCCACGACCAGCACAATCAGCCCGTACTTTTCAATATGCGCGGCCCGTCCGAGCACGCGCTCGACGGCACGGCCGAAGTAGAAGCCGGCGATGCCGATGATGATCGCCCAGACGACACACGTAAGCGCCTCGTACAGCAGGAACTTGATCGTCGAGACTTTCGAGATGCCGATGATCACGGCGCAGGTGATGCGCAGGCCGTAGAGCCACTGGGTGATGAAGATGGCCGGCGCGCCGTAGCGCTCGAAAAGGCGGATCCCCTTGCCGAAATGACGCTTCATCCGCGGGAAGCGGTCGAGCAGTCTCACTCCCTGTGTCCGCCCAAGCCAGAACCAGAAGACGTGACCGGAGTAGGCGCCGGCGCAGGCTGTGGCGATGACGAACGGAAGCCTGAGATAGCCGCGCTCGGCAAAGAAGCCGGCCATCACCAGGATCGTCTCCCCTTCGAGGAACGTCCCAACGAAGACAGCGAGGTATCCAAACTTCTGGAGCAGCAGCTCGGGCGTCATTCAAACCCGCAAGGTGCAAGATTCGGGGAGGGTCATGAAATTTGATCTGCGAAGACTAACATTGAACACCGTAGCGGAGGATCCGATGAAGCCGATCGCCATCAGTAGTTATCTCGCATTAGCAGCCCTGTCGCTGTATGCGGCCGATCCGCAGGCGGCGAAAGAGGACCCCACGGCACAAACGGTGAAGCACACCCAGAAGGTTCTCTCGCAGCCGACTGGTGCGGCTGCCGGCGGCGACTCGCCGCTCGTCCGGGCAGCGAAGGCGGCTAGTCGCTCCGGTAGGAAGTCGTCGTCCCCGGTCATCACGAACGAAACACTCGTGCATGAGGGCGGACACTTCACCACCACGAGCTCACAGCCACCAATTCCGGCCGGCAACAGATCGGCGGGATCCTCCCTCGATCAGATGGAGGCAGCGACGCGACGCGCCAGGATCGAAGCTGCTGCCTCCGCGGAGCAGGCCCGGAAGCTCGAAGAGCAGAAGAATTATGCGACCGGCCGCGCCGCCATGCGCGCGCAGGGCGACACGCCCGAAGGCCTCTACGATGATTCACCGGGGGGCGGGAGCGGAACGATCCAGACCGTCAAGCCGGAGACATTGCCGACAGCACCAACGAAACCCCCGGAATAGCGGTTGCGCGGTCTCGGGGTTGCGAGGTCTCGCGGTGTTGAGTAACGCAACAACCGCATCACGGCGCCGCCTCCGCTTTCAACGACCTCGTCATCAGCCGCTGCAGCGCCGTTCGCGGCGACTGGCCCTGGTGCAGCACGCCATACATCTCAGAGGTGATGGGCATCTCGATGCCATGCCGGTCCGCCAGCTCCTTGGCTGCTTTCGATGTCCTCACTCCCTCGGCGACGGTGCGCGATTCAGACAGGATCTCGGCGAGCGGTTTCCCTTTGCCGAGGGCCACGCCCACGCTTCGGTTGCGTGACAGGGAGCCGGTGCAGGTCAGGACGAGATCGCCCATTCCGGCAAGACCGGCCAGCGTCTCGACGCGCCCGCCAAGGGCGACGGAAAGCTTCGTCACCTCGTGAAGACCGCGGGTGATCAGCGCGGCGGTTGTGTTCGACCCCAGTCCGAGGCCTTCGATCACACCGGCGGCGACGGCGATGACATTCTTCAGCGAACCGGCCAGCTCGACGCCGGTGACGTCGCTCGAGTTGTAAATGCGAAACGTCGGTGAGGACAAGGCATGCTGCACCTCTTCCGCGAGCTCCAGATCGAGCGACGCGATGACCGCGGCCGTCGGATCGCCGCGCGCCATTTCCAGCGCGAACGTCGGTCCTGACAGCACCGCGAACGAGCGAAGCGAGCCGCCCAATTCGAGCGCCGTCACCTCCGACATCCTTTGCAAGGTGTCGTTCTCGATCCCTTTCGTCGCGCTGACGATGGCTACCTCACGCCGAAGATACGGCCGCATCTGAGCCAGTACGCCGCGGTAGTGATGGCTCGGCACGATCATGAACAGCACATCGCTGAAGGCAACGGCCTCGGCGAGCGAGCTCGTAGCACGGACTCTTTCATCGAGCTCGATGCTCGGCAGATAGATCGGGTTGTGGCGCGTATCGCCGATCTCCGCGGCAACGCTCGGGTCGTGCGCCCACAGGACGATCTCGTTGCCGCAGCGCGCCGCGACAGCGGCCACGGCCGTTCCGAACGATCCAGCGCCGATGATCGAGATCCTCATGACTCTTTCCGCCCATCCGTGCTGCCGCTGCCCATCCTGCGTTCCGTCCCCTGCGCCAGCAGGGAAATGTTGGAGTGATGTTTGAGGATGATGGCCAGCGCGATCATGGTGCTGATGATGATCGTCCAGAACGGCGCATGGACCAGAAAGCGGAGAAACAGCGGGATCGACGCCGCGCTGAGAATCGAGGCCAGCGAGACGAAGCGTGTAGCAAGAATGACGATGAGAAAGACGAGCACACCCGCCGCGACGGCGATCGGATCGAGCGCCAGGAATGCACCGGTGCCCGTGGCCACCCCTTTCCCGCCGTGGAACCGCAGCCAGGCGGGGTACATATGCGCCAGCACGGCGATGAGTCCCGCCAGCGCGATCCACAGCGACATGGAGTAAAGCGGCGACGTATGCGCCGCGTCCGCAACGAACGGCCAGTCCTGCCGTCCCACGATCCATCGCCCGAGGGCGACGGCGGCATAGCCCTTGGCGATATCGAGAACGAGAGCGATGGTCCCCGGCACCTTCCCAAAGTTCCGGGCGACGTTCGTCGCCCCGACATTCCGGCTGCCGTGATAGCGAATGTCGGCCCCTGCCGCGATCTTAACCACAAGATAACTGAACGGAATCGATCCGATCAGGTACGCCGCGATGATGAGGATGAATGGAAGGGCAGGCCCCATGCGGCGGGTATTGTAGAGCGCTCAGCGCAAGGCCAGCCGCTCGACGGCGGCCCGCAACGTGGGCGGATCGATGGCTGGATATCTGTACAGCGAAGGCACTACCTCTTCGAAGAGCGCGCGCAGCCGATTCGGATCGACCAAACCGTCGCGCACCATCGAATCGACATCAAGAAGATCTTTGTGATGAGCGCGCTCGAGCTTCGATAACGCTTGCGTGTAGAAATCGAAGTGATGAAAAGAAATCGAGCCCTCGCGAGAAATGAACGCGCTCCGCTCTTCCCATCCGGGCAGCGGCGGGACGAAGTCCGCGGGTGAGGCCAGCTCCACGTTGACTTGCAGACGTTCTTTCACCTCCGGGATCGCGCGAAGGATGCGATCGTTCTCCGGCACGATGGTGATGTCGACGTCGATCGTACTGGCTCGCCATCCACGAAGCACCGCGCTCGCACCTCCGGCGATGTAGACGCGGCCCGGCTCACGCGTCTCGGCGGCGATGGCACGCATAAAGGCGCGAAGCCGCGGTTCGGTTACGGCTTCACGCATTCCGCTGCCCGCTCGAAGCTCACCAGTTTCCGGATCAGTGCGTTGTAGCGCGAATGGGCGGAATCAGAATCCTCTTCGGCCAGCTTCGCGTAGAGCCGGTCCTCGGGAAAATACGGCGTGTCGTCCGGAACATCGAATCCAATCCGGCGCAGGCGAGGCGCGCCAATCAGGACGAGCAACGAGGGGATCGACTCCACACCCGACGCAAGATCGCGCAAACCTTCGCGAATCAGATCAGCACCCGGGAGAGCGTCGGAGACTTCCACGGGTAGCAGTTTAGATCCCCGCGAACGCGTTCTCCACGTCGGCGATGAGGTCATCAACATCCTCGATGCCGACGGAAATGCGGACCAGGCCGGGGGTGATGCCGAGGCGGGTTCGTGTTTCCAGAGGAACGGAAGCGTGCGTCATCGTCTCCGGGTGAGAGATCAGCGTCTCCACGCCGCCGAGCGATTCGGCGAGGGAGCAGAGACGGACGCGGTCGAGAAACTTCTTGGCGTTCTCCTTCGAGCCCAGCTCGAACGAAATCATGGAGCCGAAGCCGCGCATCTGCCGCTTCGCCAACTCGTGCTGCGGATGATCGGGCAGACCGGGGTAGTACGTCTTCACCACCTTCGAATGACCGGAGATGTACTTGGCCATGGTCCGGCCGTTCTCCTCGTGCTGCTTCATCCGGACTGCAAGCGTCTTCACGCCGCGCAGGACGAGCCACGAATCGAACGGCGAGAGGATCGCGCCGACGGCGTTCTGAAGGAAACCGATCTGTTCGGCGATGGCGTCGTCGTTCGAAACCACCACCCCGCCGACCGAATCGGAATGGCCGTTGATGAACTTCGTCGTCGAGTGGACGACGAGATCCGCACCGAGCTCGATCGGCCGCTGCAGATAGGGTGAGCAGAAGGTGTTGTCGACGACCACCAGCGCCCCTCCGGAGTGTGCCACCTCCGCGCAGGCGGCGATGTCGGTCACCGTCATCATCGGATTCGTCGGCGTTTCCAGAAAAACGATCTTCGTATTCGGCCGCAGGGCGGCGCGTACGTTGGCCACGTGCGACGTGTCGACGTACGTGAACTCGAGACCGAACTTCTCGCAGACCTTGCTGAAGAGACGATAGGAGCCGCCATACATGTTCTCGGCAGCGACCACGTGATCGCCTGATTGCAACAGACGGAAGACCGTGTCGGTGGCCGACATCCCGGAGGCGAAACAGTGCGCATGCTTTCCACCTTCGAGCGCGGCGAGGTTCGCCTCGAGCACCGATCGCGTTGGGTTTTGCGTGCGCGCGTATTCATAACCTTTGTGTTTGCCGAGCTCCGGCTGCACGTAGGTCGAAGTCTGGAAGATCGGATAGGTCACCGAGCCGGTGACCGGCTCCGGTTCCTGCCCGGCATGGATGCAATCAGTGGAGAAAGCCATGGGGTTCCTTTCTGGGGTCGGGGAGTCGGGGATCGGGGGTCGGGGGTCGGAGCGGGTCTGAGGCCTGGTCTTGTTGCTCCGACACCCGACACCCGACTCCCGACCCCCTACTCCGGCCCCTTCGCCCACTTCGTATAGATGCCTTTCGACATATAGCGTTCGGCGGCATCGGGGATGAGTGTAACGACGCGTTTGCCGGGACCGAGCTTTGCGGCCACCTGCACCGCCGCTGCGACATTTGCGCCCGCGGACGACGCTCCCAGCACTCCCTCCTCGGCCGCAAGCCTGCGCACCATGACGAAGGCGGGATCGTCGTAAATCTGGATCACTTCGTCCGCCAGCGACATGTCCAGCACGGGCGGGATGAAGGACGACGCGCCGATCCCTTCGACCTCATGCGGACCGGCCTCTCCACCCTTCAGGATCGAGCCCTGCGGCTCGACGACGACGCACCAGCAGGCAGGATTGCGCTCCTTCAGATACCTGGCCACGCCGCTGAACGTCCCGCCGGTCCCGGCACCAGCCAGCCAGGCATCGACACGCCCTTCCATCTGCTCCCAGATCTCGGGGCCGGTCGTGGCGTAGTGCGATTCGGTGTTGTAGGGATTGGCGAACTGTTGCGGCACGTAGGAGTTGGGAATCGTGCGCGACAACTCCTCGGCCCTGGCGATCGCGCCCTTCATCCCATCGTCCTTCGGGGTCAAAACGACCTGGCCGCCGAGGGCCTTCATCACCTCGCGCTTCTCGATGGAGAAATTCTCCGGGACGCAGAGGATGACGTGATACCCCCTGCGCGTGCCCACCAGCGCGAGGGCGATTCCGGTGTTGCCGGCGGTCGGCTCGATGATCGTGCCGCCTTTGACGAGCTTCCCATCGCGCTCGGCGCGCTCGATCATTCCGACGCCGATACGGTCTTTGACGGAGAACGCGGGATTGAGAAACTCCAGCTTCACGAAGAGGTCGGCCATCTCCGGACCGGGGATGTTCACGAGCTGGAGCATCGGCGTGTTGCCGACAAGATCGAGGATGCTGCGGACCGGTTTGGGAAGTGGGCGGCTCAAGCGGGGCGGGATTGTATACCGCAAAAAAAACGGCGGGCCCGAGAGCCCGCCGTGGTTGAAGTGATCGAATGAATGTCTACGCCCAGCTTGAAGACCGGGTGGTCGACCGGCGCTGGTTGTAGCAATCGCGGCAATAGACAGGCTTACCGCTGACGGGGGTGAACGGCACTTCGGTCGCGACTCCGCAGCTATCGCACGTCACACTCACCATCGAACGCTCACGGCCACCGCCGCCGTTTCCGTCGCGCGCGACCTTCCGCTTGTCGCGGCAGTTCTTGCAGCGCTTCGGCTCGTTCGTGAAACCACGCTCTGAGTAGAAGGCCTGCTCGTTCTTGCTGAACACGAATTCCTGTCCGCAATCGGCGCAGTTGAGAGACTTGTCGTTGAAAGTGTCCATGAACCTTGATCTCCTAAGTTGTTCCTTGTTCGTACAATCAGATGATGATGCCGCAGCTCAGAGTGTGCGCGGGGTGCCGCGACCTCGCCCCCGCTTTGGTGCTTCATAAGCGAAATCGGATAGGTCGACCAGCCTCCCTTCGGTAACGAACACAGCACGCCCCCCGAACGCTCTGTCGCGGTTCATGGAAGTGTTTTAGCCCTGGATTCGTTGGTCTGCCTTTTAGCATAGATGTCCAGTCCAGGCAACGAATTAGGCCTTGCTCCAAATAAGTTGATCAAGGTATTGACCAGTGATCATGGAACATCAGATTCGCATCGGACCGGCCGGATGGAGCTACAAGGATTGGGAGGGCGTCGTCTATCCGCCTCATCGCTCGAAGTTCGATCAACTCGCCTATCTGGCGTCGTTCTTCAACACGATCGAGATCAACTCGCCGTTCTATCGAATCCCGCCGCCAACCCATGCGAAGTCGTGGGTCCGCCGCGTGGCCGCCAATCCCGATTTCAAGTTCACGACGAAGGTCTTTCGCGGCTTCACCCACGACTCCTCGGAGCTCGCGCCAGGAGACGTGAAGGCGTTCCGCGATTATCTCGATCCCTTAGCCGATGCGAGCCGCCTGGGTGCCGTTCTGCTGCAGTACCCCTGGAGTTTCCGAAACAGCGAAGAATCGCGCGGCAAGCTGACGAAGCTCTTCGCCGATCTCGATGGCTATCCGCTTGCTCTGGAAGTGCGGCACTCCACATTTCAAAACGACGAGTTCTTTCAGTTCCTGAACGAGCACGACGTGGCCTGGGTAAACGTCGACCAGCCGCTCTTTCACGATTCGGTAAAGCCGGCCGACGTCACCACCGGACCGATTGCCTACGCCCGCCTGCACGGACGCAACTACGAGAAGTGGTTCGCGCACGGCGAGAGCTGGGAGCGCTACAACTATCTCTATTCGAAGGAAGAGCTCGCGCCATGGGTCGATCGCATTCAAACGATGGCGCAGTCGAAGGAGACATACGTCGTGACGAACAACCACTTCCGCGGCCAGGCCATCGTCAACGCCGTGGAGTTGGAGGCGTCGGTGGGGATGGAGGCGAAGATGCCTCCGCAGTTGAGGGAGGTTTATCCGGAGAGGGTGTAGCTCCCAGGGGCTAGGAGACTGCGCGGTAGAAACGTTCTTGCGCTACTGCTGGCGGAGCCTTGGGCAACCAACGCTGCCGGCCGTGCCGGCCTACCGCGCGACGAACGCAGGCATCGGGCCCAGCGCTCGCGAGAGGTTCACGTGCCCGGCGAGCGTCTCGGCCGGCTCGTCATTCACCAGAATACGGACGCGCTTCGCTTCGGGAAAATTCGTGGTTACCGTCTGCACGACCGAATAGACGGCCATCAGCTCCTCGTGACTACCCGTGCCCCATCCCTGCGACAAGGTGTTGCCGCCGAGGTCGACGAAGGCAGTGCCGTCGGGGAGGAGAAACGCACCGCGGACGACGGTGTCACGTGGAAAAATCGGCGGAACCCCGGCGTTGGCCGATCCTTTGATCAACTCGCGCGCGACGACCGACAACGCGCCGGCGGGGTTCTCCGGCAGCGCCACGTTGCGCGTCTCGCGCACGAGGAGCATCTCCGGCCCTTCGAAGAAAAGCGTCACGGGACGGACCGCGACCTTGTTCTCGACGTTCAGGTTCTGCGTGAGCGCCCTCTTCTGACATCCGCCCGCGATCGCCAGAATCGCCAGCGACAGCACCACCGCCCGGCGCACTACGTCCCCGTCCTCGTCGTGGCCGCTTTCGTGGTGGTGGTCGGAGCCGCCGGTGCGGTCGTGGTCGGCGCGGTGGGGGGTGGCGGCGGCTGGGCGATGCCGATGCGTGTCTCGTAGTCGATCTTGTAGCGCTCCACCGCTTTCGTCAGGGCATCGACGACCGTGGCCTGGAACGTGTCGGACTTGATCTTCAACTCTTCGTCAGGGTTGGTGATGAACGCGACTTCAACCAGCGCGGCCGGCATGGTGGCGCCGACCAGTACCTTGAACGGTGCCTGCTTCACCCCTCGGCTCTGAACGCCGGTGATGCGGTTCATCTCCTCCTGAACGGCCTGGGCCAGGCGGTTCGACTCGTTGAGGTACTCCTGCTGCGCCAGATCCCAGAGCATCAGCTTCAGATCGCTCGACGCGGCCGGTGCGGCGCTGTTCTTCGCCGCGTTCTCAACTTCGGCTGCCTTCTCGGCCAGTTTGTCCGAGGCATCCAGGGATAGGAAATACGTCTCCGCACCGTGCGCCCCTTTGACGATGGCAGCGTTCATGTGCACGGAAAGAAAAAGATCGGCGTGGTACTGATTGGCGATCGCCGTTCGCTGATCCAGCGGGACGACGGTGTCGTCGTTCCGGGTCAGGATCACTCGCGTCTTCAGCTTCGCCTCGAGCGCGGCGGCGAGCCGGCGGCAGAGCATCAGCGTCGCGTCCTTTTCCATCAGCCCGGCCGGACCGATCGCGCCGACCTCCTTGCCGCCGTGGCCGGGGTCGATGACGATGGTGTGGATGCCGGGTGATTCGAACGGCTTCGACGAGTTGAGCGGTTGCGGCGTCCCGGGCCCCGATGCCGCGCCTTTGCGAAGATCGAGAACGATCCGGAACGGGTTCTCGAGCCGATAGGCATCGCCGACGACGTCCGGCGCGGTGAGCTGGATGCGCAGGTCGTTGCCAATGAATGAGGTCTTGGCAACGTACGGATCGTCGTAAGCCTGCTCGACATAGGGTGCGCGAATGGCACTCCGGAACCGGATCGTGTACGCGCCCGTCTCCTTGACAATGGTGTAGTCGGCAGGCGCGGTGAGCGTCAGGACGACTTTCGAAATCCCCTGAACGTTGGCGACGGAGACCTGCACGGTGACCGCGGTCGTCTGCGCCGGATGCACTTGAAGAACGCGCCCGGCCGGATCCCACGTCACGTCGAGCGCCGAGGCCCGGACCAGGAATCCCTGGAAAAACTGCCACGGCACGAACGGGCGGTTGTCGATCGTGACCGGTGCCACCGGCATTTCGATCAGCTCGTCTTTGACCACCCCGAACCGGCTGTCGGTCCCGAAGGCGGCCACGGTGTTGCTGAGCGTGGCTTTGAATCCGTTGCCGTCGCGCGTAACCGATCCGCCGAGGGCGGCCATCGCCTCGTCGGCGGCAAAGTAGGTCTGGCCATTCTGGTGCGCGACGGTGATGACGTGGTCGCCGTTCGCGGCGCGCAGAATGGCCTGATTGGCCGGGTTCGGCGGAGGGGCGGCCGGGGTCGGGGCCTGCGCCAGGAGGAGCAATGCGGAAGAGAGCGCGATCGCCAGGAGACCGAGGGAACGAGGCATAGAACCAAGCGTGGGACCAGTCATAGGGACTTGGGGATTATCGCACGGAGGATTCGCCTGGCCCGTGCGCTCGGCGCTTCTCCTTTGGCGCGAACGTAAGTCTCCGCGTGATCTTCACCGAGAAGCACCTCGCGTGTTCGGAGATAGCCGATGCGTGTCAGCGCGTCGAGCACTTCCCAACGGCGCTCGGTGAAGCCGAACGGCAGACGATGACGGGGACGGATCACGACGACACGCGGATCGGTGACGACGTGTTCATAGTCGCCTTTCTTTTTGAAGATCCCACCTTCCGATTCCCCCTTCTGCGTCACCACGACCACCGCGTCACATCCCTCGGCCAGCGCTTTTTCGTACGGGGCATTGTCGGAGATGCCGCCGTCGCCGTAGGCCACCCCGTCGATGAGGGGCCGATGCGTATAGAACGGCGGCAGGTAGTTGGTGGCCAGGAGAAGCTGGAGCGGATCGTCGACGTCGCGCACGTTGAAGATGACGTTGGCGCCGTCGCGAAAGCGGGTGACGGAGACGAAGAGCGGAAGCGCGTCCGGCTGGCGAAAACGATCGGACCCGATGAAACGGTCGAAGTTGCGCTTGTGCATGTGGCGGAAGCGCCATGGCGAATGGTCGACCAGCAGGTTACGCAGATCGATGTGCGGCATGCGCATGAACGACCGCCAGTAGTAGCGGATCCGCGACTCGGAGCGGGCGGCGACGATGGCGGCGTTCCACGCGCCGGCGGAGACGCCGATCGCCAGCGACGGCTTCACTCCGAGCTCGGCCAGCGCCTCGATGGCGCCGATCTGAAAGGCACAGCGCGAGGAGCCACCCGAGAAGACGTAGCCAACCTTTCCGGCGTTTCGAAGCAGCGCGAGGCGATCCAAGGACTTCAGCTTATCCTCTTGCGGTGAATGCAAAACGATTCATCCTCATTCTGGCTCTGCTTGCGGCCGCCTGCGGTGGCGGGAAAGAGCCTGCCGGCCCGCATGTGGCAAGAGATCCGATCAGCGTCCGCGGCTGGATCGTCGACGTCGATACCGGCCCCAATAACGCCTATCACACCATCGAAACGGAAGCGGCCCGCAAGCAGAATCTCTTCCGCGGAACGAATGTCTGGATCGAGAACGCGCCGTATGTCTCGGGCGGCGTGGCGGAGACGGGAGCATTCCTCCTTCTCGACGTGCCGCCCGGCAATGTCACGATCACCTTCTCGGCCCCCGGCGCCCCCGCGGCGCGTCTGGTCCTGGGCAACATCCCCGGCAATGCCGACGTCTTCGTCCCGGCCATGATGTTGAAGCGGGATGGTGTCGCGCTCCTCGATCCCGCCAGCGTCAAGGTGCGCCTCGCCGACAACATCGACAAAGCCGCACCCACCGGCGCGTTCGCCACCGTCGCCGGTCAGCGGGTCCCGGTAATGCGTACGCCGATCAACCAGATGATCGACCGTCTCGATTACCCGACGCCTCCTTCAATGCAGGCACCGCTGGCGACGGTGAAGTAGCTGCTGCGGCGCCGTGCCCGGAGCGCTGGCGTCTCGCCGGCTGGCCCGGGGGCGTCTCGCCCCAGGTCTGGCAAGACTCCATACATTCGCGAGTAACCCTCAGCGGCGAGACGCCGCCGAGCCAGCCGGCGAGACGCCAGCGCTCCGTTGCGGCACAGCCGCAGTCAGCGCACCCGGGTCCCGATGAAGAATCCGTTCACGTTCAAGCCGGGGTTGCGGCCGGCTAACAGGCCACCGTTGGAGATGTGAAAGAAGCGATAGCCGATATACAGCGGCGTCCTCGCGTTCGGGAAGAGCGCGACGCCGAGGCCGAGCTGCGAATTGAAATTGAGCTTCGACGTCGCCGCGGGGATGCGGCGGTTCGACCACATCGGGCCGGTGCCGAGGTCGACGTACGGCCGCAGGGTGTTCGATGACGATCCCCAATACTGCCGGATGAAGAAGTGCGCCCACTCCGCGCGCACCGAGTCGTCGGGATCGCCGTAGGTGTAACCGAACCAGCTCCGCGGCTGGCGCACGTCGGAATAGTCGATGTCGACACCCGCCCGGGCATTGGGCAGGTAGCGCTCGAGAAGTCTGGGAAGCTTCGGGCGGCCAATCAGTTCGAAGCTGATCATCCGGAAGCGCGATTGGCCGTGGCGGTTTGTCTCACTCTTCGCATTGGCCAGATAGATGTTGAAATCGCCGGCGAACGCGGGCGAGGAAAGCAGGAGCAGAAGAACTGCCAGCCGGACGATGGAACGGACCATGCCGCACATTCTAAACGTGCTGGCACCCGCCGTGAAACAGGTTCTGCCCAAGAGGTTTCATGAACGAACGGCGGCAGGAAGCAAAAGGCAACATGCTGTCGCGCTTCGCGACGGCGGCGACCGCGTGGTCAGGTTCGACATACGCGTTTGTCCTGGCGGCTCTGATCATCGTCGTCTGGGGTGTCACCGGCCCGCTCTTTCACTATTCCGACACGTGGCAATTGGTCATCAACACTGGATCGAGCATCGTCACGTTCCTGATGGTTTTCCTCATCCAACGCGCCCAGAACAAGGATTCGATGGCGGTACAGCTCAAGCTCGACGAAATCGTGGCCGCGCTGGAAGGTGCCAGCAACCGTCTCATCTCAGTCGAGGATCTGTCGGAAGCGGAGTTGAAGGTCCTGCGCATTCATTTCCAGCGCCTGGCCGAGATGGCCAAACGCGACGAGACAATCACCGAATCGCATTCCGTTGAGGAAGCCGAGGTGAGGCATAACTTCAAGGAGGATCGGAGGAAGGCAAGGGTGGCGCCGTAGCGCGGTCTCGCGGTCTCGCGGTCTCGGGGTTTCTGAGTTGATCGGCGACTGAAGACGCCGGACACCGCGAGACCCCGCAACCGTCTCACACCGCCCCGATCAACTCCGCGAACTTCTTCAGATCGATGTTCCCGCCGGAGATGACGGCGACGATCGGTCCTTCGCCTGCTCTTCCGCTGAGCGCCGCCGCAACGGAGAGCGCCCCTGCCCCCTCGGCGATGACGCGTACTTTTTCGGCGACGAGGCGCATGGCCCGCTTCGTCTCATCGAGCGTGACCACGATCGATCCGTCCACGATCCCCTGCATCCGCTCCCACATGCGCGGGAAGACGCTCTTGCCACCCGCGCCGTCGACGAACGACGGCTGGAAGTCGTCGAACTTCTGCGGCGACCCGGCTTCGAATGATTTCGCCCCCGGCGAGGCAGTCTCCGGCTCCGCGCCGAGAATCCTCACTGACGGCGCGAGCTGACGGATGGCGCTTCCGATGCCGGAGACCAGTCCGCCGCCGCCGATGGCGGCGATCACGGTCCTCACCTCCGGCAGATCTTCGAGGATCTCCAGCCCGAGCGAAGCATTGCCGGCGATGAAGTTGTGGTCATCGAAGGGATGGATGAACGATCCCTCCACTCCTTCGAACGCCCGATCCTCCATGGCATGCCACGCGGCATCGAAGGGCACTTTCACGATGCGCGCGCCGAGGTTGCGCATACGCTCGATCTTCGTCTCCGGGGCGGTCTCGATCGTGACCACTGTGCACGGGATGCCGTACGCACGCGCCGCGAACGCCACTCCCTGTCCGGCGTTTCCTGCGCTGATGGTCCAGACCCCTTTGGCCCGCTCCTCGGGCGTGAGCATGGCCACGGCGTTCGCCGCGCCGCGGATCTTGAAGGCATTGATCGGCTGCAGGTTGTCGAGCTTGAGCCAGATATCCGGCGCCGCCGCGTCATGCCGTAGCTTGATGAGCGGCGTGCGCGTAATGATGCCGCGGATCCGCTCGCGCGCGGCGTAGATTTCATCGAGCGTGACGGGACGGACGGGAGGGGCGGCGGTCGGCATATGGCGACATTGTAAGAGACGCCGCCCGTGGCATACTGATGCTCGTGAGCTCGATCAAGATCATCGTAGAAAAACACGATGACGGCTACGTCGCCTATCCCGTCGGAATGCGGGGTGTCGTCATCGGCGAAGGCGACACGTACGATCAGGCGCTGGCTGACGTCCGGTCGGCGATTCAGTTTCACGTAGAGACCTTTGGCGCGTGATTTTGTGGCATGCCACATTGATCACGGCTTGCCTCGGCGGATTCGATGATCCGGGGCTAATGTGGCACAGACACTCTTGTCTGTGCCATGGAGATTGGACGTTTTGCCGGCGAAGCCGGCTTGAGGTCGTAGCCCCCGGTTTCAACCGGGGGGTTCGAGGTCGCCCCTGATTGCAAGCCCGCTTTAGCGGGCGACAGAATCCGAGGTGCATTCCGCCGGGACGTCCGCACCTGCCTGCTCTGTCGCCCGCTAAAGCGGGCTCGCAATCCTGGGGCGACCATGAAACCCCCGGTTGAAACCGGGGGCTACGATCTTTCGCCGGCTCCCGCCGGCGAAGGCACAGACACTCTTGTCTGTGCCGGGGCTTGCAAAGCTGTACATCGCAAGCACTCAGCGGCGGCGGCTCCGGCCGGGGCACAGACAAGAGTGTCTGTGCCACATTTGTCCTGGCTCGCGACCCCCTACCGCACGATCGTCTCTTCGCGCCGCGGCCCCGTCGAGATGATCGTGGCCTGGCACTCCACCTCATCCTCGATGAACCGCACGTAATCCTTCGCCGCCTGCGGGAGGTCGTCGTACGACGTCATTCCGACCGTCGGCTCTTTCCAGCCCTTGAACATCCGGTACTCCGGCTTGTAGTCGTGGTGCGCGACCGCGAAGGCGGGAAACGTCTTCCAGACCTCGGAGCGGACGTTGTAGCCGATGCAGACCGGGATCTCGTCGAACTCGTCGAGGACGTCGAGCTTGGTCAAGGCGATGGCATCGAGTCCGTTCAGCATCGCCGAGGTACGGAGGACGGGGAGATCGAGCCAGCCGGTGCGGCGCGGGCGGCCTGTGACGGTTCCAAACTCGTTTCCGCGAGCGCGCAGATGCTCGCCGCTGGCATCGTTCAACTCCGTCGGAAACGCGCCGCCGCCGACGCGCGTCGTGTAGGCCTTGGCCACGCCGATGACGCGGTGGATGTGCTTCGGGGCCACGCCGAGGCCGGTGCAGACGCCGCCAACGACCGTGCTCGAGGACGTCACGAACGGGTAGGTGCCGTGGTCGATGTCGAGCATCGCCCCCTGCGCCCCTTCGAACATCACCTTCTTGCCGGCGCGGATCTGCTCGTTGATCAGGATCGTCCCGTTGGTGATGCGGTCGGCCAGCACCTCGCCGTAGCGTGTGTAGTCGTCGTAAAGCTTCTTCGGGTCGAAGCCGTCCTTGCCGTAGACGCCCTTGAGCACCGGGTTCTTCTCGGCGCAGGCGAATTCGATGCGATCGCGCAGAACGTAGGGGTCGAGCAGGTCAGCCACGCGGATACCGTAGCGGCTCACTTTCGTCTCGTACGCGGGGCCGATGCCGCGTCCGGTCGTGCCGATTTTCCCCTCGCCGGCCGCTTCCTCGCGGGCCAGATCGAGCGCTTTGTGGTACGGCAGGATGACCTGGGCGGAGTCGCTGATCTTGAGGTTTGAATTGATGACGACGCCGAGCGCCCGCAGTTTCTCGATCTCGTCCAGCAGCGCCTCGGGGTCGATGACCATTCCGTTGCCGAGGATGCAGAGCTTGTCAGGATGGAGAATCCCCGACGGGATGAGCCGCAGCGAGAAATGCTTCTCGCCGAATTTCACCGTGTGGCCGGCGTTATGACCACCCTGATAGCGGGCCACGACATCGAAGGATTCGCAGAGAAGATCGACGATCTTCCCCTTCCCCTCGTCGCCCCATTGCGTGCCGATTACGGCAAGGTTCTGCATTGCGGCGCGGAGCCTAGCATGTTGTTCGGGAGTCGGGGGTCGGGAGTCGGGGGTCGGAGAGAAAGCGGCGCGGTATCGCGCGATCTCCTCTACGACCCCCGACTCCCGACCCCCTCCGAACCAGCTATAGTTCATCAAGCGAGCAAGCAAGGAACCCATGGATCTGCACAACATCCCCTCTACCCCTCCCCAGCCTATCGATTCGCCGACGGCCGTTCCCGTCGAACAGTTCGTCGACGGCATCCGCGAGCTGGCCTCCGGGCTGATCACGAAGCAGAAGATCTACGACTTCCTGGCCACGTACGAGATTCGCGCGGAGGATTTGGAGCGCTACAAGATGTGGCTACCCGACCGCCATACCCGCAACAAAGTCTTCCGCAACGAGATGATCGAAGCGATGGTGATCTGCTGGCCGATCGGAGCCATCACCCCGCTTCACACGCACAACGGCCAGCTCGGATGGATGACGATGGTCGAGGGGAAGCTGATCGTCGAGAACTACAAGCAGCTCGGCTGCAACCGCCCCGAGAATCAGCAGGTCGTGGGGATGGACTGCCTCGCCGGCGCCACCCGCATCGAGATGCAGTCCCTCGGCACGGAGCTTTGCGTCCCGGGCGGACCGCTCAACACGGTCGACAAGACGCAGACCATCCACCGCATCAAGAATCTCGAAGAGTGGAACGAGCGTGCCGTCAGCGTCCACGTCTACTCACGCCCCATCGACTCTTGCGTCGTCTTCGACCTCGAGGCCGGCCGATGTTTCCGCCGCGACCTGAAGTACGACAACGAGCCGGCTGGGCCCGCGGCCTAGTTGCCCCGGCCAAATTGTCATCCTGAGACTGCCGCAGCCGCTGAGCGAGCGTAGCGAGCGAAAAGCGGCGGAGGACGGCGAAGGATCTCAAGATGCGCAAACTGGGGCGGACGCGCAGCAGTGGTTTATCCAAAATCAGCTCGACCTTTCCAGCGATAGACTTCGCATCGAGCTGCTGGAACGGCGCTGATAGAATCAACCGCCGCGAATTTTCATCCCGCCGAGGTGACCTGATGTCGTTGATTTCCACGCTGCAAACCGAGCTCGATCAGATGGCTGCCGCCGGCACGCTCAAACGCGAGTTGCTGATGAAATCGCCGCAAGGGGCGGTGGTCGACGTCGAGGGCTTCGGCGACGTCATCATGCTGACCTCCAACAACTACCTCGGGCTGGCCGACCATCCCGCCATCGTCGAGGCGTCGGAAAAAGGGGAGCGCGACTACGGCTACGGCCTGGCCTCCGTCCGCTTCATCTGCGGTACGCAAACGATCCACCGGAAGCTCGAAGAGCGGATCGCCCGCTTCTTCGGCACCGAGGACACGATCCTCTACGGCTCCTGCTGGAATGCGAATGAAGGACTGTTTCAGACCATCGCCCAGGAGCAGGACGCCATCATCTCGGACGAGCTGAATCACGCCTCGATCATCGACGGCGTCCGACTGGCGAAGGCGAAGAAGGAACGCTACAAAAACCGCGACATGGCCGACCTGCGCCGTGCCCTCGAAGCGACGCGCGACTCACGGAACAAGGTGATCGTCACCGATGGCGTCTTCTCGATGGAAGGCTCGCTCGCCCCGCTGCCGGAAATCGTCGACCTCGCCGCCGAGTACGAGGCGTTCCTCGTCGTCGACGATTCACACGCCACCGGAGTGCTCGGCAACACCGGCCGCGGCACCGGCGAGGAGCTTGGCGTCTTCGACAAGATCGACGCCCACACCTCCACCCTCGGCAAGGCGCTGGGCGGATCGCACGGCGGCTTCACCACCGGCCCCAAAACGCTCATCGACTACCTCCGCCAGAGATCGCGTCCCTACCTCTTCTCGAACACGCTGCCCCCGGCCGTGGTCATGGGCTCAATCGCCGCCTTCGACCTCCTCGAAAACGATCCGAGCTTCCTCACCCGGCTGCGCGAGAACACCACCTACTTCCGCCAGCAACTCACGGCCAAGGGCGTGAACGTACGCGAAGGGATCCACCCGATCGTCCCGATCATCATCGGCGACACCGCCAAAGCGATCGCCATCTCCGCCGAGCTGCTCACCCGCGGCGTCTACGTCTCCGGCTTCGGCTTCCCCGTCGTCCCCCAGGGCGCCGCCCGCCTCCGCTGCCAGATCAGCGCCGCCCACACCCGCGACCACCTCGACCGCGCCATCGATGCGATCGTGGAGGTGGGCCGAAAGTTCGAAGTAGTCGGCTAGGTTCTCGCCCCCCTGGGACCGCGTGCGTCCCGCACGCGCGTTCTCGCGCGATCGTATGGTCACTCTCCGCCCGATCATCCGCAGATGTCGCAGATGTACGCAGATAAAACCGTCTCCCATCTGCGTCTATCTGCGTCATCTGCAGATAAGGTCACCCCGGCCACGCCATCGCCTCCGCGAACCCCGGCAACGCCGCCGACAGCTCCTCGATGTGCGCACTGGCTTTCCCATCCAGCTCCCGCGCCAGCACCCCGCTGACGGTGGTCTCCTGTTGCTCCGCCCGATACTCCAGCATGTCGATGTGATGCCGCGGCAGCCGCACCCGCAGCTCCGCGCTTCGGATCGCCTGCGGCAGGATGCCGTCCGCGTCGTCCCTGAGCGCCTCTTTGATTAGGAAGATGTGACGAATGCGGTCGATGAGGTCGGTTTCGAGCGCTTAGGCGCGATAGTAACGCACCAGCGAGGCGGCAAAGTGTGAATACTCGGGGCCACACATTCGCTCTTGGGGTCAGCCAATGGGGTCACCGTTGACATCCACAAACGCCGCGCCTCCGCGCGAATGGATCCTGGGTTCAGTAGCCACTTGACGGCGCGAGGTATCATCATCGGAATGATGAACTGGATAAATGCAAACACTGGCGCTATTTCGGCGATCCTCACATTCGTGCTCACCATCGCGACGACAATCTACGTCTTTCTTACACGCCAACTACTTCGCGAGAGCGTTACAGTGCGAGAGGCCTCCTCGCGACCCAGCGTCGTGATCAGGTTGTCGATTCATGAGACACAAATTCATCTTCTTAACTTAGCGATCGAGAACTTCGGGAACGGTCCGGTACTTTCTCTTGAGTTTACCGTCAAGCAGTATTGCCAAGAACGCCGGGGCGTGAAGGATCTTGCGAAAATCGGTTTCTTCCGAAAGGGCTTGCACTATCTCGCGCCACATGAGCGTATCGACATGTTCGTCGCGAATGCGATCGGAAACCTAGACGTGCTGAAACAACAGCCATGGACTATCGGCGTTCGGTATCGAGATGCTGCCGATAGAATCTATTCGGAGAGCTTTACCATTGATTTCTCAGAGTTTGAAGGAATCTCGCGCGTTGGCGACTCACCGTTTGAAAAGATGTCTGAGAGCCTCGAAAAGATCAGGTCCGATTTCGGCTCACTCATCTCGGGACAGCGAAGATTGACCGTGAAAATCTACAGCCTGGAAGATGAATACAGGCAAGAACGAATTTCGGAACTCTTCTACAAACTTCATGAACTCGGGCCAGAGGCGTTTAATGCGGTAGAGGCTTTGGTGAACGAACAATCTGATCGCGTCGCCGCGAGTGGAACGCCGGACGTAAGCGAGTCGACTGAAGTGTAGGAAGGCAGGAGGGTAGAGAGGGTCAGGTCGAGAGTCGAAGTCCCACTTTCGTGGGTGAGTGATAGGGGTCAAGCTCTCGTTCTTTGACCATCCGCAACCGATTGAGAGCACAGCTACTTGCGATGTCGCCCTCGATGCGCACCGCGATGCAGCAGTTATTGGCATCCACGACGGGGCCCGAGCGAACGGCGAATCAAAGCGAGAGGCGCGAGGGCCAGACCCTCGCTTTTCGGTTGTGCGGACGCTCAAATCCGGTAAGTCCGGGAATCTACGTAAGCGTTTGAGGAAACGTTGGTTAGCCAAGGCTGGCAGCGCCGCCGTCAAGTCCGAAGGTCTAACGCGCACCAACGATGTAGCATGATGACGCGCACCGATGCGGAAGCTTCGCCCAGCGCAACACTACTTCATCGACGAATCGGGTGATCTTGTCCTCTTCGACGCCTCAGGACGGTGCATCGTGGGGCAGCCGGGGGTGTCGCGGACATTCACTCTGGGCGCAGCGTGGATAAAGAACCCTGAAGCGCTCCAGTCAGATCTCGCATTTCTCCGGCTCAAACTATTGGGTGATGGCTACTTCAGTGGTGTGCCTTCGTTTCAGCCAGAGGCGAGGAAAACGGCGCTCTACTTTCATGCCAAAGACGATCTACCCGAGGTGCGACGAGAGGTTTTTCAAGTGCTCCGCGCTCACGAGATGCATGTTGTCGTAGCGATTCGTCGGAAAAACATACTTGCTGACTTCGCCGCACGCCGCTTCGCCGAGACCGGCGTCAAAGTCACCGACCATGAGATTTATGATGGGCTTGTTGAGAGGGTGATGCGCGATCGTCTCCACTTGGCTGAGCACAGTCATATCTGGTTTGCGCGCCGAGGTAAGCGAGAGCGAAAGCAAGCGCTCGAATCGGTGATTGCGAAGGCGCGGGCTTCGTTCACGGCTCACCATGCCGAAGCATTGGCCGCGCGGATGGGCGATCGGCAGCCCCAAACGACGATCTACTCGGCTCATCCCTCGGAGGTAGCTGGGTTGCAGGCCATCGACTACTGCCTCTGGGCTCTCAGTCGAGTGCTGGAGAGAGGCGAGATGCGGTACTTCGAATACCTGAAACCGAAGTACCGCATGATCTGCGATATCGACGATGTCCGAAGGCGTGCGACAGGCGAGTACTACAACGCCAAAGGGCAGTGGAAGTTCATCGACGCCACGAAAATATTGCCCGTAGTGAGCTAGGCTTCGGGGACAGAGTACCGCCTCCGAAACACACGGCACGTGGCCGACGTTCACCCACCACCGGGCAACCCTGAATATAGATTCCAGAACGTTTAAGGGCAATACCCCACGCTTAAATTTCACGAACCATTGACGTTATCGCCTCGTTAGCCACATCGGACCTCTTCGCCGTTTGTCAGGCGATCAACATCTTCGACCTTGAGCACGGGGGCGCCGGGCCGCGGCGGAAATACGGGAACACCCCGGTCGAAACGGATGTCGACCAGCCGCGAAGGGCCAGGCCTTCGTTTTTTCGGTTGGCGGACTCTCAAATCCAGTAAGTGCAGTTGTTAGAATGCGTTACAGCCAATCACCAAGTGATATGCGGGTGTTCGGGTCGAGGTTGTGAAGAACGTTAAGTGGCGCGTTTTCAATCACCTGGCCTTCGATTGTTCGCTGATACGGCATCGGCACGCTTCGCCACGACTCTACGTAAGCGTTTGAAGAAACAAGGGTTAAGCAAACCCGGGCAGCACCGCAGTTAAGTCCGAGGGTTGGCATTCGTGGATTCCCGAGGTTCAACGTCCCATTGACCGAAAGCCGCGAGGACCAGGCCTTCGATTTTTGATTGGCGAGGTTGCGACGAGCGTAAGTGGCGCGTTTTCCATCACCTGGCCTTCGATCGTTCGCTGAACCGACATCGGACGCCTCCTCGGGAATCTACGTAAGCGTTTGAAGAAACATGGGTTGAGCAAATCCTGGCAGCACCGCGGTTAAGTCCGAAGGGCTGACATTCGTGGGTTCGCCGAGGTTCAACGTCCCATTCGATGACGTTGTCGGACCTATTCGATGACTTCGCCGAAGGCTCGGTTGAGGTCAAACGACCGCTCGGTTGAGGTCAAACGACCTCTCGGTTGAGGTCAAACGACCTCTCGGTTGAGGTTAACGAAGGCTGGGTTGAGGTCGAACGACCGCTCGGTTGAGGTAAACGAACGCTCGCGTGACGACAACGAACCGCTCGCGTGACGAGAACGAATGCTCGCGTCACGAGAACGAACGGCTCGCGTCACGAGAACGAACCGCTCGCGTGACGAGAACGAATGCTCGCGTGACGACAACGAACCGCTCGCGTGACGGCAACGAACGCTCGGTTGAGGTCCAAGGACGTCGTCGATGACATCGGAATCTCACCAATAATGGTGAACATCTTTACGGCGATGGCAAGTTGACACAAGTGTGGGAATGTGATATGATACCTGTTGGTTAAAGTTAAGTTATGGCAGATTTGCTCGAAGCCCCCCTTGGAACGAACGCGAAAACGTCGCGGCGGGGCGGGGTGCGTTCGGGTGGATCGCGGATGAAGGGGCGGGAGTCGTGGCATCGTCTGTTTCAGCGTGGCCGGCAGAACCTCCGTTCCGCGGAGGGTTTCCTCGGCATGGCGCGCCAGATCATCGACGTCTGCGAGACCATCGCGCTGGAACACCCGATCAAAGCTGTACATGACATGTGTCGCGTGACGGGATTGCTCGTCGAAGCGGCCGATCGGCTCGCGCGTCTCGGCAAGTGTATTAGTGAGACGTACGATCGTATCGCCGAGGCACCGGGATACGCCGGGGACGCTCCCGCGCGGATGATCGCCGACATGCAGAGCTGGATCGAGACCGGCACGAAGCTGGCCCTGCTCGGGAACCGGTTCGACAAATCATTCGCCGAGCTGATCGAATATGCCCAGAGCGGCAACGCCCCGCTCGATCTCTCCGAACTGCTCAAGAGACGCGTCCATCCGGTTCCGGTGCTCGCCCGGCATCCGGCGCCGAGGGTCCTGTCGCTCGAGAACGATCGCATTTGCTGCATTCATGTCCGGCGTCAGCAGTCCGTTCGTGTGACCGTCGCCGAGGCTCCAAGACGGGTTTCCAGGGGCCGTGCTCCTCCGCTCGTCTCAACTTGCTCGCTCTGATCACTGCAAGTTTGAGACTGAGAAAGGAGAAAACCATGACTCAGGTTACTGAAGTACCCGTTACAACAACCCCACAGCCGTCCCACCTGGATGAGGCGGTCGCGCTCATCGACGACATTCGCGCGATGAAGCAGCGAGTGCCGAATTTCTCGGTTCCGGAGACCAAGAACTCCGGCCGGCAACTCGCGGCCGCCGCATCGGTACCGCCGCCGTTCGTCGACCTGGCGGCGCTGGCGATCCGGAACAACGAGGAGCTGACCCGTGGAGGAAACTCGGGTTCCGTACAGATGCGGGATCAGATGGACTTCGCGGATGCGTATGATCCGGTGGCGGATGAGCTGGAAGCGCTGGCTCTCTTCATCCGCCACAGCGTACGCGTGGCGAGAAACAGCGCCGGGAGCAACGCGTTGTTGACCTACTCCATGGCGAAGCGTCTGGCCAAACGTCCCGAGACCGCCGCTCTCGCTCCGCATGTCGCCGACATGAAGATCGCCCTCGGCGCTGGCCGCAAGGCCAAAGCCAAGCCGGCCCCGACGCCGGCAACCCCGGCTCCGTCCACTCCGGCCGAGCCCTCGCCGGTGACGCCATCGTCACCGACGACCGCTCCGAAGACGACGGCGTGATCGGTTTCGTATAGTAAGCCCCGCGCGGGCGCGTCCGAAGGCGCGCCCGCGCATTTCAAAAACCTTTTAACCACAGAGACACAGAGATCACAGAGGTCTTTCTCTGTGTCCTCTGTGCCTCTGTGGTTAAAAGCTCTCGGCGTAAAACGAATCGTCTTCACCTCACCGGAAACCGGCACACATCCCTCAGCAAACACACGTCGCAGTTCTCCTTCCTCCGTCTCCTGCTGCAGAGATCGAGTATCCCCAGCCGGCAGATGGCGAAGTCGTAGCGGACGGGGTCGGCGGGGTCGAACTTGGCGAGGCGGTTGGTCAGGGCCCGGGCGGCTTTCCAGTCGGCAGATTTGCGGTTGTTCAGGCCGAGGAACGTGGCGATGCGGTGGACGTGGGTGTCGACCGGCATCACGAGCTTTGACGGGTCGACGAAGGGCCAGATGCCGAGGTCGGGGGGGGTGGTGCGGACCATCCAGCGGAGGAAGAGGTTCATCCGTTTGCAGGCGGAGCCGTTTGCGGGAGAGGTGAGGAGATAGTCGAGCGCCTTCGTGCGGCGCTTGCCGATCAGGGCGGCGACGAAGCGGGTCAGGGAGGGGCCGATGTCCTTGTCGGCGTCGTCGTAGCAGACGCGGAAGAGATCACCGAGCGTGCCGTGCGTGCGGATAGCGGCAGCGAGGCAGGCCAGCAGGGCCACCAGTTCCGGGGTCTTGTGGAAGCGGTGGGTGAAGCCGGCAAATCTCCGTCTGCCTTCCGCGGGAACGAACGACGTCAGATAGAGATAGGGGGAGGGAGCCATACGGTCGAGCACCCGACCGGCGTTGGCGACGACGATGTCGGCGCGGCCGTAGGCGAAGGCGGCGGCGAGGATACCGGCCACTTCCTGGTCCCGCGGATCGCCGTATCGGAGGACGAGTTGGAGCGGATCGGGCTCGATGGTCGAGACGTCGAACGTGGCCACGAGGGCGTCCAGGCGCTGCCGGAGCAGCTCCCCTCGCACCGGCATTCTGGGCATGTCCGGCTCAAACGTCGAAACCCGGTTCAGCATTCTTCGTCTAAAGGTCGTACATTCGTACGTCGTCGGGAGGACTCCATGCGCGCATTCCGTCGCCTGCTGTGTGTATTGTTCGTAATGTCGCCGCTGATTGCGCCGCTGCGCGCGGCCGTCACCGGTACCGTGATCAACATCGACGGGAAGCCGGTCACCGGTGCCAAGGTGTCGCTTTTCGCGCCGGAGCTGATCGCGGCACAGGGGCCGCGCCTCCTCTCGGCCGAGCCGCAGCGGAAGCCGCTGGCGACGATGGCCACCGACTCCGGCGGCAAGTTCTCCTTCGACGTCCCCAAGGATCAGACCGTCGTCGACGTGCGCGTCGATGCCGCCGGATACGCCCCCTCCGCCATCCGTCTCGTCGCCGCCGATGACGACGCCGGGGCCATGCTGCTGACACAGGCGCCCTCCGTCCGCGGGACGATCAGCGCAAACGGGAAGCCGGTCGCGAACGCCACCGTGATTATCCTCGGCGGCGCGGAGTACACGACCACGACGGACGCCGACGGTCACTACACGGCCCCCGATCCCTCGAAGTGGGCCTTTCGCGTCGTCGTTCTTCATCCCGACTTCGCCATGGTCGAAGAGTTGCTCGGCCCCGCCGGGTCCAAGAAGGGGCCCGACTTTTCGATGACCGCCGGCGTGGCCATCAAGGGCCGCGTGGTCGCGGAAGACGGCCAGACGCCCCTCGCCGACGCGCAGCTCTCTCTCGACGGCTGGCCGGCCGGCAAATCGGCGGCCGATGGAACCTTCACCATCGCCCATGCTCCCAAAGATTGGGAGACGGTCGTGGCACGCAAAGACACCCGGGTGGCGCAGCGCGCACGGACGGCAGCCGTGGCCACGCTGAAGCTGGGCAAGAGCGCGACCGTCAGCGGCAACGTCCGCGATGTGAAGTCGCAACTGCCGGTTGCCGGTGCGCGCGTCTCCCTCGGCCCCACGGGACGTTTCGGCGCCCGCGACGCCTCGGTCGATGCCATCTCCGACGCCAAAGGAAACTTCACCATCACGGGAGTGGCCGCGGGCACCTACGAGATCCGGCCGACCCGGCCAGGCTACGGCATCAGCGGCATGCAGGCGGTACATCTGAAAGCGGCCGATGCCGTCCAGAAAACGCTCTACGCCACCGCGCGCGGACGCATCAGCGGGTCGGTGATCGACGAGGACAAGCGGCCGGTGGCGGCGGCGCATTTGAATACGCGTCCGGCTTCGCGCAACAACGACATGTTCGCAATGATGATGCGAGGGGGTGCCGGCAGCGACGGCTACAGCGCGCCTGACGGCCATTTCGTCCTCCGCAACGTGGAAACCGAGGCCGACCTGCAGGTGGATGCGGTGAAGCGCGGCTATCCGGTGGCGAAGTCGCCTTCCCTCAAGCTGGCCGCGGGGGAGCGGAAGACCGGCCTGACGATCACCATTCCGCGCGGCGTGGCCATTACGGGCAAGGTCTCCGACAAGGACCACAAGCCGCTGTCCGGCGTCGGTGTCGAGGCGATCGAATCGTCCAACGACGCCATGGGCGGCATGCGCCGGATGGTCCTGTCGAATATGGGCAACCGCAACGACGAAGCCGTCCGAACCGGCAGCGACGGCACGTTCCTGATCCGCGTCAAGGAGGGGACGTACGACCTGGCCTTCAAACGCGAAGGCTACTCGGCCAAGACGGTGCGCGGCACGAAAGTCGACGCGAACACGAAGCCGCTGGAGGTCATGCTCGCTCCCGGCGTCGAGATCAGCGGCCGCGTCACGCGCGCAGGGGCGGGCGTGGAGGGAGTGAGCGTCCGCAGCATCTCGCAGGACGGCATGGCCTCGGCGGTGACGTCGAGCGACGGCTCGTTCACCATCACCGATCTCACCCCCGGCCAGATGATGCTGAACGCCACCAAACAGGACTCGTTCATCCAGGAAATGCGCTCGGTCACCGCCCCCGCGCGCGACGTTCTCATCGATCTCCCTCCCGGCGGCCGGATCACCGGACACGTGCTGGACAAGAGCTCGCACCAGCCGGTGACATCATTTCAGGCAGGCGTGACTACTTCCCGCGGCGGCGGGGGCATGGTGGTGATGATGCCGCCGATGCAGAAGCAGTTCACGAGTGACGACGGCTCCTTCGTCCTGGACGGCATCAAGCCGGGCACGACGCAGGTCGTCGTGAACGCACCCGGTTACACGACGGCGCGCGTGCCGAACATCGAGGTCGAGGACGGCAAGACGGCGCCTGACGTGGAGGTCGACGTCGAGAGCGGATCGAAGCTGACCGGCCGCGTTACCGATGCGAGCGGCACCCCGCTGGCGGGCGTGGCGGTGAGCAGCAATCCAATGGCCGGGGGCGGCGGGCGTGTGATGCGCTTCGACGCGACCGACAGCAGCGCGACGACCGACCCGAGCGGCGAGTACTCGTTCGATTCGCTCGAGGCCGGCGAGAAGACGTTCACGTTCTCCAGGAGCGGGTACGTCGCCCAGCAGCAGACGGTGACGATCACGGGCGGCAAAGACGCGCGTCTCGACGTGCAGCTCTCGAGCGGGATGCGGGCCGCCGGCTTCGTCGTCACCGACGGCGGCGCGCCGATTCCGGATGCATCGGTGCGCGCGGTCTCCGCCGCCGAGATGGACGGCGGCCGCGATGCACGCACCGACGCCAACGGGGCCTTCGCCTTCGAAGGTCTCGCTCCCGGTCACTACACATTCACGGCGGGGAAAGCCGGTTTCGCACCGGGCACTCTGCGCGACATCGACATCGCCACATCGGGACCGGTGCGCGTCATTCTGACGGGCGGCGGCGTCATCACCGGCCACGTCAACGGCCTGACCGCGCCGGAGCTCGAGCAGGCCACGATTTCCGCCAGCGTCGCCGGAAGTGGCGGCGGCGGGCCGTTCGGAGGCGGTGGCGCGGCCTCGTCTGCCGTCGATGCCGCCGGCAACTTCCGCATCGACGGGGCTCCGTCCGGCACCGTCCGCGTATCGGCGGTTACCGGTGCGATGTTCGGCGGGTCGATCAAAACGGCACCCCCAAAGACGGTTGAGCTCGAAGCCGGCGGAACGGCGCAGGTGGACATCGAGTTTAAATCGAGCACGGTCATCAGCGGCCGTGTCACACGCAACGGCACTCCGGTCGCGAGCGCGAGGTTGATGTTCATCCCGCGCGGAGGCAGCAGCCAGACCCCCGCGAGTGGATCCGCTGACTCCGACGGACGTTATTCGTTGAACGGCCTGGATGATGGCACCTATACGGTGCAGGTCGTGGACATGGCCAGCATGAGCCCGTTCACCACGCAGTACGAAGTCCATGGCTCGAATACGTTCGACATCACCATGAAGACGGTGACCCTGCGCGGCCACGTCATCGACGCCGGCGATTCGCATCCTCTGAATGAGGCGAACGTGCAGCTTCAGGCCCCGGGGCAATCGTTCATCGGCAACCGTACCGCCGTGACCGATCCCGCGGGAAACTTCACCATCGACAATGTGCCGTCCGGGAACTACCAGATCACCGCGGACAAGACCGGCTACGGGCATGACGCGCGGACGATCACCATCAGTGATTCGGTACCCGACGATGTGCAGTTTCAGCTCTCGCCGGGCGACGGCATCACCATTCGCGCGGTCGACACGCGCGACAACACGGCCCTCACCGTAAACGTTCTTCGCGTGCTCGACTCGCAAGGCAATGAGGTCCCGCCCCAGCAGGGCTTCTTCGGCGGCAGCAGTGAGGTGGTCAAGCTGGCTCTGGCACCGGGCGTCTACGGCGTCACGGTCACGGCGCGGAACTACGCGCCGCAGACAATTTCGATGGCGTCGCCGTCGCAGCAGATGGTTCGCTTCTCGCCGGGCGGCTCGATCGTCCTCCATTCGACGGACTCAACGCCACGTAGCGCCAGGCTGATCGATTCGTCCGGCGTCCCGTATGGGATGAATCCAATTTCACAAGGCGTTTTTTCTCTCCCTCCCGGAACCACACCGCTGAACAACGTCACCGCCGGCCACTACCGGCTGGAAGTCATCGACAAGAGCAGCGGCCGCGTGACGAAGACGGTGGAGATCGACGTGCTGGACGGGCAGCAGAGCAATATCAACGTGTGAATCTGAGAATCTGAGCCGATCGGGCCTCTCTAAGAGAATGCCGATGCATCGCCATTGCTGGCGGCATCGGCATTCTTAGCGTAACGACGGATGGATCGTCGATCGCGGGGAGGAAGCCATGCGCGCGATTCGCCTGTTTCCCCGGGTGTTGTTCGTGCTGTCGTTCGTTGCGCCGCTGCACGCGGCCGTCATCGGAACCGTCATCAACATCGACGGAAAGCCGCTCCCCGGAGCGAAGGTATCGCTCTTCGCACCGGAGCTGATCGCGGCGCAGCGGTCCCGCCTCCTGGGTGCGGAACCGCAACGAACGCCGCTTACGACGGTCTCGACCGACTCCAATGGCCGGTTCAGCATCGACGTGCCGAAGGAACAGCCGGTCGCCGACATCCGCGTCGAAGCGGCTGGCTACGCTCCGCTGGCAGGCTGGTTCGCCGCGGACGAAGATGCGGGCGCGATGCTGATGACGCAGGCACCAGCCGTGCGCGGGACGATCACGGCGAATGGCAAGCCGCTCGCGAATGCGACGGTGGTGGTCCTCGGTGCCGCCGAGTACACGACCAAAACCGATGCTGACGGCCACTACAGCGCCCCCGACCCATCGAAATGGGTCTCTGAGATCCTCGTGCTTCATCCCGATTTTGCATTGGTCGACGAACCGATCCTGCCCTTCGGGGCGAAGAAAAGTGCGAGCTTCACAATGATCGCGGGTGTCGCCATCAGCGGCCGTGTGGTGAGCGACGACGGGCAGACCCCCGCCGGCGATGTGCCGATCTTCCTCGACGGCTGGCCTGCCGGCAAATCGGGGGCCGATGGCACGTTCACGATCGCGCACGCGCGGAAGGAGTGGATCACGGTCGAGGCCCGTAGCGGCAACCGGATCGCTCGGCGAGTGCGTGCGAGCGGAGGGGCACTGACGCTGAAGCTGGCCAATGGGGCGCTGATCAGCGGCAACGTGCGCGACGTGAAGTCGAAACTGCCGGTAGTGGGCGCACGCGTGGCGATTGCACCGGGCCGTTTTGGCGGGGTGACACTCGATGCCATCACCGACGGGAAGGGAAACTTCACACTCAGGCCGATCGCCGGCGGAACTTACGACGTGCGGGCGTCACGGCCGGGCTACGGCATCACCGGCGCGCAGGCGGTGAACGTGAAGGGCGCCGACGCGGTTCAGAAAGACCTCCTCGCGACGGCCCATGGCTGCATCACCGGCTCGGTCATTGATGACGAAAAGCGGCCGGTTTCGGCGGCGAAACTTTCGGCGCGAGCGGCCACACGCGACAACAACGTGCCCTCGTTCCTCAGCGTGGGCGCAGGCGGTGTCAGCGAGGGCTACAGCGCGCCCGACGGCCACTTCGTCCTCAGCGAGGCGGAAACCGATGCAGAGCTACAGATCGATGCGGTGAAACGCGGCTATCCGGCCGGCAAGTCGCCGTCTCTCAAGCTGGCCGCGGGCGAGCGGAAGAGCGGCGTGACCATCACGATTCCGCTCGGCCTCGCAGTCACAGGGCGCGTGACCGACAAAGACCGTAAGCCTCTGTCCGGCGTCGGCGTCGAACCGATCGAGTCGTCCGGAGATCCGATGGCTGGCCTCCGCCGCCTCACCATGTCGGCCATGCAGGGTGGACGGAACGAGAACGTCCGCACCGGCAGCGACGGCACGTTCACGACCCGAGTCAAGGAAGGGACGTACGACCTCGCCTTCAAGGGTGAAGACTATTCGGCGAAGTTGTTGCGGGGCATCAAAGTCGACTCCGCGACGAAGCCGGTCGAGGTGATGCTCGATCCGGGCGTCGAGATCATCGGCCATGTGACGAGAGGCGGCGCAGGCGTGGAAGGCGTGAACGTCATCGCCGCGGCGCAGGACACCTTCGCAGTGGCGATGACCGGCTCAGACGGGAGTTTCCGCATCGCTGACCTCAATCCGGGGCAAATGATGCTGATCATCAACAAGCCGGAGGCATTCATCTCAGAGATGCGCCCCGTCGCTGCCCCAGCTCGGAATTTCGTCATCGAGCTTCCGCCAGGTGGCCGTATCCCCGGGCGCGTCGTCGACAAGATGACGCATCAGCCTGTGACGTCGTTTTTGGCGGGAGTGACGGCCCCGCGAGGCGGCATGACGATGCCGCCGATGCAGAAGCAGTTCACAACCGACGACGGCACGTTCATGCTCGAGAGCGTCAAGCCGGGCCCGACACAGGTCGTCGTGAACGCACCGGGCTACATCATGGCGCGCTCGCCGACTATCGAAGTGGAGGACGGCAGGACGCTGCCGGATGTGGAGGTGGGCCTCGAGACCGGCGCGAAGCTGACCGGCCGTGTCACCGGTCCGGAGGGCACTGCCCTCGCCGGCGTGTCTGTGCGAAGTGTTGTGAAGTCTGCCGGTTCACCGCCCACCAACATGGTGGAAGACAGCCCCACGACCGATGCGAACGGCGAGTACACGATCGAATCGCTGGAACCGGGAGAGAAGACGTTCTCGTTCTCGCGAAGCGGATATCAACCACAACAGAAGACCGTAACGATCGTGTCCGGCAAAGATGCGCGGCTGGACGTACAGATTGCAAACGGGATACGTGCAACCGGCCTTGTCGTCACTGACGGCGGCGTGCCGATCCCTGACGCGTCCGTGCGTGCGGTGTCCGCCGACGGGAACCGTGAGAACCGCACGGATGCAGGCGGCGGTTTTACGATCGAAGGGCTCGCTCCCGGCAACTACACGTTCATGGCGACGAAAACGGGCTTCGCGCCGGGCACGCTGCGCGACATCGACATCGCTTCGTCGGGGCCGGTGCGCATCATTCTGAAGAGCGGTGGTGTGATCACCGGCCACGTCAGCGGTCTGACGGCGCAGGAGCTCGAACAGACAACCATCTATGCCGGCGTCGCCGGCCCTGGGGGCCCGGTGACGGCGCCGGTCGACGGCGCAGGCAACTTCAGAATCGAGGGAGTGCCGTCCGGCACGGTCCGCATTGGGGCGCGCACCGGCGTGCTGTTCGGCGGATCGACCAGGTCGGCGGCGACGAAGGTCGTCGATTTCGACGGCGGCACGGCGCAGGTCGAAATCGACTTCAAATCGAACACGGTCATCCACGGCCGGATCACGCGAAATGGGGCTCCCGTCGCCAACGCGCAGGTCATATTCGTGCCTCGGGACGGGAAAAGTCAGACCAGCGCCAGTGCGTCGGCCGACGCGGAAGGCCGGTATGAGCTGGGAGGCCTCGACGACGGTACCTATGTCGTGCGGACGGTGGATATGGCGCTGCTGGCCTTCCCGTTCATCACCCAGTACGAAGTGCATGGATCGGACACGTTCGACATCACCATCAAGACCGTGACCCTGCGCGGACGCGTCACCGGCGCGATCGATACGCGGCCACTGAGCGAGGTGAACGTGGAGCTCTGGATACCAGGCCAGCCGATGTTCGGCGGCCGCACCGCGCAGACCGACGCCTCAGGAAACTTTGTCCTCGAGAACGTCGCCGCCGGTACGTACCAAATCACGGCCGACAAACCGGGCTTCGGACGCGAAGAACGAGAGATCACGATCGGCGATTCGGCACCCGAGGACCTGCAATTCAAGCTCTCGCCGTCAACACCGCCGTGAGGGATGTCGATGTCTGATATCATTTTGATATCGTGGACGTCCTGATACGTGACCTCGACGAGAAGACGGTCAAAGCGCTGAAGAAGCGCGCCAGCAACAGCAAGCGTTCGCTGCAAGCCGAGTTGAAGACGATTCTGCAGGAAGCCGCGTCTGATGATTGGCAAGAAACCTGGGCCGCCGCCGATCGAATCTTCGAGGAGTTGCGCCGGAGCGGACAGAAGTTCTCCGATACGACCGCGCTACTGCGAGAGGATCGGGATCGTTGACGCTCTGGGTCGTCGATGCCAGCGTAGTCATCAAGTGGTACGTTCCGGAAGAGGATCTCGCCGCCGCGCTGGCGCTGCGCGCGCCGGGAGTACGGCTGGCTACTCCCGATCTGCTATTTGTGGAGTCGTCCAATATTCTCTGGAAGCTCGTAAGACGAGGAGAAATGCAGCCGGCACATGCGAGCGAAATCATCGAGAAGATCGTGGCATCACCATTGATCACGTACACCAACGAGAGCCTTGCCCGGGACGCGATTGATCTCGCAATGGCAACCGGCGTGAGCGCGTACGATGCCTCGTATGTTGCTCTTGCAGTGCGTCTTAACGTTCTCTGCATCACCGCCGACGAGAAGCTCGTCCGAAAGTTAGCCGGTACTCCGGCCGGCGATCATGTCAGCTTGCTCGCCGACTACGTCCACTGACTCACTCCTCATCGTGCTCGTCGATCGGCGGCGGCTCGGGCATATCGATGGCGGCTTCGAGTGGTACGCGCTCCGGGCGGGGGGGCATCGGGCCGCCGAAGTTCTTGCGGTGTTTCTCCAGGCGCTTGAAGAGGTGGTGCAGATCGTAGGTCAGACGAAGCACCGTGCGGCGCAGCTTGTATTTGACGCGCTTGAAGGCCTCGAGATCGTCGCCGCGCAGCGTGGGGAGGAAGGACTGGATCTCGGCGACGCGCTTCCGCACCTTGTCGAGATCCTTGTCCTGCACGTTCACGAAAAGCTCTTCGCCGTTGATCAGCATCGGTTCGGTGCCGGTCATCTGGTCGTCGAACCAGTGCCAGAGCTGAATCAGGTCGATGCGCCGGCCTTTGGAGAGGAACCTCGTCTCCAGCAGGTCCTGCCGGAAGTAGCCGAGGAGCTTGCGGTCGTCGGCGTGATTGAACTCGTCGTCCGTCAGATTGCGGGTGTTCCAGACGCCGTAGCGAATGATGTCGTTGCGCGTGCTCCGAAGCTGACGCAGCGTCTCATCGAGAACCTTGAACGGCATTTGCGCGAGCGTTTGCGGCTCGACTTGGGTTAGGGGCATAGGCTTGAAGAATACCTCACTGATCGTTCATTGAGCAGGCACGAAGATCGGATCGCCGGTGTTGTTGTCGACGACGGACGCCCAGGCCAGCGTTTTGCCGGTGCCGGCGATCACCTGCACGTCGATGCGTCCGTTCACGATTGGTGACGACGTCAATGCATCGACAGGAAACTGCACGAGCCGCCACGGGTCGATCGCTCGTTCCGTGCTGCCGAGCGAATTGCCGGCGGAATCGTAGAGCGTGAAGCGCAGAACCAGCACCGCGTCGCTGGCGTTGATTGCGCCGAGGTTTGTGCGGAAGGAGGAAGAGCGCTCGATGTGCAGCATCTCCTGGGGAGCGCTCCGGATGTCTCCGGTGAAGGTCAAGGGGATGAACTGGCCGTACGTACCGTTGCTGGACGAGGTGAAGGTGCGCGAGGTGACGACGATGGTTCCGGCTAGATCGGCGCGAAGCGTGCCGAATCCGCCGCTCCGGCCGAAGTAGTTACCGATCACATCGTCGAGCCGCACGGTCTGATGCCCCGCTACGCTGCCGTGTTTCACAACACTATCTCCCGTGACGGCGTCGACATAGGTCAGATCGAAGCTCCCGCCGCTGTCGGTGGGCGCGCTGAGAAAGACGTCGCTCCGCCAGAAGGTATTCACTCCCGGCTGGCTGATCACCGGCGCCACGAACGCCCCGGTACGCGGATTCGCCGCGGCGACGTAGATCGGATCGCCACTGTGATTGTCGATGACCGAACCGTAGGCGACGATGCGGGCGTCGCCGCTGATCACGCGCAACTCGGCGATCATCAGCGGCGCGCCCGTGGCCGGGAACTGCATCTGGTCGAACGGAACGGCGGCGAAGTCCTGCGTCGAGAGCACCGCGCCGGTCGTGGCCTCGAACAAGGTCATGCGAACGGTGCCGCTGCCGCCGGCCACCTCCGCAAAGCCGGTGTTCGTACGGAAGTCGGCCGTCGCCTGGATCTGCGGCACGTAGGCAAGCGTCGAGGCGTCGAGCGTGCTGACCGCCGGGATGAACTGGCCGTACGTCCCGCCATTTGCATGCGTATATGTGCGGCTGGTGACGACGAGTGCGTCCGTGTCGCCGAGAAACTCGAGCTGGCCGACGCCGCTCGTTCGCATCGTGGCGGAGACGACGTCGTCGAGCGCCATGACCTGTTTCGGCGCGATCGACAGCTTCACCGCCGCGAAGTGACTCCAGCCGTCCTCGCCGGCGTGGGTGAAGATCGCCGTGACGTTCGCCGCTACCGAGCTGCTGTTGAAGAGGCGGACGTCGGTCTGCCAGTTGGTCCCCAGGGCTCCCGCTACGTGGGCGACCGCCGCGATGTGCTTGCGCGGCGAAAACGACGCCGGACGCGTCGTCGCGGCGACGTCGCCCGTGAAGGTGATACCGAGCGCCCACGAGATGAGCGTGCCGCTGTTCTGCGATTGAAGATCGCGAACGGTCAGCGTCCACCTTCCGCCGGCGGCGTGGCCGCGGAAGATGTCGAGCCGCTCGGCAGGATCGGCATCGACTCCGTACGTCACCTGGGTTGCCGGCGCGTGATCGGTGGAAGAGTTCTGCAGGATGGCCGCCGTCCCATCCGGCGCGGTGAGCACGATCTGCAAGTCTCCTCGGGAGGGATGCGCGATGTTGACGTTGACGGAGAGGTTGTCGATCGTGCGGCTGTCCGTGAGATCGAGCGTCGACGTGATTCCCACCGGCGTGTTGTCAGGAATGGCCAGACCCTGCCGCGGCGACTGGAACAACGTCACCTCGCCGTGCGGCGCCGGATTGCAGTCGGAGCTGCCGAGGATCAGCCGGGCGGTGAAGGCGGCGCAGATCGTGCTCGCATGCGCGGCGCCGTTGAGAACGCGGTCGGCATCGAGCAGCTTGCCGGCGATCACGGCATACGTCGGATCAGAAGGCGCGCCGAACATCGATTCCAGCACCAGCGTGTCCGCCATCCGTCGGCCATCGGTCACGCCGTGACGGCGCACGAGTGCGTCGAAAATCTCGCGGAGAGCCGATGACCAGATCTCGCCGTTCTTGTGCTCCGTTCCCGACGATCCACTGGTCAGGAACTCGTTCATCGTCTTCGTGCCGTCGACGCGGCGAAGGCAGTCGGCGCCGGCGGGATAGCCGCAGTTCTGCGAATCGTCGTCACCGCCGCAGCGCGCGTCCCAATCCGCGATGCAGTACGGGTCGCGGCCGCCGGCGAGACCCGGCTCATAGTTCGATGAGAAGGCCCAGTAGTCGCTGAACCCTTCGCCCATCGCCCGCGACTGGCTCGCCGAGGTGCCGAAGAAGACTGATGGCGCGATCCAATCCTCCACCGAGTGAAAGAACTCGTGCAGCACGATGTCGGAGTCCTCCGCGTCGTCGACGCCGCCATCGCCGAAATACAGCTTTCCCTCCCCCGGCGTCAGAGTGCTTCCGACGTAGAGCGAATTGTCCGCGCCGGAAAGCGAGTGCGGATCGACCGGAAGGGAGTAGCCGACGACGCGCCGGGAGCCCGTGTACCCGAGCGACTGCATGTAGCGTTGACTGCGATCGATATGAAAATAGACGTTCACCTCTTCGAACTGCGGCTGGCTGCGGTCGAAGAGCAGCGGCTGTGCGGCATCGGCGTGGGGGGTGAATGGAAAGTCGGTATCGACGATCTGGACGTTCGGTCCGGCCAGCATGCCGACCGGATTGAGCTCGAGCAGATCGACGAGCGAGTACGCGGCCTCGGGGACCGCCGCGGCGGAGTCGTTCTGATCGCGAAGCGAAGGATCGTTCAGCTTCGCCACCGGATTCGGGTCGAAGACTTTTCCCTTCGCCGTGATGTGGGCGAAGAGCGGCTGCGAGCGAAGAATCGCGCCGGTCGCGGCGTCGATGTAGTGCGCCACCGGTTCGTGCGGATTCTGCTCGACGACGACGCGCCATGCCGGCCGCGCTTCGCCGCTGACGTTGACGGCGACGAGTTGCTCGTCGCGCAGCAAACCCGCGGGAGCGCTTGCCAGCGCGGCACTCTTCGCAATCAGCGCGCGTTTCGGAGCGGCCTTGGCGATGGCGCGATGCAGTTCGCGGACACTGCCATCGTGATCGGCGCGCTCGATCACCTCTCCACCAACGACTGGCAGGCCGTCGACATACTGCGTGTAGTGCCGGTACGTGCCGACGAGCGACTCGCGCTCATAGTCGAGCCGCAGGTCCTGGGCATGGACGGCAGCCGCGGGGAGCAGGAGAACGAGAGAGACCAGGAGCCGCTGCATCCGTCCCGCAAACCGTGAGGTTACAGCGAAAATTCGGCGGTCTACGTGGCCGAGGCCGTTTGCGGTTCCTCGGCCGTGGGTATCGGCAACTGCTCGACCGCGGGAGTAACCGGCAGCGAGAACGAGAAGGTCGTCCCCTGCCCCTCGCGGCTCTCCACCCAGATCGAGCCGCCGTGGCGCTCGACGATCTGCTTGGTGATGTAGAGACCCAGCCCGAGACCGCCGTAGTTCGTCGATGACACATGGCGTCCACGGTGGAAGCGCTCGAAGACTTGTCCAAGCTCATCGGTCGGAATGCCGATGCCGCGGTCGGCCACGGACGTCACGAGCTGATCGCCTCGTTCTTCGACGGTGACGAGGATCTCGCTGCCGTCGGGCGAATACTTCACCGCGTTCTCCATCAGGTTTCCGAGGACCTGCTCGAGGCGGTCGCGGTCGCCGAGGACGCGCTTGTGACCGACGGGGAGATTGAGTTGAAAACGGCGCTCGCTGACGGCGGTGTGATGGCGATGGACGACGTCGCTGACAAACGTCGTCCACGGAATCGGCTCGCGCCGGATCTCGAGGCGGCCGGTCTCGATCCGTGAGACGTCGAGCAGTTCGAGGATGAGACGCGACATCCGATCGATCTGATCGAGGGCGATGTCGAGATACTCCTCCGAGGTACGCAGGTCGTTTTCACGGATCAGCGTCTTCGCCAGTTGCGTGTACCCCTTGATCGATGTCACCGGAGTGCGGAGCTCGTGCGAGGCGATGGAAAGGAACTCGTCCTTCAGGCGCGAGAGGTCTTCTACCTTGCGCCGCGCATCGACCTGATCGGTGTAGAGCTTGGCGTTTTCGATGGCCAGGGCGGCGCGTTCGGCGAGGATCTCGGCCAGCGGCAGCTTCTCGTCGCTCATGGCGCGATCGGGATCGTTTGCGGCGATGACCAGCGCTCCGAGCATCTCGCGGCGTGTGCGCAGCGGAAGAATCAGCAGCGAGGCCAGCTTCATCGGCGCGGCGTGATAGCCGCCTTCGAGCTCGGGTGCGACCGGCTGGGCGCCGCCGAGGTTCTGTGTCAGTGAGGGATAGCCGGTGCTGACGACCTGGCCGATGATCCCTTCGCCGACGACGAGCGGCTGCCGGTAGATGTACGACCAGGCCAGCCCGAGAGAGGTCATCTCCCGGTGATAGATCGAAGCGACACGCAGCTCGCTCGAGTCTGACGATTTGAGGATGACCGCGGCCCAGTCGCCCAGCACCTCGGCGACCCGTTCCGCGATCGCCTGCGTGACCCAGACCGGATCGATGTTGCTGGCGAAGAAGGCTCCGGCGTCGGCCAGGATCTGCGCCCGCTCGGCCTGCAACTGCATCGCCTCCTCGAGCCGCCGCCGCTCGGTGATGTCGCGGAACGTGACGATAACGCCGGAGATGCGGCCGTCGTCGCGCAGCGGCGTAGCGCTCACGGAGATGGCGATCTGCCGCTCCTCCCGCACCACCATCATCGTGATGTCGCGAACGGGGCGGCCGGTGGACAGCGCCCGCGCCGCCGGCAGCTCGCTGGCGTCGACCGGCTCGCCCGCGTCGTTCAACAGCCCATAAACCTCGGCATGTTGAAAGATCGGAACGCCAACGTCCGCTCGTCCAAGCAGATTTTTCGCGGCCCGATTCAGGTAGGCGGTTTTCCCCTCGGCGTCGACCAGCACGACGCCGTCCGACATGCCTCCGATCATCGTCTCGGTGCGTTTCACCTGCCTGTTGATCGATGCGATGAGCGATTGCTGGATACGCCAGATCAGGTATGCCGCCAGGACGACGATGATGGCGCTGACGATCACCATCAGCAGAGTCAGGTGAAGGACTCCGATCGTCAGCGCCAGGCCGGCGGCGATGAGTACCACCAGCACCGCGAAGGCGCTCCACAACGTGCTGCGAATCGAGGAATCCATACTTGCCGGCTCAGCGGGTTGCCAAGTGCAAGATCGAAGCCGGTGCCCTGTGGCCAAGCAGTGATTCAAGTACCTTCGTTTCAGCGACTTCCAGACGGACATCGCTGGAACGGCGGATGCAACATCGGTCCGCGGAGGAGTCTCATGGCACTCAGACCGTTGCGCAACGCAACGATTTCGTTCGGGCTCGTGGCGATCCCGGTCCGCTTCTACACGGCCACGAAATCGGAAGATGTCCACTTCCATCTGCTGCACGCAAGTTGCGGCACCCGCGTCAATCGCAAATGGTGGTGCCCGCATCACGAGAAGATCGTCGACTCGGATGAGCTGATTCGCGGCTACGCGATCTCGAAATCAAAGTACGTGACCTTCACCGATGAGGAGATCGAGACGCTGGAGACGGACGACAACCGTGCCCTGGAGATCACCGAGTTCGTCGATCTTCATGAGATCGATCCGCTCTTCTTCGAGAAGGCCTATTTTCTGGGACCGGCGCCCGGCGGCGGAAAGACCTACCGGCTACTCTCCCAGGCCATGAAGAAGCAGGACAAAGTGGCCGTGGCCCGCTGGGTCGCGGCGGGCAAGGAGCAGCTCGTGGTCCTGCGGCCGTACGATAAGGGTCTGGTGCTGCACACGATGTATTACGCCGACGAGGTACGCGACTTCAGCGCGATCGATCTCGAATCGTCACCAGCGAGCGAGAAGGAGGTCAAACTCGCAGAGATGCTGATCGACGAGTTGACCGAGACGAAGTTCGATCCGCTCGCGTTCAAGGATGAATACCGCAAACGCCTGCTGGACCGCATCCGCGCCAAGTCGAAAGGCAAAGCGATCGAGCCGGAGGAAAAAGAAGAGGAGAAAGGCGGCGAAGTCATCGACATCATGGAGGCGCTCCGCCGCAGTCTGGGCAAAGGCCGCGGCACGGCGAAACCGGCACGCGCGAGGCCTGTGGCGCGAAGAAAGACCACGGCGAGGAAGAGAAAGGCATCGTGAACGCGGTCGCGCGGTTTCGGGGTCGCGAGGTCTCGCGGCTCAGCAGCCTTACACAGCGCGACCGCGAAACCTCGTAACCACGAAACCGCATGTCTGACCTGCTCGAGAAATACCGCTCCATGCGCGACTTCGGCGCGACGCCGGAGCCTTCGGGAGGGAAGCCGAAGAAGAGCAGATTGCCGATCTTCGTCATCCAGAAGCATGCGGCAACCCGTCTTCACTACGACTTTCGCCTGGAGGTGGAGGGAGTTCTGAAGTCGTGGGCGATACCGAAGGGGCCGTCGTACGACCCCACGGTGAAGCGGCTGGCGATGATGACGGAAGACCATCCCTACGATTACGCCTCGTTCGAAGGCGTAATCCCAGCCGGCAACTACGGCGGCGGGAACGTCATCATCTGGGACAACGGCACCTGGGAGCTCACGGAGCCCGACGATCCGGTCGAGGGGATCAAATCGGGGAAGCTCGCCTTTCGTATGTACGGGAAGAAGATGTTCGGCGAGTGGGCGCTGGTGAGGATCAAAGGCCGGCCGGGGAGCAAGGGAAACGAGTGGCTGCTGCTCAAACATCGCGACGAGTTCGCCAATCCGGACGTCGATGTGACGGAGGTGGCTCCCCGCTCGATCATTTCGGATATGACGCTTGAAGAGTTTGGCGCTGCAATTGGTACCTCGAAGCGAACGTGGCAGAGCAACCGGCCGGCATCGACATCACCATCCTCGGCAGGGCATGCGCCGACGCTGGCCAGCCGTCTGGAAGCGGAAAAGGCGAAGAAATCTACGAGGAAGCGCCCGTCCGCTTCGCCACCGACGCGATCTGATCGAGCGCCAAAGAAAGCAGCTTCCGCTCCGAGTCGAAGCTCGCGCGCCGGATCGCCTCCGGCAGTGCCACCCACTCGACGTCGTCCACCTCGCTGAGCTGCGGAGTCATCGTCCCGCCGGCGTAACGCATCAGGTAGAAGTCGACGCTCTTCTTGATCAACATGTCGCCGGCGCGGAAAAAGTACTCGATGGTGTCGAGGAGACCGATGATTTCGGCATCGAGGCCCGTCTCCTCCTGCACTTCTCGCAACGCCGCCTGCTCGGACGTCTCGCCGGGCGAGACCGCCCCCTTGGGCAGGCCCCATCGCGAACGGCCGCGCGTGGCGATCATGGCCACGAACGGCGCGCCGTCGCGAAGAGCTATGACCGCGCCGCCGGAGGAATGCTCATTGCGGGTTTTTCGGCGCGAGTCGGGCATTCGGCAGATTCTACGTTTTCATCACGAACAGAGCCATCGCCGCGAGGAGAGCCCCCAGCAGAACAAGCATCGTCGTCGATAGCGCCGGAACGCTCCCGGCGACCGTGAACGAGGTGGGATCCGACGGCGCGGGGGTGGATGGATCGTCCGATTGGCGCGAGGCATCGTTCGTGCCGTTGGCATCCGAGTCATAGGAGATGGTGGCCTGATTCGAGATCGTCGTTCCCGCCGTACCGTAGTGGACGAACGCTTGAATCGAGATCGTCACGCTTCCGCTGCCGGGGATGGCACCGTTCCAGGTGACCGTGTTCGTGCCGATGTTTGCCATCGCCGTTCCACTGGCCGCATTTGCGCCGATGAGCGTCAGCGAAGACGGCAACACGTCGGTGAGCTCGTTACCTGGGTTGTCCGCCTGGGCCAGCGTTCCGGCGTTGGTCAGTACGATCGTGTACGTGACCACCGAGCCCTCACCGTGTGTGGTGCCACCGGCGACCGACTTCGCCGCGGAGATGTTGGCAGGAGTGCCGACTGCCGCGGACGCGGTCGCGGAGTTGTTCGAACCGTTGGAGTCGGGCACGGAGGCGGCGACGCTGGAGGTGTTGTTGATCGGCGTCCCTCCCGGCGTGGCCGGATCGACGACGACGTTGAGGGTGAAGGTGGCAACGGCCGAAGCGGCAAGCGAGGGGATTGAACAGGTGATCGTGCCGTTGGTACCAGGAGTTGGTGTCGTACAGGACCAGCCACCGGGAGAAGCGAGGGACGCAAACCGTAGCGGTGCAGGGAGAACGTCGGTCATCGTCACGCCCGCCGCGTCGCTTGGCCCGGAGTTCGTCACCACGATTGTGTACTGCTGCGAACTGCCGGGGAGGACAAGCCCTGGGGTGCGCGTTTTGGTGATGCCGAGGTCGAAGACGACCGCTGACTGAACGCTTGCGGTTGCGAAGTCGTTCGCGGGGATCGAGTCGTCCGGCGAGGAGACCGTGGCCGTCGCCGGCAGCGTGGTGCCGGCGGCGAGCGATGATGGGACCTGCGAAACGACCGTGAATGTTGCCGATACCCCGGAATTGATCGTCGACGTGAGTGAGCAGGTCACGCTGCCGTTGGCGCCGACAGATGGCGTAACACACGACCAACCCGGAGGGGCAGCAACCGAGACAAAGGTCGTGGGCGGCGGCAGCGGAAGATCGGCCGAGGCATTGAAGCCGGTGCTCGGACCATTGTTTGTCACCGTCATCGTCCAGGTCAGATTCGTTCCCGCGCTCACCGGATTCGGCGATGCCGAAAGCGCCATGCTGAAATCGCTGGAGGGCTGGATGATCACGGTGACATCGAAGGAGTTGTCGTTGCTTTCCGGGTCGGGAGTGGTGCTGGAGACGGTGGCCGTCGTGCTGAACGTGCCCGACGCGGTCGGTGGACTCGATGCGGTGATCGTGAATGCATCCGAGCCCACCGCCAGCGTCGCGGCGGTGCAGGTGACTGTCGCTCCGACCGTGCCGGGGGTGATCGAGTTGCACGACCAGCCGGGGGCAACACTCTCCGATTGGAAAGCGAGGCCGGCGGGAAGCGGAAAGCTCAGCGATGGATTGGCCGCGTTGTCAGGTCCTTCGTTGTTCACCTGGATGACGTAGTCGAAGTTCGTGCCCGCGGCTACCGGTTGCGGCTGTGTCACGGACACCTGGATGGAGGCGCTGGCCGTCTGGGCCATCACTGCTTGCGGGGCAAAGAAAAACTGAGCGGCGAAAACGATCGTCGCGGCGGCACTGCTTTTGAACATCGGATGGGTCTCCCTGGATGGACTTCGGACGGGACATTATCGTCCCGATGAACGATTCCGGTGCAAAGACGTGACGTAACGGTGAAAAAGGGGTACGCTTTTTTCCGTCTCGAGAAGCGATTGACAGGAGGTTCATGGTGCCTTCGCTTGAAATCATCACCGTCGTCGGGGTCGTCGTTCTGGTGGTCCTGATCTGGTTTTTCGTCCGGCTGCGCGGCAAAGATCGAGTCGAGGAGGTGTTGGCGAAGCATCGCGGCACCGCCCGGGTCTGCAGCCGGGCATGTCTCCTCGAGGGGATGGAACAGATTCCGGTCGCGCTCGTGCTCACCGCCGACGCGATCTATTACGAGAACAGCGATCTGCAGGCATCGATCGAGCTGCCGCTGATCGAGGAGGTCGAATACGACGATGAGACGGCGACCGGACACACGGTGGCTGGCAAGGTTCTGCGCCTCCGTGCGCACAATCACGTATTCGAGTTCACCCTCGATCTGGCGACCGCCAAACAGTGGGAAGCGGCGCTGCCGGCCCGCCGTATCGATCGTGCCAAAGCCGTCTGACGGAATCGCGTCCGGCACGGCCGCTGTTGTGTGAGATCCCGTCGGGGTGTGGCGCAGTCTGGTAGCGCACCTGCTTTGGGAGCAGGGGGTCGGAGGTTCGAATCCTCTCGCCCCGACCAATTTCTCTTCTTCCCCACCGGTCCCCGTAGCTCAGTCGGATAGAGCAACAGCCTTCTAAGCTGTGGGTCGCAGGTTCGATCCCTGCCGGGGACGCCACCAGGCACGGCACGGCGGGCCGGGCGTGTCGCGAAATCACATCGCCGACATCGAACTCGGAGCGCGGAACACGGGCGTGTGGAGTCTCATCCTCGTAGCACGAGCGCTTGACGTTACTCCGTCTGAGCTGTTTCGGCCTTTCGACAAACGCAGATAGACGGCAGCGTGAGTTGATGCAAGGGACCGACAGTTCGTAGCTCAGACATGCGGTCGAAGCGGGGGCTGATGGATGCTGACTATTTCGCGGAGCTGTTCGTCGCAGGTCGATTCGCCGAGGCAGGTTGCAGGACTGGATTTACCAGCTCAGCCCGGCCCCGACGAGCCGAAGAGGCGCTCTCGACCTTCATCATCACCACCGATTCTTACGCCCAAGGATGAATCACTGCGCGATCCCGATGTGGCAGATCACCTCACGGTTCGCAGGTACGAACTGGTTGTTTTTCATACAGCCGCGAACGAGAGGTTGTTGCATCGGCCCGAGGTGAGGGCGTGTACCATCTGAACTGGACAGACGATGCGCAACAGCGTGTCGAAGCATGGAAGCGACGCTGTGACGCTGAGCGAAAGAAGCGGGGCTACTAAAGAGGCGCTGCGGTTCGAGCGACTCACTCGTGATGAACGGCAACTGATCGATTGATACGAGCGCCGTTTGAGTCGAACGTCACACCGAAGTTCCAAGCGTTGTGAATCCATTCGTCGGGTGCTGGAGCGTAAACCTCTTCGTGCGGGAAGCTCGTGTTGATTCTGGCTCTTCAGGGGTTTTCGGCCGCTCATCGGCTACCCACCTCCTACGAACTTTGATTCTTCCGATTGTCAGTTCACGGCTGAGAGGTTTGCATCTGCAACGGCTGCCCGCAATAGCGACTCGGATTCCGCAAGCACGTTGCGGTCCGCACGCCGTGCGACGGCGATGTTTGTGGTTCGGACTGCCTCTGCCTTCAAGGTGATGCGATCAAGTGACGTTTCTTGGGTCGGTCGCCCAATAAAGAGAGCAGCGCGCGGCGAAAGCGGGAAAGCTCGAATCAGGTTCCCGTCGAACGCATCGTCACCGAATCCGCCGCCCGGAATGAGAAGACCGATGGGCCGATCGCTCGTGATGAAGGCCGAACCTTCCGGCGCGAGCCCGATGAGCCAGTGCGTCCAGAACAGATGCATTGCCAGTTCCCAACCGTGGGCGATCATGACGCTGTTTTGATCGAAACCTCCGGACAGAGCCAGATGCGCTACGTCTTCGCGTACGATGGTTTTGAGCACCCAAGGTTCGAGAATCACACCCGTAGTGACGGAGAGTGCGTGAGCGAAGCGCAGAAAGAATTCTTCGTCGTCTTCGTCGTTGCTGCGCGCCGATAGCGGCGGTGTTGTGCTGCGAAATCCTGAGCCGCGTGAGTCGGCAAACCCGGCGAAGAAAGCCACTCTCCAGCGCTCATCCCGTGTGAACGGTTCCCCGCGCTCCAGTTTGTCGAAGATGCCTACGCCTGCATCAATCTCGGCGAGCCTCGACTCGATCCACCGTTCACTTGCGCCGTCCTTCGTCTTCATCGTGTAAAAGTCGATTTGAGCGGCGACGTTCCTCGTCTTGCTGAAACGGTATTTGCCTGTGATTCTGTCGAACACGTGAACACGTTCGCCATCGGGGGAGAACCGGCGCATGTAGCCTTGTGAAACGAGGTGATGGAGCTTTGCGTCGGTCTCAGGAGCGGGCTGGATCATCGTGCAAGGTTAAGCGTTCTGTGGCGCGCGGTGAGACGATCGTCGCTAGTCTCACCGGCTATCCTCTTCGGCAGCGTCGTCGCTTCACGGACCGCTCTACGCGGGGTAGAAAGCGCGTTAACGGTGTAACCTCATGGACAATGGCCGATCAGCAACGACCGAGACGATCGCCACCGGCAGGCAAATGTGACCGCTGTGGCGAAGAAGTTTCCGTCCTCACGATGTCTGCGAGACAACGGTGTCCGAACTGCGGGGGAGCGATGCGTAGCAGGATGTCGGAGGGCGACTGGCAGGAATGCAAGACGTGCGGGGTCACAGGCTTCGTTGGTTCAGAGCTGTGTACGAGCTGTGGCGGTCGTGGATGGTTCGATACTCGGAAGCGCTAACACTCAACCAAGGGCGACGTGTTCCGCGTCGAGAGAGAGACTGCCGTTAGGGTGTCAGTCGGGTGGCAGTTTCGCCGCTGGCCTACGCATCACGACGCTTCCGGACGCTTACGGACTCCCAATTCCAAGAACTACCGGATAGCAGCGGACATCCGGTAGCTCCCGGTCAGCCTTCATTCAATATCTTCGGCGAGTTGCTCCCTAGCGCCGCACCCACATCTCTGTGCGTTACTCCGTAGGGGTGGGAGGGGCGCCTCGCCGGAAACTTTCTTCGATTTCTCGGATCGTCGGCCTTTTCCGCACGGTTCCGTTGCTGTCCAGTATGCAATCGTGAAGTCCCGAAACCTGCCGTTCGATGCGTACGGAACTTCTGTCCGGCTGAAAGACGGTGACCTGAACGGCATCATTCAACGGATCGTCGCTCTCGATCTGTTTGGACATGATGCGGTAGCTGATATTCATGATTGTTTCCGGCTTGCCGGGATGGATGCGCGTAGCCGCCGAGGTGCTGCTTGGATAGCGTAATAGCGTCGTCGATGGCGTGCTCGCCGCGTGATCAGTTAGGTCGGGGGGACGCCCAGCGAGAAATCGCGTAGGAAAGCGCACCTCGACCTTGTAGTCGTTCGTCGCTTTTTCACCGGCATTTACAAGCTTCACGTGGAGGGAAAAATCATGTTCATCCCGGCCGGTAGCGCCGGGGGTGAAAGTTAGTTCAGGTCTCAGGAAGATGTAGGGCTTCGGTTCGGGATCAATAAGTCGGACGATCTCTTCCGTCGCTTTAGAAGTGAGGGATCGGACCGCTTCGTACCGTTGATCGAGGAGCAGTTGAGAGAGTGTCATCCCTTTTAGGATTTCGTTGGCCAAGCTGCCAGTTCCGTCAGTTGCAGCGCGGGCTGCCTCCAGATCCTCGGTGAGCTTTGCCGCACTCCTTCCATCTGCGGAGTCTCGCCTTCCGATCGTGCTGAGGATTCGGACGGCCGTCTCAATCTTTTCGCGAAATCCGTGCATCCGATCACGAAACGCGCCGAGCGCGTTCTCGACATGCGGCGACGGTCCCATGCCGATTGCGTGGACGATCAGACCTTGCCGAGTGAAGTCTTCGATGTCCGATGAGAGCCTGCGGTATGCCTCACAAGGAATGCTTAGGGCTTGTAGTGCGTCTGTTAACGCGGACTGGCGGAACGACTCCGAGGTGCCCGTTCCAGCCGTCGTAGGAGCGATCACGTTCACTTGTTTGCCAGCGGGCCAATGTTCGTTGATGTAAACGTGAATCTTGCTGGCTGGAAGCTTCGTGGTCATTGGCCCGGTTCGGATGAAGAAGGCATCCTTCTCTTTCTCGAACGTCACGAAGACCGGCTTCGGACTCGGAGTACATGCGACTCGACAGATGGTTACACCATCAAGCGTGTGCGTTGTTGCTTCCACGTACGGAGCAGTGTCTGCGCCGAGACCATCCTTGAGGTAGCTGAAGAGGTTGACGAGGAACTGGTCCTCATTCCTGAATCGGTCTGTCGCGATGCCGTGAAGTGATCCGGAGTCGGTGACACCAATGAAGAGAAGGCCGCCTGATGAGTTCAGAAAACCGGCAGCGGCCTTCAGGACTTCGAGAGTTATACCGCCGTCGTTCTTCGCGGCCTTGATGTTCCATCGAAGGGTCGATTTGAACTCGATTGAAGAGCCCTCTCCTCGCTCGATCTCCCGTCTCACATCCTCATGGTGCATGTCTGAGCCAAAACTGTCGGTGACGACCGCCGATTCCGTGGCGGTGCGTTTCGGCTCATCGCTCGCCGCGCTCTCGACGGGGTGTCACTTGGGTGGCAGTTTCGCCGCTGGCCTACGCATCGCGACACTACCGGACGCTTACAGACGCCCCAAATCGGAGAGCTACCGGATAGCTGCGGACATCCGGTAGCCCCCGGTCAGCCTTCTAAGCTGTGGGTCGCAGGTTCGATCCCTGCCGGGGACGCCAGCCCGCACGGCGGGCGGCGTTGGTTGGCCAAACCTCCGCCACCGGTGTCGAATTGGCCGGGTCGGCGATCTGGCCAAGTCTGGCGGGCAGCGAACCAGCGCTGCCGGCCAGCTCATGATTCCGCGATCCGCGGGAACATGCCGCGCAACCGCGAAACCCCGTCGCGCTGGGCTACATCGACCGGCGGTTGGCGCTGTCGTCGGGGCGGAACTCGTTGTTCTCGGGACGCGGCGACGCGCTCCGTTCCATCTCTCCGTACGTGCCCCGGTCGCTTGCGCGGCCGATGTAATTCTGACGCTCGGTGTCGGTGGCAACGGGAGTGGTGTTCTCCCCCTCAACCGGCTGACGTGTCCGCCCTCGGCTGTGACCGCCCTCGCGGCCGATCGCCGACATGTGCGCGCGGTCGCGGCTCACCGCTTCGCCGCCTTTGCGGCCGGCCACGCGTGCTTCGTCGGATGTGAATTCGTGAGCGGTTCCCTTCGAGTGGGCCGCTCGCCCACCTTTGCTCGCGATCTCGCGCTGTTTGGACGGATCCATCGAGGCAAAACCGCGCTTGCTTGTATTCGCCATGAGTATCTCCTTGAGTTCTTCCTGAGTTCTTCGAAGTCGGTACCGCGAGAACTGCGTACGAACTTTGTGAGGCGAGCTTATCGGGTTCACGAACTGTGCCATGAACTCCGCAATAACTACTGCTTCGACCCGGATCTGCCCGGACGGGGAATTGACCCTGCTCATTCCGCATTCTGCGGTGTGCATTTGGCACCACGGTCTGAGCCACGGAGAGATGGGTGAGTGGCTGAAACCAACGGTTTGCTAAACCGTCGTAGGGTCTAAAGCTCTACCGAGGGTTCGAATCCCTCTCTCTCCGCCACCGGGCACGGCCCGGCGCGTTGGTTGGCCAAGCCTCGGCCACCATTCCTTGCCCTCACGCTACAGCAGCGAGCCTCAGCGGCTGAGAGCTCGTTCGACGGCATCGATCGTTGCGTCAATCTCGATCGTTCGCTCCGGCGGGACGTTGCGGAGAATCGCGTCCGTATCCTTCAGCAGGTGGCCGGTCAGGACGCAGACGACCCGTTCGCCCTCCTTCATGACCCCCGCGGCGTGTAACTTCCTCACCCCTGCCAGGGTCGTTGCCGACGCCGGCTCGCAGCCGATGCCCATCTCGTCGATCTCGCGCTTGGCGAGCATCAGCTCTTCATCCGTCACCTCTTCGACGATGCCGTTCGTCAGTTGAATCGCCGTGACCGCTTTGGCGTGGCTGACCGGATCGCCGATGCGGATGGCGCTGGCGATGGTCTCCGCGGTGATGCGATGCCGTTCGGCGAAGCCGTCCCGATAGCTGCGGTAGAACGGATTGGCGCCGCTGGCCTGGATCGACGCCAGCCGCGGCATCGTGGAGATCCAGCCGGCGTCAAAGGCCTCGCCAAGTGCTTTGCCGAACGCGCTGGTATTGCCGAGGTTTCCGGCCGGGACGACGATCCAGTCGGGAGCGTTCCACTCCAGATCCTGCAGCAGTTCCCAGACGATCGTCTTTTGTCCCTCGATGCGGAACGGATTGATGGAGTTGACGAGATAGATGCCGAGGCGGTCGCTGGCTTCGCGGACGAGCTGCATCGCCGCATCGAAATCGCCGCGAACCGCGAGCACGGTGGCGCCGTAGGCCAGGGTCTGGGCCAGTTTTCCGGTCGATACCTTCCCGGATGGAATGAAGACGATGGCGCGCAGGCCGGCCTGCGCGGCGTACGCGGCGAGCGACGCACTCGTGTTGCCGGTCGATGCGCAGGCGACGGCGCGCGCGCCGAGGCGTTTGGCCTGCGTCATGGCCACGGTCATGCCGCGATCTTTGAAGGAGCCGGTGGGGTTTTCGCCTTCGTGTTTGAAGAAGAGGGTGTCGGGGGTCGAGGGTCGGGGGTCGGAAGAAACAACGCCAAGCTCCGACTCCCGACCCCCGACTCCCGACTCCCGTTCATACATCCGCGTCGCCCCTTCCGGATGCGTGACGATCTCGTTCTCATCGACCTCCAGCACCGCTTCGCGGAACCGCCAGACGCCGCTTTTGTCGATGGTGCGGCGGCTGGAGAGACGGGCGTCGAATGTCTCCCGCCGCGGCATGACGTCGCGCTCGACGCTCAGCAGCTCGCCGCACTCGCACGTGTACCGCACCTCGGACGGATCAAAGCGCCGGCCGCAACCGATGCACTGGAGCCATTCGCTCATACGGCACGCACTCCCCGCCGCGCGATCGGCGACACGTTCGCAATCGATCCGACTTGGCCGAACGCGGTCTGCATCGCCCTGGCGACGCGCCGCGCGGCATCGTCATCGTCACAGATGGCCACGAGCGTCGGCCCGGAGCCGCTGATGGTACAGGCGAAGGCGCCGGCGTCGGTGGCCGCGCGCTTGACCGCGTTGAAGTGCGGGATGAGCGCCGCGCGGCGCGGCTCTGCATAGCGATCGTCGAGCGCGCGGCGCAGCAGTTCGCCGTCGCCGGTGGCGAAGGCGTGGACGACACCGGCGGTGTTCGCCATCTGCTGCACCCACACCGCGCGGCCGGAGGTCGATGGCAAGACCTCACGCGCCGCTTTCGTTTCAATGCGCACGTCAGGAGTCACGAGTGCGAGGCGCCAGTCCGCCAGCACCGTCAGCGCGACGATGTCGATCGGCCGCACGGAGCGCGAGAGCGCCAGTCCGCCGAGGATCGATGGCGCGATGTTGTCGAGATGCTCGCCTGCGACCATCATTTCCCCTTGCAGGGCGGCGGCGGCCAGCTCGCGGGGAGAGGCCTCCAATCCCATCGCCAGCGCCGCAGCGAACGCTCCGGCGACGCTGCTGGCCGCGCTGCCGCCAAGACCACCGGAGAGCGGGAGACCCTTGTCGATGGTGACGATCGGATTGCGCGCGTCGCCATGCGCGCGGAGCCAGGCGATGGCCGCGATCGCCGCCGCGTTGCGCTGGGGATCGAGCGGTACGTGCGCGGCGTCGACCCCGGTGATGGCGTCGATGCGCGCGTCGCCGCCGGTGAGCTCGACGGTCACGCGATCGCCGAGCCCTTCGATCGCCAGGCCGAGTACGTCGAAGCCGGGTCCGACGTTGCCGATCGAACCGGGGGCGAACGCGCTCCCTTTCACCGGGGATGCCTCCGCCGCTCCTCCATGGCGATGGCCACGATGTCGTTCAGAACTCCGGCCGCAGTCACCGTCGCCCCCGCGCCCGGACCGGTCACGACGAGCGGGTTGGCCTTGTAACGCTTCGAATAGATGGCCACCTGATTGTCGGTGCCGCGGAGATGCGCAAGCGGCGAGCTTGCCGGGACGGCCTCGATGCCGACCGAGATCGAGCGGCTGCGAATCCTGGCGACATATCGCAGAACCTTCCCCCCGCGCCGCGCGCGTTCGACGCGTTCGCGCCAGGCCTCGTCGAGCGAGCCGAGACTGAGAACGAAGGCGCGCGCGTCCGCGTGAACACCATCGCCATGGAAAAGCGGCTCGAGCTCGATCTCGTCCGGTTCCGCGCGGTAACCGAGCGTTCGCGCCAGGATCAGCGCTTTGCGCGCCACGTCTTTGCCGGAGAGATCGTCGCGCGGATCGGGTTCCGTGTATCCGAGCTCCCACGCTTTTCTGACGGCCTCGGAGAATGCCACGCCATCCTCCAGCGCTGTGGTGATGAAACCGAGCGTGCCGGAGAAACAGCCGAGGATCACCTCGATCGAATCGCCGGCGCTTTGCAGTTTGGCGATGGTGTCGAGCACCGGCAGACCGGCGCCGGCGGTGGCTTCATAGCGGATCGATAGGTGGCGCTCCCTCGCCGTGGCCATCAGGCGATCGAATTCGATCTGCGGCCCGGCCAGCGGCTTTTTGTTCGCGCAGACGACGTGGAAACCATGCTCGAGCGCCTCCTGCAGCAGCGGCGCGGTCTCCTCGGAGGTCAGATCGACCAGCACCGGCCGGTACGACGGCAGCATCCACAGCTCGCTGCGCATCATCGCTTCGAGCTCGCGCAATGTCAGCGGCGAGCCGCGCTCGAAGAGGCGCGCGCCGGATGCCTTCTGTTTGGCAAATCGCCGCAGGGTTCCGGGGGCAAAGCCTTTGTCGTCGATCTGAATGCCGGAACGATCGGCAACGGCGACGACCTTGAGATCGATGCCGAGATCGCGGCGAAGGTGCGGCTGCTGGGCGATGAGCTGCCGTGCCAGCTCGCGTCCGATCTGGCCGAGACCGAGGAGAGTGAGCTTCGCCTCGCGCCCGGTCGTGTCGGCGAGCGGGCGAATCTTGTGCAACTGGTATTCGGAGTGGAGCGCGAGGAGCGCGCGCGTGGCATCGCTCTCGGCAACGGCAACGGTGATGTTCAGCTCCGACGATCCCTGCGCGATGGCCACGATGTTGACGCCGGCCGCGGCGATGGCGGAGAAGGTGCGGGCGGCGATACCCGAGGTGCCGCGCATGCCGAGACCCACCACGGCGAGCAGCGCAACACGCTTCTCGGCGTCGATGCGGTCGATCAGGAAAAGCTTCCGTTCGGATTCGAAAACACGCTCGAGCGCGGCCACGGCATGATCGGCCTCCGTTTCCGGCACGACGAAGCAGATGCTCGATTCGCTGGAGGCCTGGCTGATCATCGAGACCGAATGACCCGCAATCGAGAGCGCGGTGAATGCGCGGCCCGCCACGCCCGGCACACCGATCATCCCTTTGCCTTCGATGGAAATCAGCGCCTGGCGATGGATGGCCGTGAGTGCTTTGACGGGATATGCGCCCGGTTTCACATCGCCGGCGATGCGCGTGCCGCTGCTCGTCTCGCGAAATGTGTTCCGCACGAAGAGCGGGATCTTCCTGTCGACGAGCGGGATCATCGTGCGCGGATGCAGTACCTTGGCACCGTAGTAGGCCAGCTCCGCCGCCTCGCGGTAATGCATGCTGGCGATGACGCGCGCGGCGGGAACGCTCTTCGGATCGGCGGTCATGAGGCCGTCGACTTCTTTGTAGAGCGTCAAAGCGCGCGCGCGTACGCTGCGGGCCACGATGGCGGCGGAGAAGTCGCTGCCTCCGCGCCCGAGGGTGACGAGCGAGCCGTCCGGACCGCTGGCGATGTAGCCGGGAATGATCACGACGTTCCCCTTGGCGAGCAGCGGCAGAATGTGTTTCTTCGCCTCGCGTTCGCATCTGGCGAGGTTCGGCCAGAGCGTGCCGAGACGATTCTCCGTCTGGATGACGTCGACCGCATCGACGTAGACGGCATCGATCCCCGCTTCATTCGCTGCCGCCGAGAAGATCCGTGCGACGGCGCGTTCTCCGCGCGCGACGAGTGCATCCAGTGCGCGCGGTGTCAACTCCCGGAGCACGGCGATGCTCTCCATCATCGAGCGCATCTCGTGCACCGAATCGCGAATCACGCCCGTGAGCTCCTCGGCACGACGCTTCGATGCGATCAGCTCCGAGACCAGCAACATGTGCCGCGCTTCGAGCTCCGCCGCCGCATCTTCGCAATGCCCACGGTCGCGCCGTAACGCCGCGTGCCCCGCGTCGAGCAGCAGGTCGGTGATGCCGTTCATCGCCGAAACGACGACCACGACATTCGGAGCCGCGCGCCGCACGTGCGCCAGCGCAATGCGAATCGCCTCGGCATCGCCGACCGCGACGCCGCCAAACTTGAATACCTCCGGACGGGGCTGTTTCATGACGGGCCGGAGTATAGGTTAGGGGAATCGATCTGGAGAGTGGCGGCCTAAACCGACCGCTCTCGCTTCGCTCTGCATGTGAGTAGCGATAAGCAGACCGTCTCAAAACAGACGGCGTTTGATCCGCGGAGCGGCGAAATATGTGTAGCCCCGCGCGTCAGCGCGGGGCTTGGTCTTTCCAGAATGCCGTTAATCGAGACTCAGTGACGAGACGTGGATGACGCCGTCCTTCAACTCGCCGCTGACTGTCGCGCGAAGGTGATCCTTCTTGTCGGATTTATTCAGCGCTTCCTTCGCCATGTCACTGCCCTTCGCGTCGAACTTGACGAACTTTCCGTCGACGATCGCGCCATAGCCCGATTTCGCGCATTTCAGCGCGCAGGAGCGCGTATGCGAGTCAGGATTGGCCACAACGTCCTTCTTCGCGGAACAACTGCTGTCCATGATGGAAACGCTCTTCCACGTTTCTGCCGCGAGCGGCAGGGCAAGAGTGAGGGCCAGAATGACCAGGGCTACTTTCTTCATGTGTTTCTCCTTTTCAATGCTCACGCGTGAGTCGCACGCGATGAACCTCTTTCAGACGACAGCATACGCACTTCCGACAGACGAGCGAGAGCGAAGGCGCCCAGGGCGATCTCGATGTCTCGAACGGCGAGATCGTAATACAGCTTCGTGGCGATCAGGTTGATCGAGATGGCGATCAGCCAAAGCATCAATACGTAGGCCCCGATCCGTGAAAAGCCAGCCAGAATTGCCAGGCCAACGATCATCTCGATCACTCCGACGCACCGCATGAAGACGGTAGGGCTGACCGGCAGAACACGCGTTGCCTGCGGGCTCAGGTACATAGCCCACTCGGTGAGGATGTCGAAGAACTTGTCCAGCCCCGCCAGGAACGCACCGAGTCCCAGGCCGATGCGTAGTACCCAGAAGGGCGTAGCGAGCCGATGGTCCATGATGTTCTCGTGACTGATGCAAGAAATGGGGCACTTTGGTTAGAGGCCCTCTCAGGGTACTCCCAACCGTGACAGCTTGAGTTACGATGATGGTTCCAGCATGAGTGAAGAGACGAAAGCTTTCGAAATCAGCGTCATCCTCTTCCGCGAGGGAACGACGTGGACGGCGCTGGCGCTGGAAATGGATATCCGCGGCTACGGACCGACACGAGAATCAGCCGTCGATGACGCTCTCGCCATGATCGTGGCCCAGGTCAGCTTCGCCTCACAGATGGGTCACGTCGAGAGCATTTGGAAGCCCGCCGAAGAAAAGTATTGGCGGATGTGGGAGAAGGCTCGCAGGAATCAGTTCGTCGCGGAGGTTTCGGGCTCGGAAGCGCCCACGGACGAATTCGCCGATCTCGTTCCAATCCCCCTGCTCGCGTTGAAACATCGAGACGCGTGGACGACGGCGCGTGCCTAAACCGCTTCGCTGCCGCGATATGTTGAAGCGGCTTCGAACGGTCGATAAACGCTTCGAGGTGTGGGAGGACCGAGGCAAAGGCAGCCATCGCATGGTTGTTCTCGCAACGGAGGATGGCGTGAGACACTACCCGTTCCCCTGTCACGACGACGGCACCGAAATCGGCCGGCATTATCTGCGGGACATCATCCGGTACTTTGGTCTGCCCAGGGATCTCTTCGATTGAATCACTCGCGCCGCGGCTGCTTGACGCCATCCTCCATCCTCGCGTATAACCTGACCCAATGTCTTCCGTGCTCTCGATGGTGGCGACGATGACCTGCGCATGTCCGATGTGTCCCATGCGCGGGCACGATTTCTTCGAGAGCTGATCCAGGCTTCCACGAACGAACTTCAAACCCGCAACGGCGTGCCGTCGCGGGTTTTCTGTTTCTGCCCACCTCTCACACGCCGTCCGGGTCAACCAGAAAGGATGACCGATGGCGCAGCAGAGACCGATCGCGATTTACTACGAGCACCCGCAGTGGTTCCGTCCCCTGTTTCACGAGCTGGAGCGGCGTGAGACTCCCTACGTCCGCATCGATGCCGGCCAGCATCGCTTCACCCCCGGCGAAGGGCCGCGCAACGGCTCGCGTCCCGCGCTGCTCTTCAACCGCATGTCGCCCTCGGCCTGGAAGCGCGGCCGCCGTTCGGCCATCTTCTACACGCACGACTACCTCGCCCACCTCGAGCGCGAGAACGTGGCCGTGTTCAACGGCGCCGCTTCCTACCGCTTCGAGACCAGCAAGGCGTTGCAGCTTTCGCTGCTGTCGCAACTCGGATTTCCCAGCCCGCGCACGCGCATCGTCAACCATCCCTCGCTGTTGCCGGAAGCGGCGGAGGGGCTGCTCTTCCCTCTCATCGTCAAGCCGAACATCGGCGGCAGCGGCGCGGGGATCCGCCGCTTCGATACGTTTCTCTCGCTCGTCGAGACATCCGAAGATCCCTCGCTCGCCGACAGCATCGACGGCACGCTCCTCCTTCAGGAGTACCACCCGCCGCGCAATCGCAGCATCGTGCGCGTGGAAACGCTGGAGCACCGCTACCTCTACGGCATCCGCGTCCACCTCGGCGATGAGGAAGGCTTCGATCTCTGCCCGGCCGATGTCTGTAAAACGACCGACGGCCGTGAGCTGACCTCCTCCGCCTGCCCTGCTGATGCGGTGAAGCGCGGCCTCAGCGTCGAGCCGTACGAGCCGCCCGCGGAGATCATCGACGCCGTCGAACGGATCGCCGCCGCCGCGCACCTCGACGTCGGAGGCATTGAGTATCTCGAAAGCGAGCGTGACGGCAAGATCTACTTCTACGACATCAACGCCCTCTCGAACTTCGTGGCCGACCCCGTCTCGGTCGTCGGGTTTGATCCGACAGCGCGACTCGTCGACGCCCTCGTTGCCCGCGCGGAGAGTGCGTCATGAGCATTCGATTCGGTTACTGGCTTCCGATGTTCGGAGGATGGCTTCGCAACGTCGACGATGAGCGGATGGAGGCGAGCTGGCGCTACGTGCGCGACCTGGCCGTGCGCAGCGAACAGATCGGCTACGACATCAGCCTCCTTGCCGAGCTCAATCTGAACGACATCAAAGGCGTCGATGAGCCGAGTCTCGACGCCTGGACTACCGCCGCCGCGCTGGCCGCCGTCACCGATCGCCTGGAGTTGATGGTAGCCGTCCGTCCGACGTTTCATCATCCGGCCCTTCTCGCCAAGCATGCGGCCAGCATCGATCAGATCAGCAAAGGCCGTATCTCGCTCAACGTCGTCTCCGCCTGGTGGCGCGACGAAGCACTGCAATACGGTCTCGCGTTCGATGAGCACGACACGCGCTACGAGCGGACCGCGGAATGGCTGGCCGTCGTCGATGGGCTCTGGTCGCAACCGCGCTTCAGTTACGAAGGGACTCACTACACGATCCGCAACGCCATCCTCGAGCCGAAGCCGGTACGCAAACCGGTGATTTACGCCGGAGGCGAGTCGGAAACGGCCAAAAACCTCATCGCGGAGCGTGCCGACGCCTACGTCATGCATGGCGATCCGCCCGAACGGCTGGCGCCGAAGATTGCCGACATGGCCGCGCGCCGCGAACGTCTCGCCCCGGGGAAACCGCCGCTGCAGTTCGGCGTGGCCGGCTTCGTCGTCTGCCGCAATTCCGAGGAGGCCGCCCGGCGCGAGCTGGCCCGCATCACCGACGTGAAAGCGACCGCGCGCGGCTTTTCCAACTACGAGCAGTGGCTCTCCGGCACGAAGCTCGATCAACACGTGTCGCTGGAGGACTACTCGGTCTCCAACCGAGGATTGCGAACGGGACTGGTCGGCACGCCGGAGCGGATCTCGGCGCGGCTCGATGAGCTGGAACGGATCGGCATCGATCTCACGCTCCTCCAGTTCAGCCCGCAGGCGGAGGAGATGGAGCGATTCGCCGCGGAAGTCATCGCCAAACGCGGCGCGCTGTCCCATGGCGCGGAACGACGCATTCCCGATAGCGAACGAGTCTTGATAACCTAGTACCTATGACGACAGCAGAAATTGCCGGTGCGATGACCGCCGAAGAGATGATCGCGCTCACCAAGCGCCACACGATTTTTTCCTGGTCCGCGCAGGCGAGCGTGAATCCGATCGCGATGGTGCGCGGCGAAGGAATCTACTTCTGGGATGCCGACGGCAAGCGCTACATGGACATGAACTCGCAGCTCATGTGCGTGAACATCGGCCACGGCGACAAGCGCGTGATCGAGGCCATCAAGCGTCAGGCCGACGAGCTGGTCTACGCCGGCCCCGGGATGGCCAGCCCCGTTCGCGCACGCCTCGGAAAGATGCTGGCCGATCTCACGCCCGGCGATCTCAATCGCTTCTTCTTCACCCTCGGCGGTGCCGAGGCCAACGAAAACGCCATCCGGATCGCCAGGATCGTCAGCGGAAGGCAGAAGATCATGGCCCGCTACCGCTCCTATCACGGCGCTACGGCCGGCAGCATCTCGCTCACCGGCGATCCGCGCCGGTGGGCCAACGAGCCCGGCATCCCCGGCGTGGTCCGTTTCTTCGATCCTTACAAATACCGCAGCCATCTCTATCGCGAGGGCGACAGCGACGCCTCATTCGTGCAGCGTTGTCTCGATGAAATCGAGGAGACGATTGCCTACGAAGGTCCGCAGACCATCGCCGCGATCTTCGTCGAGACGGTCACGGGAACGAATGGACTCATCGTCCCTCCCGACGGCTACCTGCAGGGTCTTCGCCAGATCTGCGACCGCCACGGCATCTTTCTCGTCTGCGACGAAGTGATGTGCGGCCTCGGCAGAACCGGTCGCTGGTTTGCCGCCGATCACTGGAACGTCATCCCCGACATGATCACCATGGCCAAAGGGCTGACGTCCGCCTATCTCCCCCTCGGCGCCGTGGCCATCAGCGACCGCATCGCCAGCTACTTCGACCGCAACACGTTTTTCGGCGGCCTTACCTACAACGCCCACCCCATGAGCCTCGCCGCGGCCGAAGCCTGTCTGCAGGTGATGATCGACGACGACACCATGGGTCACACGCAACGGATGGGCCGCGTGCTATCCGAGCTGCACGCGGACATGAAGGCGAAGCATCCCTCGGTCGGCGACGTCCGCTCCATCGGTCTCTTCGGCGTTCTCGAGCTCGTTCGCAATCGCCAGACGAAGGAGCCGATGGCTCCCTTCAACGGCAGCAGCCCCGAGATGCAACGCCTCGGCGCCTACCTCCGCGATCAGGGGATGTACGCCTTCATCAACTGGAACAACCTCTTTACCAACCCCCCGCTCTGCATCACCGAGGAGCAGCTTCGGGATGCGTTTGTGATCATTGACCGGGCGTTGGAGATCACCGACGCCGCGGTAAGGGAATGACCCTCGTCTAATGCTAATCTAACGGAACCGGCCACTTCCTGCGTAGGAACACCCCTGCGTAGGATCATCTGAGCCGCCCGGGCAGCGAAGTCCTTGCGAATTCGCTCGTAGTGCCAGCGAGAGTGGGTGGCGGATGAACCGAAACCGAATAGGGTCGTCCGCTCATCGCGGCAAGAAAGGAGGGAGTTCTTTTCGGTTACCGAGGCTCACCGCGTTCACGAGCCGCCACCTTCCCGTTCCTCCTGCTTCCATTCTTCAAGAACACGCCGCCCGGGATGGCCAAGTGCTCCAAGGATTTCGCGGGCAGTAACATTAACCGAATGTCTATCCCAAAGTTCTTTCACCTTCTCCGCAAACTCCGCGTCATTCCAATGCGTGCGGCGATACCAGGCCAGGACTACTGTTGCGGATCGGTGCTCCGGTAGTTCGGCCATCTGCTCGAACCAACCGTCGCTGTCGCCCCATGCCGAGCTGAGAAACGTGTCGCGAGGTAACAGGGGTTGAGTGGAGAATGCCCAAGCCGCGAGACGAGCAAGTTCAGATAGTTTGGCCTCGCGCATAAGGTGGTAGAGCGACAGCATCACCGCAGGCTCCGGTGGAGTCTTCGTAAGTCGTGACACGCCGACCCAGACGAGCGCCCATGAGACTGCAAGTGCGAGTGGTCGATCGTCATGCACAAGTAGTCTACCGAGGGCGTCGCGCAACAGTCGGCACAGTCCATCCAGCCGCTCGCCTAACTCGACTGGCGTCCGATTATGTTTGAACGCCAGCCAAACTAAAACAAAGGCTGAACGACTCTGCTCGACACGATTGCCTGACAATACTGATTGCGTGAGCGATCGTGCGATCTCTTCCGAGATTTCCGGCTCTCTATCACGAAAAACAGCATATAACGCGAGAGAGAGTACAGCGGCCTTAAACTCGTACCACCTCGCACCCTCCCCGAAATAGGCCTGCTCAGCAATTTGCTCAAAGACCATCCCATACTTCCCCCGTCGCAAATCGAGAACCGATCCTCTTTTCCATTCTTCATTACCATACCGGGCCATCTCTCGAAGAGCGACACGGAGTGTCGCGGGCGATACCTGCACCTCATCCAGAAGACACTGGCGCAACAGAACGACATGTGGATCGTTAATCTCTTCCCTGCTAGGATAGGTCTTCTCGCACGTCATCGACTCACATGCCGCTGCCAAACGCTGGATAATCTGTTCCGCCTTGCGACCACCTAAAACCGTGGCTAGCGGAATGACTTCTCGCCAGCGCTCGTCGGAGAAATGCGGTTGGACTAAGTCGGGCAGACTTCTGCCCTCGTCGCGGCCAGGATACTGCTCCTGGACGAGACCAAGGGCGGCCAGATATTCCTGAAACGTCAGGTGCCGAAATTCATAAACCGGCTGCAACTCACCATCGACCGAGGCATGGCCAGTCTGCATTAGAAGGCTACTCCGGTATTCGATCCGCTCGATGAATTCCGCCGGGCTTACGTGGGCGAACTGCAGCTCCGCCTCCAGCTCGCGTCGCGCCTGCTGGAGCAGTTTCAAGAGTGGTTTGTAAGCGATCTGCTGCTGGCCTGCTTCCATCATCGAGCAAGCGACATATGAGAGCTGTGCGAGAGCTTCGTCGAGGTCCAACGGCACAAAGCCTTCAGTGTTCCACGTTCGGATCAGTACACGAACGGCTTCGCGATAGAGCTCGACCCGACGGGTGGGCAGCTCGCCAATGCAGCGTCTAACCACCAAAAGCGTGGTCAGCATCAGCGGATTTTCGGCCAGAGCTCGAATCCGTTCGTTGCTCCAGATCGTCCCAGCCAAACTGGCCGCTTCGGAACGCACCTTGTCGCTGTCACCTACGACCTCGACGTGCCAGCTCTCGCACAACCGCAGCACGTCCGCCTTGTCGAACGGGGCGAGCCGAGCCTGGATACAGACGCTGGCCACGACGCCAGCGACAAGCCGGAACCCAGCTTCGCGCGAGGTAATTATGATAGCCGCGTGCGGAAACATCGCCACAAACGTACGCAGATGCTGTGCGAAGACTTGACGTGCCCCTTCGTCGGAAATCTCATCGAGCCCATCGACCAGGAGCAGCGCCTTCCCCGAACGGAGAGCCTCGTGGACCTGTTCGCGAAAAGCAACGCCCTCGTCATCATTCAACCCTGCATGCCGCGGAAGATCGTCGAGGAGCTCCAGAATCGGGCGTTGCGTCCGGTCACGCAATTCGCGGCAGCGCAGGAATAACGGCAACCAGTCGTGGTCCGGCAACTCGTCGCTTGCTTCTATCCTCCTCGCAGGAATGGCATATGCGGTCGCCAGACGCTTCAATAGCGTGCTCTTTCCGCCGCCGGGTTTCGCTACAAGCGCCAGATGTGGGTGCGGACCGAGATGCTCAGCCAGCGGTCCGATGTGCTCCGTCTCTTTCCGTTCGCCGCGTACGATTTTGATTTCCGTCGTTACGATCTTTAGTGGAACGAAAAGCCGTTCGAGCTTCATCCGCGTCGCACTAAGATCGGTATCGGCGGGCAGTCCATCGAGTTGGATGAAACCGCACTCTTCGGCTACCCACTGGCAGTATCGCGCAACGGCAGCTTTGCTTAGCTCCGCGCTGTCAGGCCCAGCGAGTGGCGGAGCCAAGTACTTCAACTTGTAAAGTGTGCCGTCGCATTTGCGGTCTACTTTGACCACATCCCGAGCCACTGCTTCCGCCAGCGGAGTTCCATCGGCGTGGATTAGGGTGAAGTGAGTCGGCTGCTTGCTGTGTGTATAGAACACTGCCCAAAGGTACCCGAGCTCGTGTGCGAGCAGTTCCACCTCCTCAAGCACGGCGTCACTCAGCCCGGCGCGCTCCGCGCAGCGTCCGGCCCGCTCGACCGCAAGCTCGCGATCGACGAGCAGGTGTGCGGTCACTAGCTCGGTCACCACTCTCGGTCCATCAAGCAGGATGACGCGGTTTGGGAGACTGGTCTCCAGTTCCTGCTCTACTTCACTTCCACGAAACCCGCTGAGTGAAACGAAATAACCGCTGACCGGTGTTAACGCATCTTTGTCTCGTTCCCGTGTCAAGACTCCAAGAAAGGTATTCGCGTCACGGCCGCCGATCGGCTCCTTTTCAGCCTTGCATTCGGCAATCACGCGGCGTGATTCAAAGCGATGCACCCCCTGCAAATCGAGCTCGCGGCCTGATTTATGGACATCCAGACGCAGGTCGTCATAGCCGAGAGCAAAGAAAAGGTCTTTGACGAGCCGCGTAAACAGGTCGCCTCGAGCGTTATTCGTCCGTGCCAATAAGCGGAGTGCCGGTTTTCGCATCAAGGCTCCTCAAGTACGTTATATCGCCGCGTTCTCGTCAGTCTCAAGCCGCTCGATGTCAGTCGGCCCAAAGCGCCCGGGACGTACAGATGTACTTTAGTGCATAGGCGACCTGGCGAGCTAGTACACCTCAGACGATCTGCCGGGGGATACCTGGAAGACCCGGCCTGCAGGTAGTCTTTCCGGGATTGATGATCAGACGTACGGAAGCGTTCGGAACCTCTCAATCTGGGGGTGTAGAACGGAACGGCTATCGCCGGATTGACGAAGCCAACGACGGCGACGCTGCTGTGCTCGGACCCTTGACCTAGAGCGTCGAGCCTGCCTGCAGGTAATGATCGACGACGACACGATGACGCACACGCAGCGGATGGGCCGCGTGCTGTCCGAGCTGCACGCGAAGATGAAGGAGAAGCACCCCTCAGTCGGCGACGTCCGTTCCATCGGCCTCTTCGGCGTGCTCGAGCTCGTACGCAATCGCCAGACAAAGGAGCCGATGGCTCCCTTCAACGCAACCAGCCCCGAGATGCAACGCCTCGGCGCGTTCCTGCGCGACCAGGGGATGTACGCCTTCATCAACTGGAACAACCTGTTCACCAATCCACCGCTCTGCATCACGGAGCCGCAGTTGCGGGAGGCGTTCACCATCATCGATCGGGCCCTCGAGATCACAGACGCAGCCGTAACGACTTAGCCTGCATTTCTCTTGAATGTCTTGCCACGCCGTTCCTGGGAGCGCGGGCGTCTCGCCAGGCGTCTCGCCCGCGTTTGACGTTCGGCATCCTGCTGTTTGCAAGCCGGCTTCGTGGCAATGAGGCAGTAAGCCGTTTCACCAGAAGCAGTTGACTCGTTCCCAGAGTCAGTTACTCGATCATTCTGGAGAGGCATCGATCCAATCTGATGCGGTATCGATCCGACTTGATGCGGCATCGATCCAATTTGATGCGGTATCGATCCAATTTGATGCGGTATCGATCCAATTTGATGCGGTATCGAATCAATCTGATGCGGCATCGGTCCAATTTGGAGCGGTATCGGTCCAATTTGGAGCGGTATCGGTCCAATTTGATGCGGTATCGATCCAATTTGATGCGGCATCGATCCAATTTGATGCGGTATCGAATCAATCTGATGCGACATCGGTCCAATTTGGAGCGGCATCGGTCCAATTTGGAGCGGCATCGGTCCAATTTGATGCGATTTCGGTCCGTTTGGAGCGGTATCGGTCCAATTTGATGCGATTCCGGTCCCAGCCCGGGCGAAGCCGGCGAAACGTGCCGCGTTCGCGCTCGTAACGTCCAATCTCCAGACGCCAGCTTCGCTGGCGGTAGCGCGGGCGAGACGCTTGGCGAGACGCCCGCGCTCCCAGGGTACGATTGCCACCGATGAGAACCCGCGCGGCGGCAATCACGGCGGAAGTCACGACCGCGGCTGCGCTGGCAGTTCTTTGCCTGCGCGGTATCTACATCCGCTGGTTTGCTGACGACTACTGGATCCCCGGTGTCACCGCCATCCACGGCTTCTGGGGCGGGCAGGCTCACTGGTACCGCGTCTGGAGCGGCCGCTACGTTTGTACGTTCGTCATGGCCGTACTCGCTTCGATGGGGTCGTGGACGGCTGCTCTCCTCGTGACGCTCACCGTCATCGGAATGATCGCTGCTCTGCGAGCACGTTTGGGCTGGCCCCTGGCGTTGGCGATGACCTGGGCAATCCTCCTCGGCACCAGCGACGTGCCGCAATCGGTCCTGTGGCAGACAGGCCTTACCTCCTACACGATTCCCCTGGTGGCATTCGCCTGGTGGCTCGGCAACGCTGCCGGACGAGAGCAGTGGCGGTGGTTCGACGTCGTCGTGCCACTGGCGGCGGGTGGCTGCTCCGAAACGGGAGTACTGATGCAGCTCGTGGTTTGTACGATCGCCTTCGCCGCCTGGCGGCGGAAGCCGATGCTCGCCGCGTTCCTCGGATCACTGTTCTCGTTAGCCATCATGGCCGCGGCCCCCGGTAATGCCGTGAGGAAGGCAGCGTATCCGCCGATACCGCCGCTAAGCCGCCTGATCGAAACCACCGCCGGTGATGCCCGAGCGTTCTTTCTCGACACGTTCGCTGCTGCCGGCATCGTGCTCCTCTTCGTTTTTCTCGCCTCGGCTCTCTTCGCGCCGCGCGTATCCCGCCGGCTGTTGATCGTGACGCTGCTGTGCGCGGTCGCCTGCGTATTCGTGACGTTCACCCCGGCCGAGGCAACAATCCTGATGGCCCTGCCGCAGCGGGCGCGGATCGTCCCCTATGCCCTCCTCGTTGCCGCCGTAGCGGCCCTCGGCGCCGCGGTTCCGCTGAGGGAACGATGGAGCGGTCCCCTCGCGGCCGCCCTGATGATCACCGCGATCCTGCCCCTCATCACCGCTGTACAAATGGTTCGTGAGATCCCACCGGCCCGGACGTTTGCAAGAGGGTGGGATCGCTTCGACGCCTTTCTCCGCACGCAGCGAGGGCGTGATGTCTTTGTTGACAGAGCGCCCGTTACCGTCGGTACGCTGGTATTTCTGGCGCACGAGCCCATCGGCAACAAGTACATGAGCGATCGCTACGGCCTGCATTCGCTCGTGCGCATGCCGCCTTACCGGGACGGCCGTCTGGCGATCGGACCGCTCCCCAAGGACGCGGTGCGCTACCAATTCGACGATTCCCCGTAGGCCGGCACGGCCGGCAGCGTTGGTTGCCCAAGGCTCCGCCAGCAGTGGCGTAAGAACGTTTCTACCGCGCAGGCTCCTAGCCTACGAAAGGAACTTCGCCAGGAAATCGGGGTGAATGGTCCAGCCGAAGAAACCGGCCAGCCCGAACAGCACACCGAAGAACATGAACGTCGAGGCGACGGCGAGCAGCCAACGCTTCTTCGTCAGCGCCGTGACCCCGAACAATGCGATGGCGACGGAGAGGCATGCTTCCGACATGTCGAACTGATCGTCGTGAAAGTTGAGGGCGTCGTACTGCTTCTGATCGCCCTCAGCCTCCTTGCGAATGTCGGCCTTCTCTTTCTCGTACTTCTTGACCTGTTTCTGGTACGAGACGATTTTCGCGTCCAGCATCGGAGCGAACTTTGGATCGGTCAGCATCGCTCGCTGAAGCTGAAGCTCGTCGAGCGTCGCCTCGGCCAGGTTCTGCTTCATCCCCTTGGCCTGGTAGTACGACCACTGATCGACCGCGTTCGCCTGCGCCTGTTGCATCCCCTGGACGATGTTGCCGTCTTTGACGTTGCAAAGCGCCATAAACGTGGCCGTGATCGCCACGAGCAAGGCGATGATGGAGTTCAGCCGCGATTCCGAGGCGTGTTCGAGGACTTCGTTGATGGTGTCGCTGACGTCTGCCATGCGGCGAATTGTAGCCTGCCTGTCAGAAGTACTCGGGATGCTCCTTGACCATCGCCGCCTCGCCGCGAGCAATGCCGTCAAGCAGTTTGTGCCCGGGCGCGATGATCCGGGCCGTCTCGTAGCAGCGCCAGGTGTCGACGGCGTCGTAGCCGGTGTCGAGACTGTCGCCGAGGTCCTTCCAGACACCGGTGATGAACGGATTTTTCGTGAGCGCGGCCACCAGCAGCGAGGTTGCCGCCTCGCGGTTGCCAAGGCTCGATTCCATGTTCGCCCGGAAGATGCCGAGAACGTAGGCCTTGTCGCCGGCGAGCGCCGCCAGTCCCTGGAGGGTAGCGACACTGGCCCTGGCCTGAGCCTCACTCGCGGCCTGGAACGCGCCCGTAAGCGCCCGGACATTTCCGTCATGGGTGATGCTTTCCGCACGCTTGTTGAAGTCGGGGGGCATCTCGCCGCCGATCATCAGTTGGAGCTCGATGTACCCGAGCATCGCCTGAAGCGGCCTGCCCATACCGGCCGCCTCATTCGCCGAGGCGAGGATGCGGGCGGCAAAGGCGGCGCGCGACTCGGGTGTCGACGATGCAACCCTGGCTGCAGCAGCGGCGGCACCAGGATTCTTCATCGGCGCCTTCTCGAGCGGCGGCAGGACGTAATCCGCATCGGGGGTCTTCCTGTTCTCCAGCACCTCCAGACGCAGCACGGCGCCGAGCATCGGATCGCTGTAGCGGACCCACTTCGGAATGCCGTCGAGCTTCTGCAAGTCATCGAGAATCTCAGGATGGCCGCCGGCGGTGTAACGGATGTAGCGGATGTAGAGGTCGCGGTCCGCCGCGGCGAGCGGCACGAGTTTCGTCGAATACGCAAAGAGCTCTTTCCCCTGCCAGAGATAGCGCTGCTCGCCGTCGCTGCTCTTACGCTCGATCCCGGATACGCGCTTGGCGTCGCGCCGAAGCGAAAGCTGATGCTCCGCGAGCGTCGGTGACATCGGATTGCTCTCGACCTTTCCCGCTTCCAGGGCGCGGCCCAGCATCATCCGGTTTTCGAGCTCCGCGTCTCTGCCGCTGAACGCGGCGTACATCGACACTTCGACGAGATGGTGTGTTTGCGGATCGACACCGATGATGACGCGCTTCGCGAAGTCGTAAACACCACGATTGCTGCCATCCGCCCACTCGATCCAGCGCTTCCCGAGGGTGAGATGGACGGTCTGACTCGCGGGCGGCTTCTCGCCGCTCTGCATCTGCAGGCCTTTGACCGGAGAACTGCTCCGCTCGAACTTCACGGTGAGCTCCGTGTTGGCCCGTGCCAGGAGCGGAGCGAAAACGAGGAGGGCGGTGGCGATGGTAGTACGCGTGGTCATGAACGAAGCATACCGGGTCAAATGAGTCGCTGTCGCCGGGAACCTTCGCTCGAACGACGGGACTCGGCCGCCATCAACATGAGTCACTCACCATCAGATCTCACGATGCCAAGAGTCTCGAGCGTTCCAAAATCAATCGAAATAGATCAGGAGTCGACCTATTTAGTTCCGATCGGGAGCTATTTAGTTCCGATCGGGAGCTATTTAGTTCCGATCGGGAGCTATTTAGTTCCGAAGACGATCTATTTAGTTCCGAAGGCGATCTATTTAGATCGGAAGAGGAACTATTCATATCCCAAGCGGATCTATTTAGATCCCGGGACGACCTATTTAGTTCCGCGGCGGAACTATTTAGCTCCGAAGTCGATCTATGTAATTCCCGACTCGATCTATGCAGATCCGATCTTTGGTTATGGAGATCGAAACGCGATCGATCGCGGGCCGGGCGCGGTCTGCTCAGGATCGCTGTCTGGTCAGCCCGGCGCTGTAAATCACGGTGTCAGGGTGGTACGCGCGCCAGTCGAACCCTCCACTCTCGTGATGAAACCGCTGGGTGAGCGGATCACCATCCGGTCAGCACTCCGTGGTGGTTCGCCGCGCTGGCGGAAGGAATCGCCGTGCTTGTCGGTCTCGCGGCGGGTGTCTTCCCCGCCCACCGCGCCGCACGAATGGAGCCGGTAGACGCGCTTCGCGCGGAGTAGGCGTTCGCCGTTGTGGCTGGACTGCCTGAACGATTGGCCCTCGTGGAGTCGCGAATAGGAATGTCCAGGGTAATGGTTCTCCATGACATTCAACGGTACCATCGACATCTCGAGCTACGGAACGACAACAACATGCGCAAAATCCTTCTCGCTGTCATAGCCATCGCCCTGATCACACCCGTCCAACCCCTGCGCGCCACTTGTGGGGGCGGCGGTGGGGGTGGAATGGGCGGCACGATGCCACGCAGCTCGATGAGCGGACGCAACGGCCAGCCGCAGCCCGAGGTCTACGTCGTGCCGTGGAAGATCGTGGCACCGGGTGACAAACCGCTGTCGACGCCGATCGTGGCGATGTGGTTTCCCGCGGATGCGGGAGAGAGCGACCAGGCGGAGCTGAACGTCTCCCGGATGCTCACGCTGTACTCGGCGCAGTGCGTCGGTTTGCAACTGGTCAAGCCCGACGACGCCGGCACGATCGCCAGGTTCGACGTCGCCGCGAAGCGCCCCATCGTATTGCTCGTCGTCGACGGCAAGGTGGTCGATCACGCCGGACCAACCGGACGCGCCATCACTGTGAGCAGCGTCGAGAACATGATCCACCACGAGCTCTTTCAACGTGAGACTGCCCTCGATTCGCTGATGGAGACGGCAAAGAACCAGAGCTCCACCGACAAAGAGGCGGCCATCGCCACGTATCAAAAGGTCTGGCAGCAGCGTTGCCTTGCTCCAAGGCAGGGACGAGACGCGCAAAAAGCTCTAAAGCGGCTCGGCGTCACGGTGAAGGACGCGGAGTTGCGAAGCACGGACCCCGATCTTTCCCTGGAGATGAATGCCCGCATCACGCAGGCGATGCGCGACGCGTTCCGCGCCGAGCTCGCGGCGGACTATCGGAACGCGGGTGCTCTCTATCGCGCCGCCGCGGCCATCGATCCCGCCGACCCTGTCCCGAGCCGCTTTCTCGGCGAGCTGTATCGCCACCACACCGGTGAGTGGGTCCTGGCCCGTCAAACGTTCGAGCACCTCCTGACCATGCAGCCCGATCCGCTTTCCCGCGCCGTGGCTCTGCACGGCCTCGGAAAGATGACCATCCACATGGGCGATTCCGCGAAAGGTCTCGCGCTCTTCGAGCAATCCATCGACGCCTACCCGCTGGCGCTCACCTATCGCAATCTCGCGGTCTACTGGAACTCCGAACGCCAGCGGACCAAAGCGGACCAATACGTACAGAAGGCTCTTGCCATCGATCCCCACGATCCTTTCAACCTCATCTTCGCAGCCACCTACCTCGCCGACAGCGGAAGAAAAGAGGAAGCGCTTCGCATCGCAAAGGAGAACGAAGGGGAACTGGCCGCGTCGTACAACCTCGCCGCGATTTACGCTCTTCTCGGCAACAAGGGAAAGGCGATGGAACTGCTCAAGCGCCACTTCTATCAGTACGAGCGCTATGACGACGTCCGGGCCATGGAGATGTGGGAGGCGCGTGTGGACTACGTCTTCGCTTCGATGAAGGACGATCGGGCATTCGTGGAGCTGACCAGGATGGCGCGGTAGCCGGCTACGAAAAACGCCGTGTGCAACCCCGCGCTGTAAATCGTGGTGTCGGGGTGATACGCGCGCCAGTCGAACCAGTAGTCGCGAAGCAACTCGATCTTCGCGAGTTGACGCCCGGTCAGGGGGCCACGAATCGCGCGTCCGGTGAAATCCCACTCGCTGCCGCTCGCAGTGTCGACCAGGACCGTTGCCTCCGGTTTGGCGAAGAAATCGACCGGCTTTCCATCGACCATGCGCGAGAACGCGCGCACGGAATGACCATCCACGGCGACCACAATCACGAGGGGAACGCCGCCGACCGTATCGATGATCGGATTCTGCTGCTGCACGTCGGTCATTCGATACGCCTTGGCGTGGCCGTTCACGGTTACGCCAACGACCAGCTCGCGCAGATCGAGGCGCCGGTCGCGTATCCGCGTGGCCACGGGAAGTTTTGCAATTCCCGTCTCCCAATCCGCCGGTGCGTAACGGCCTGCCGCCGCTGCGCGCGGATCGGGACGCAACACACGCCCCATCGGCTGCTCGCGCTTCCAGAGCACGAACGAAATCTCGTCCTGAGGCACCCGTGTCAGGCGCTGGCCTTTCAGCGGGCCGAGGATGGCCTCGCCGGTGACCTGCTGCCACCAGGAGCCGGTCTCCTCATCGCGCATGATGAAGTTCTGGTTGTTGATCCCCGCGAGATGGAAATGGAGCGTCCGTCCGTCGATCGTCGTCTCCCACACCAGACCGGTGTGGCAGAGCGTTCAATAGGTGACGACGATCGGCACGCGGCCAACCGTGTCCTGCACGAGATGGTGATAGGCGAGCTGCCGGATGGGATAGGCAACCGCCTCGCCGTTCCGCGCCACTGCCATGACCAGATCGCCGTCGCCGACAAACGATGCCGCATCCGCCCGCGCATAGCCGGCATTCGCCAGCGGGTTGAACATCCACTCGAAGTGGTTCTGCCGCGCAAACCATGCGCTGACCGCCGGAGGCAGAAGGATGATGACGAGAAACACCCTGCTCCACCGCGCGCCGCGCCACAGCTTCACGACCAATGCGACGCAGGCGAGCAATGCCGCGATCGTGACGAACGGCGCGAGTCGTTTCAGCGCGAACGAGACTTCCAATCCGCGCGGCGACTGCGGCCGGAAGGGCTGGATCACCCATGCCGGAACGATGACCACGGCCAGCGCCAATGCCGCGATGATCACCAGCAGCGACCAGAGCAGGCGCCGGCTCATCGATCTAATCCTTCGCGGCCGGAGCAGTCCCGTCGAAGTAGGCGCGGATGCGCGGCCAACTGAACTGCGCGACCTTCCGCCCGAGGGCCAGGCCTTCGACGTTGTCAGCCTGGATGTGATAGCCGCCCATGACCCGTGAAATGCCTGCCATCTCCGCGGTGGCGGTGAATGTCGGCATCTTCAAATCGACGTCACAGTTCACAGCCGTGCCCGTTTTCCCATCGCGAGTCTGGATCGTTGCGCAATCGAAATCCGCCTCGGTGATGACGCCGGCCTTGCGCCGCTCCACCTCGCCGAAAACGTCGCTGCCCGTAAAGAGCTCGAGCGTCTTCGCACACGCCCCGCTCACCGTGCTGTGTCCCGAGACGTAGCCTGGGAACGGCGGCGTCACGAACGTGAACGGCGAATACGGATGCCACTCCTCGGCGGGCAGCTCGACAACCCCCTTGCCAGGCCCGGCCCAGCCGGTGATCTTCTTTCCCGCGTAGTAGTAACGAACCAGCGTCCACGGGCGGGAGGTGTCGTAGTAGCGCTTCGCCTCCCAGCAGGCGATGAAGGCATCCATGGCCACGTTCCCGACAGTGAAGAACAGCTTCACATCGCGATCGAGGTCGTTGTGGTCGCGCTTCGAAACGAGCTGCGCGAACTTCAGCCAGTGCCCCGACTGGCCGGTGGAGCGCGGCCCGTCGCGCATGAACTCAACTGTTGCTTTTTGTTCCGGGGTCAGACCCGCGTTCAAGGCGATGTTCTCGTCCGTCTCTTTGCGCAACCGCTCGGAGTCCACCCGCGGCGGGGCCGGAGGCCGGAACTGATCGCTGCGATCGAGCGCGAACGGCTTGACCCGATACCAATGCGGCGTGAGGAAGCCCGGCGCGATGGTGCCGCCCTTCGGATTGACGAACGGAATCGGCTGCCACCGGTTCGGATCGTTGACTTTCTCAACCGTGTTCACCGGCGCGTAGTAGGTGTAGTCGGAGTACGGCACGCCGTTCGACCCGACCTCATCGCCGAACTGATTCGCCCCGTCGTGATGCCGGTAGGCGCAGACCGCCCGCGCCGCGAGATTGCCGACGCCCTGCGGCGTGGAGGGATCGGTCGATGCGTCATCAGGATTGAATCCCTTCCCCCGCATCTGCTCATCGATCCAGGCCTTGTCCTCGGGATAGACATCGATCAACGCCCGATACGTCGCATAGGCGATGGCCTTCTCCTTGTTCGCCAGCGTCCGCTCCCCCGCCGGCCGCCGCAACGCCGCACCCAGCCGCGTCCCGACCGCTTTGTCGTCATACGCCGCCCACGCGTCATACATCGCCGTCAGAGCGATGGCCAGCGTCCGCGAGATGATCGTCGGCCGCGCCCCATGCCGATCGACCTCGCGCGCCGTCGCCTCGAGCGAGATGTCCAGCCACTCGTACGCGGCGGACGGTTTCGGCAGCGCAGCCGCCTTTCCAACCACCGGCCACAAAAGGAACACGAACATCACCGCGGTGACGACGGGTCGCAGAGTTTTCATTTGTGGTGGAAAGTTACGCCGAAGTGGGTGGGGGAGGCAAGGGGGAAATGATGTCGCTTTTAGGTCGGGCCCAAACTCTTCGCGAGCTTTTCGTTTAGATCCACCGACGCAAACCGCCTCTCCGCGAGTGCTGCACGAAGTTCCTTTTCTACCGCCGACCTAAGCAGACGAACTGTCGAGTCTTCGTAAGCGCCGATGATGACTCGCACCTCCCGCGCGATCTCGGCAAGCTTAGTGGCAGTCAACTCCTGCAGCTCAAAATGCCAGGCATTTACGATAGCGTCAGGTGTTTTCCCGGGCGTCTGAACGACTTTCACTGAGAGGCGCTCGAGGAGGTCGGTTGAGAGATAAAAGAAATCCATTTTGCGAAGACTTTCGGATTTGGTAGCGATTGCCGCTGCGACCCTCGCTATCCACGCTTCAGGTTCCCGTAAGTCCACGAGGTACACCGACAAAGCGTTCTCGTCGGTCCTGAGTTCGGAAACGCAGTCGGCCGGCGTTTCCCCGGCAGGCAACCAGAGTGGCTCGTCGAGCCACCGCTGCTTACTGATTTTTCGGAGATAAAGTTTCGCTTCAGCCAGCATACGTCGGAAACGAGGCTAACACTTGACGGAGGCTATTTCGAACGTTTCGATTGTCCTCAATCGCGCTTTGATGTTCAAGCAGCATGCGAGCCGCCCTGCTGCCTAGGTCCAGTAACCCCAGAGCAGCCGCATCCCGAACTGCAGGAGAAGGGTGAGCAAAGGCCGCCCGGTAGACTTCGAGTATCTCATCCCGAACGTCATCCATCTTTATCAACGCCATATCTTCAAGAATGCGACAGATCAACGAATTCTTGGGGACACGTGATTCCAAAAGGTCAATGACAAGTGATAGCCCAGCCCCTTGCGTAGAAATCAAGAACTGACGAAGTGGCTCCAAAATATCGCAATCGTCCGGCTCATCTTGTTCTCGCACGCTTCGCTCAAAGCGTTCAAATCGAATCTCGGCCAGTAGCCGTCCGCGATCCGGGCGCGCGGTCGAGGACGTTACAACCAGAAACCACCTGTTCGCCGGTGAGCGCACGTGAGACGTGAGTCTCTGTTCACCAAGTAGAGGGCCGTCCACCCACTGAAAACCCGACGGCATGAGAGCGCCTCGCGCATTCTTGACAAGTGATTGCGCGGGCGTGATCTGCTCGCTCAACGCCGTCGAGGCTCCGGTTAAGGTCAAGCGTTTTGAAGATCCAGGCGCAGCTGTCACTTCACGTCTCCCTTCTCGCTTATTTCGACGGCAAGCCGTGTCAATTCCCTAAACAGTTCAGCAGGGTTTTGAAGAGGATCTCCTCGATCCGCAGCCGTGTTGACGTCTATTTCCAGCGAGGCACCATAAGATTCACTTGCCGTGACGACTCGACCGCTAGAAAGATCGTCAACCACAAGCCTTTCCATAAGTGCCGACCATTTTGAGAGTCGGTTTAGAAGGAGGTCGTTATCGACACCGGTCGATTTTCTTGGACGGTTGATTTGATACGAAAACTCTTGAGCATTCTCGAAATCAAACTTTGCGTTACAAATCGAAGCGTTAAGGATGTCGTACGCTTCGGCACGACTCCGCGATGGTTTGACGAGTTGCAGTCCGAAAGCAATTCTGAGTGCCTGGGGGGCGCTGACCAGAAAGTGGTCCGCGAGAGGGGTGAACACGACCAAAGCGGTGTCGAGCTGACCTACGCTCCGAGGGCCGCTAGTTGACTCCGGCGTCGGCGATATTGCCGCCGAGTAGAGTAGGTCGAGCCGGAGAGGAATTTGCCGCAATAGACTCAATTGCCCATCGGCAAAAGCTCCCTCCTCTTGGATCAGCCCCGCACGCGTCAGGGACGTTTCGGCTGTAGCGCCGGTGACGTCGCTCCACGATGGCCAGTTGCCTTCGCCCGCCGGAAAAATTGTCAGACGGAGGCTGCGTGCGTTCCAACTCATCGGAGTGTTTGACGTTGATATCATCCCACAGGTTTCCAGTTTCGGTATCGCGAGAAGCGTTTTGAGCGGGGCGAGCCGGAAGGCATCTCGCGGGCCCACTTCGAGTTCGGCTGCTCCACTACCCCATCAACTCCCGCAGCATCGCCGCGCGGTGATTGAAGAAATCGCGCATCACCGTGTAGTGTTCCGTCTCTTCGTACGCGACCTCGCGGATGGTTTGCTCCATCAAAAGGAGAGTGGCGTCGGGATACGCCATGAGGATCGGTGAGTGGGTGGCGATGATGAACTGTGAGCCGGCGCGGACGAGATCGTGGATGCGAGCGAGCATCGATAGCTGCCGCATCGGGGAGAGAGCGGCTTCCGGTTCGTCGAGGACGTACAGACCGTCGCCGAGGAATCGGTTGAGGAGCAGGGCCATGAACGACTCGCCGTGCGACTGTTCGTGGAGCGACTGGCCGCCGTATCCGCGCGTGACGCAGAGGCGGTCGATCTCCGTGGCCACGTTGAAGAAACTCTCGGCGCGAAGAAAGTAGCCGTCGGACGGACGCCGCGGCGCGCGCACGAGACGCAACAGCGGATCGAGCTCCACCTCCCTCCGCACCGTTTCGAACTGGAAGTTCTTCGACCCCCCCTCGGGATTGAATCCCGCCGCGATGGCGATGGCCTCGACGAGCGTCGACTTCCCCGATCCGTTCTCGCCGATGAACATCGTCACCGGTTTGCGAAACGCGATCGACTCCGCGCTGCGGATCGCGGGAACGGACGCGCGGTAATCATCGACCTCGCGATCGATCTCCGCGGAGAGAACGAAGAGCTTCGAGTCGATGGCCCGCACTACGGCATCGTAGCTCTCAACGCCCCTCGGCGGCGGCGCAGCAGTACGATCCCCGCGCTCACGCCGATCAGCAGGAGCGTGACCGCCGAGATCGCTCTACCGACGACGAAGGAACGCGGCCAATAGGTCAGGCGAACGTCATGATCTCCGGCCGGAAGATACATCGCCAGAAACATCCCATCTGCGATTCTCAGCTTGGCGGGCTCTCCGTCGACGTGCGCACGCCATCCCTTCCACGCCGTTTCCGACACCACCACCCAGGCGTTCGAATCGAGATGGGACCGGATGGCAAGAGCTCCCATGCCCTGTCTTCGGACCGTCAATGATCCCGACCCATTCGGCTCCTGCCGAGGACTCTCTCCCGGAATGACGATCCAGCCTCGGGCGCTGAAGTCCTTCTCCTTCTGGATCCCTTCCCAGATGAAGGGGTTGTCTCCGATCGTGACCGCCCTCGGGATGAATGCACGCGGGAGAACGTTCTGGTTCTCCAATAGCTGCGTCCCGCGGTCGGATGCGACAAGTGACCAGTGTGGCGGCGGCACGACGGAGCTCTCGGCGAAGGCATACCGTACGTTCATCAGTGACAGAAACGGCGCGGTGAGATCGTCGACCCGATTCGACCAGACCGGCTGGTGCGCGGACCACAACGGCTGCAGATCGTAATTCGCGGTGAAGGTCATGGCCGTGTATTGGCGCACGTCTTCCATTTGATACATGGTGGCGATATTCGGCGGAAGAACATCACCGACCCCGACGATCCGGTATGGATCGTCACTATGCTGGAGATGGCTGAACAGCGGGACCGCCGGATAAAACATTCTGGCTGACAGGGTGGGGTTGAAGTCGCCTGATTGCAGAGTGCGCTCGCCGGTGACAATGATCAGAAGCGCGAGCCCGAGGGCGGCGGGACGGCGCGGCGAGCACGCCGCTGCGACAAGAATCGGCGGTAGAAGAAGGAGTGTGATCGCCCCGTATAGATACCCGGCGGTCAGCCCGCGGGCGCGCATCCCGGGATACAGGTAAACGCAAAGAGCGAGAAGAAACAAAAAGACGCCCAAGGCGGCCAGCGCCGGCCGGCGCCCGCTTGGCTCATTGACGATGGCGTCGACCCCGAGCGCTGCAAAAATGCACAGTCCCAATGCCGAGACCAGAATCAGCCGTTCGTTGAGAGCGATGTCGAACAAAGGCAGTTTGGCGAGAAGGTCGCCGAACGGCGGAAGCTGGATACCGATCGCGATTCCGGAGAGCACCAGCGCCAACACCAGCCATTTGCCGCGCCACCGTGAACGCCAGAGGCCAAAGACCGCCAGCGAGAGAGCGGCGCTACCGACGTACATGCTCTCCGGGATGACATTGAGCTCGGTCGGCCTGGGACGCCACTGCCTCTGCGGTTCCCCGATGATGAACGGCACGAACTGCCGCAACAGTCTCTGCATCACCTCGGCCGGCGGGCCCGACCGCCGCGCGTGCGCGAAGACGTTCTCCCGGAAGCGATGCTCCGATGTTTGCGGGATGGCCTCAACGATCGGAAACATGTAGATCGCGGTAATGGCAAGAGCCAGGACGCCGCCGGCAGTCGCCAGCGGTATGGATCGCGTCATTCCACGGAACCGGACACGCCACAACTCCGCCGCCGCCCACACCAGGCCGACGGCGACGATGTGAAGCGCGCTCTCCGGGTGGCCATTGAGAAGCATCATCGAGAACGCCACCGTCAGGATGCTCATGGCACGCAACCCGGGGGTGCGCACCATCCTCCTCACACCGAGAAGGACCAGAGGAAACCAGACGTTCACCGGCGTGATCACCCAGTCCAGAAAGAAGACCAGGAACCCGCAGAACGTCCAGGCCGCGGCTCCCACCAGCGCCGCCCGCTCCGAGCAGGCGATCTCTCTCAGGAAGAGGAACATGAGCAGCCCGCCGAGGAAGAAGGTGATCGCGGCGAGAAAGGTCAGACTCACCGGCATGGGGAGGAGGAGACTGATCAGAAAGAGCGGCTCGTAGGGAGTCGGCTGTGCGGCCGCGGCCAGAATGTCGCCCGCCGCCACATACGGGTTCCACAAGGGCCACTCTCCGCGAAGAATCGCCAGCCGCGCGGCGTACCGCCACGGGATGTTGAGGCTGTAGACATCGCTGAGCACCCCGTTATGCAGCCCCGTGACCCTGAAATCGGCGCGAAACGACAGCAGCGGCTGCGCGACGTACGGGAAATCGATCGGCGCATACACCCGGCCGGTCAGGAGCGCGCGCCCCGTGAAGCAAAGGGGAAGAAGCAGCAGGATGAGCGCTGCCGTCTTCGACATCGGCCGGACAAACCGGTGCGCGAGGAACCCCAGCGCGCAGGCGGTGACGAGATAGAGCGCGGTGGCGGAGACGGCTGGTCCAAGCAGGGCAGACACCGTGCCGATCGTGCTCATCGCCGCCATTCGGGCGACATCATGCACCAGAGAGGCGGAAGTGGCGCGCGCAACGCAGGGCCGAACGCCCTAGGCGAACCGCTGGTTCATTCGCTCATTGGCGGCGACGCTTAGGTCGCGATCACTCGTCCTCCACGACGAAGCGCTTGCGTCGCGAGAGAGTCAACATCGCACCCCTCACGGCCAGGTATAGGACGACGGGCATCGCCGGCGTGAGCATCCGAACGCCGTAGTTCGTGATGTCGGCCACGGCGATCAGCGGGCCGTAGTACGCGGCCAGGAAGACGAGTGCGGCCAGGTCGAGATCGTCGATCTGCCGATCTCGAAGACACCATCCCACCAGAAGCAGCACGCCCGCCCATGCCGCATACCAGTACTGCAATGATCCGAACTCGGGGATCAGCGCGTGCAGGTATCCGAGGACGTAGAGAATTCTCCGGCCATAGAACGGGAAGGCGTCGCCGATCGACGATGGGTGAAGCCAATCCTGCCGTGTCGTGAGCACGCGCAGATCGAATGTCGCCGTCGCCGCGTAATCGCGCCAGACGATCAGGCCGGCCATGAGGACCACGCCCGCGATCAGGATCGCGCCGTTGATGATCGTGCGCCTCTCCCTCTTCCGGTAGAGGAGCAGCAGCGCCCATGCCGGCGCGAGAAGCAGCGTGTTCGGACGCACGAGAAAGCAGGCGCCGGCAAGAAGCCCGGTCGCGGCGGCGGCGAGCCGCGAGCCGCTGGACAGCAGGCGCTCGAACGCGATGAAAAGCGCCGCGAGCAGAAAGATCACGAGGTTCTCGCTGAGGAGCCGGAAGGTAAAGAAGCGAAAGTGATCCAGGTAGGCGAAGACGATGACCAGCAGGCCGTAGAGAAGAAGATAGAACGGAGTCAAGCGCCGGCGAAAGGCGTGGACGAAGCCGAGAACGGACAGAGCGAGCAGGAACGTCTGGATGAGGTACACCGCCTGCGAGCGGACGCCGGCGAATGCGTAGACAGCGGCGACAAAGTAGACATATCCGAACCCGCCCGGACGCGTGTACGGGCCCTGCACGGCCGGCATGCTCATGCCGCCGTTGAGAACACTGACCGCGAAGCGATGGTAGGACCACCAGTCATCGCCCGAAGGGCTCACATTGTTGGCCAGGGGAAAGAGCGCCTCAACGCCGGAATGGAAGGCGATTACCATCGCCCCGGCGAGTACGCAAAAGAGCGCCACCCGGCCCGCGCGTGTGGCGAGGAATCGGGTTGGATGACTCTTGCCGACGCCCGTCTGCGGGCCACTTTTGCCGACGGTTCCGCGCTTCCGAGCTCGACCCATCAGTTGAGAATACGCGAAGTCAAAGTCCTCCGACGCGTAACGATGTTCAGCGCCTGCCGGCGGCGTGTCTGCGCCCGGCGATCCTCATCGCGAACGACGTGGGACCGAAGGGTCAGGCCTTCGAATCCGGACGTGGGACCGAAGGGTCAGGCCTTCGAATCCGCGCTTCTTTGCCACGCCGGCCACTAGCTGATTGGTCCAAATAACAATCGCACCGATCCAACGCAGAAATCGGCATCCAGTAAAGCGTTCCGGTTCAGTAGTTTAGCGTCGTGCGAAAAACGAAGGCCTGGCACCTTCAATCTTCTCCCATCCTCGGCCCATCGGCGATCAGCGGTATCTCGTCGAACCCGACCAGTTATTTCATCGGCGACTACCATGAGATCTGGCGGCATAATTACCCGGACGGCGCGCGATGGAACGACGCGTGGATCGCACACACGCTCGGTTCGAACGGCGATACATACGTGACTGACGTCAGGTGATTTCCGAGGCAACCATGCTCTCTATAAAATCAAGGATTCCGATTCTCACGTTGTTTGCGCTCCTCCTCGCAGCTTCTTGCGGCCGCATGAGGAGTCCGACCGAGCCTGGAACTGGCACGGCCGTCTTGCTCGCCGAAGGCCACTGGTCCAGTACGCAGATGTGTCTCGACGTCACCGCCTCATCCGTGACTATCGCTGCTGGTTGCGGCAGCGGTTCCTTGCCGCGGCCCCCGGTGAACGACCGGGGCACCTTCATGACCGACGGCACGTTCACGGTCATCTTCGGACCCCCGCCGCAATCGAACGTGCCGACAGCGGCGCGGTTTACCGGGTCCGTCGATGGCGACACGGTTACCGTCACGATTACCAGTGGTACACAGACTCACGGGCCATGGAAGGCCACGCGTGGCTCAACCATTCCGTGCCTGCCCCCCTGCCCATGACGTGAGGTTTTTCGCACACAACAGGGAGGGACGATGGGCATCGTCCCTCTCTTTCCGCGTTGCTGGCATGGCGACGCGCGTTTCAACCCGGCGCCGTAATTGCCCGTTTCTGAATCCGTGGTCTGCTGGATGAGGCGCTGACACGGCACTGCTCAGGCTTTGGCGGAGGAGGTGGGATTCGAACCCACAGCCCCTGGCACCGAAGGGTCAGGCCTTCGAATCCGCTCTTCTTTGCCACGCCGGCCACTAGCTGATTGGTCCAAATAACGATCGCACCGATCCAACGCCGAAATCAGCATCCAGTAAAACGTCTCGGCTCAGTAGTTTAGCGTCGTGCGAAAAACGAAGGCCTGGCACTTTCAATCTCAATGCCGGGATCCTCTCTTCGGGCCCCAGCACGCGACGCCGACGCCGCTCTGGAATTACTGTTCAACCGGCCACGATTTAACACAACCTGGCTGAGGACTGACATCGTGACCGAGCGCGAACGAGTACTCCAAGGAGAACACCGTGCCTGGCTTGAGAGCGTGGGATCGCAAGAGTGGACGACCGTGTACCACGTCGAAGGGGATGATGTGCACACCAAGACGATCTTCAGCGCGCTCGTTCCTACCAGGCGTCTGAAGGCGTATCAGGCCGGCCTGGGCTTTGATCTCAGTATCGGTGACGGCGGTCCCTCGTGCTTCATGCGAGGAGGCAAGGTTGGTTACGACCGCTTCGGCCAAATGGGTGTGGAGCCGTTGGTGCTCGTCCGGCTGTTTCACGATCATCGGCCCAAGGCGGTCGAGTTGCTTGAAGAGTTCCGACTCTTCCACAACCTCAGCTTCGACCCGTTGCGGAGCGTCTTCATCAAAGTGAATGATCGCGGGTGCGAGGAAGTTATCGCGCGCCTCGGCGATGACCACGTGGACGTGAAGACCTACGCCGTCCGGCAGTTTCTTGCGATCAAGCGGATGCATTTGAGCGTGGGCATCGACAGCTATGTCTTCTCACCACTCGCGCTTGACGAGATCCCGCCGGAGGAGCAGCGCGTCGAAGTACGTCGGAAGCTCCTAGCGTATGAGTACACGGTGCAGGAGAGTTTCAAAGCCGGTAGCGACACGTACTCCCGCCTGATCGGCAAGCGCTACGTTCCGCCGCTGCCCAAGGAGCAATCCGGCATCTGGCCGTACAACGAAGCAAAGCAGCACGAGCAGTTCATCATCGGCCGCACCGATCAAGGTGAGCTGCGCGAGTTCACGTGCGACCCGGAGCAGCTCGCGAACCACTTCGGCAAGAACAGGGGTGCGCCACACTTCGTTACGCTGGTTTTCTTCCGCCGCGACGTACTCACGAAGTACTTCGCCCAACCAGCAAAGTACGCCGTCATCGACGGAGAGCTGACCTGCAGCGCGTTGTGGAGCTTGCGGCTGGACAACAATGGCCCTGATTACATCATCGTGCACCTTGGCGACCTCGGACGCTTGCCGCTTGAAGAGCAGAAGTACTGGCGCAGCTACAACGTCCCCCCGGACGGCACGGTTAGCGAAGTGCACTTCCGTCGCAGCATGCTCGCCCAGTTCACCGCCGCGGAGCGCGGCGACTTGGTGTTCAAGCAACGATTCGTGCAGTTTCAAGAGGCGTGGGCGGAATGCTTCGGATGGCAGTTATTCCGGCCGCTGCACGCCGGAGATACGCATAACTTCACTGCCTTGCGCATCCCCATGACCGATGAACAGGCAGAGTTCGATGGCCTCGTCCTATCGCTCACGAAGCTCCTGAATGATTCGATCAACGAGGAAGCACTCATCAATCGTGGTGCTACGAAGGACGTGCCGGGCATCACTAAGCTGCAGGAGTTCATCACCAGCGAGGGACTCCCGGATGCCGATGTGCACGTGAAGTTTCTTCGGAACTTGCAGTCCTTGCGTTCGACGGGTGTCGGCCACCGCAAAGGGGCAGGTTATCAGAAGGCGTCAGCTGCAGTCGGTATCGGTACGAAACCGCTGTCGTTGGTCTTCACGGACCTCCTCGCGAGGGCGACACGACTGCTGGATAGCCTTCATGCGCACTTTCTGGTCACGATTTCGCCATCGTCACCTTGACGAGGTTTCGCAGGATCGCGTCGTCCAGATTGCCGTCGATGACATCGAGGTAGAGGATTCCGTAGGCCGCGTAGAGCTGTTGCAACTCAGGCGTTTCGTTACGGGCGCGCTGCTTCGCATGATCTAACTTCTGGAGGATGTCTGGTCGCTTTGCCATCACGTACGGGATACGCAAGAAGCTCGCCGATACGCGCATACGTCTCCGAAGGGAAGCAAATAGTCCGCACGCGGACGACTTGCTGTCGGCGATCTCAAGCTGATGAACCTCGTTCAGCCTTCGACGACCTTGAAGGTTCTGAATGAACTCCCAGCGGGGAGACCACGCATCACCGCCGGAGGAATTGAAAGTAGAAGGCTAGGATTGTGAGGATGGACGCGATGAAGGCGAGAAGGGACACGAGAGGATGCGAGAGAATACGCTCCAACACCGGTGTGGCGGGCCTGTGCGCCCTATCCAGATTTGACGCTCCCCGACCTTTGATGAGGTCGTTATAGGCACGTTGTTCCTTGTTCAATCGGTAGTTCACGATACCCGACATTAAAACTGCCCCCACAGACATGAGGCCGCCGATTAGCGCATCGAATAAAGGGTGAACTACGCCGTTTAGTACATTTGGAGTGTTCGGATGGAGGTCAGTCCACAGGAGAGGAGCTATCGCGAAAGCGAGGACGGGCACGATACAGCATCCGCACGCAAACTGTCCCCACTCGTCTTCGTTAACCGCCCGCATTCCGGTAGCGATCACATAGATTGCACCGCCCAGGGCGAATAGAAACTTTAGCGTCGACATAGTCAGACGATCGAAACGACTAGTGTTTCTTGGGTTGGTGGAGCGATGCTCAGCAAGATACTCTCATGTCCCTCAGTTTAGGAGTGATGCGGCGCGAGATTTCCCTACCCTGCTTCGCTCCTTGAGCCGACGAAGTCTCCATCCGACACGCCGAAAAGAGCGAGCGAGTCATTCGTGAACAGACACACCCCGTGCGCTTCGAGAACAGCCAATGCGCGCGGGAATGTACGGAAGCGGAAATGTCGCGGAAGGTCCGCCGACGTGGCGGAGGAGGTGGGATTCGAACCCACGGTACCCTTGCAGGTACGGCGGTTTTCAAGACCGCTGCCTTAAACCACTCGGCCACTCCTCCGTTTTGAAGGGCAGAAAGCAGAAAGCAGAAGGCAGAAATGAGCCCACGGCGGTTCGGACAACGCCGCACACATCAGCAACATTTCGGATTGGCAGAAAGCCGGAAGCCACCGGTTTTCACTTCTGCTTTCTGCTTTCTGATTTCTGATTTTCGCGTCACGACAGCAGATTCACATCCAGCGTGATCTTCAGCCGCAGCCGCCGATGCTGGCGGAGCTCCTCCATCGTCAGATTGAGCGGGACCGTCACTTCTTTGACCAGTCCGTCGGAGGCCCGGCGTTCGGCGGGGACGCTGAGGTCGGGGAGCGAGCTGAGAATGCCGTCGGGGAGCGGGATCTCGATCGACATCATCGGGACCTCAGTTGGTTCGCTCAAAGGGGCAAGGGCCGATGTGGAGCCGCGCACCGAGATGCCCGATGACGACGGCGGTGCTGCGGGTGCGGGCATCGGCGGCGGGCTGGCGAAGTAGTCTTCGAAATCCTCGAACGGTTCGGCGGCTGGCGGAGGCGACACTGGAGGGGGCGAAGGGGGTGGAGAGCCGATCAGTTCCGTCGGAACGAGCGGGATGTCCTCGGCGCCGCTGATGTCGTCGAGCGCGAACGCCGAGGCCGGTGGAGGCGGAGGGGGCTCGGCGAAGACATCGTCCTCGTCCCACAACGTATCGGGAGGTTTCGGCTCCTGCGCAACCGCGGCATTCAGAATCTGGATGTCGCGCTCGCTCGGCTCGGAGCCTTCCAGCCCGTACTTCTTGACGAGATGGGCCAGGACCAGTTGCGTGATCCCCTTCAGCGTCTCTTCCACGCCGAGGCCCATGGTCGCCACCGATTCGAAATGCGGCACGCCGAGCTTGTTCACCTCGGCGTCGATCGCCGCGACCGGCAGAGCGTTGGACAGATCGCGCTTGTTGAACTGCATCACCAGCGGAATCTCGCGGATGCGCACGCCCTGGCGCTTGAGGTTGTCCTCGAGGTTCTGCAGCGACTCAATGTTGGCGTCGGTGGCGTGGTCCTGGCTGTCGGCGACGAAGACGATGCCGTCGGCCCCCTTCAGCACGAGCTGCCGCGTGGAGTTGTAGTAGACCTGCCCCGGCACCGTGTAGAGCTGCAGCTTGGTGCGCATGCCGCGAATCTTGCCGAGGTCGAGAGGGAGAAAATCGAAGAAGAGCGTGCGATCCGTCTTCGTGGCCAGCGAGAGCATCTTGCTCTTGTTGTTCGACGGCAGCGAGTCATAGACAAACTGCAGATTCGTCGTCTTGCCGCAGAGACCCGGGCCGTAGTAGACAATCTTCGCAGTGATCTCTTTGGTGGCGTAGTTGAAGAGGACCATGGAGGCCGGTGAGCGTAGCGAAGGGGGATAGAGGAGTCAAACTGGGTACGCGGGAGTCGGGGGTCGGGGGTCGGAGCGGCGGACGCGTAGACGGACGCTCCGACTCCCGACTCCCGACCCCCGACTCCCGCGTCGAAATTTTCCTCTCCGACACCCGACCCCCGACAAGCGACACCCGCTACATCCCGTATCATGTCGCGCCGCGGAGGTGCGAATGTCCAGACGTTTCCTCTGTTTTTCGAGTTTCATCCTCCTTCTTCTCGCCGCGTGGCCGGGCTTTGCCGACGCGCCGGGCGTGTATGCGATCACCGGCGGAACGGTTCATCCGGTCAGCGGGCCGGAGATTCCGAACGGCGTGGTGATCATCCGCGACGGACTGATCGAAGCGGTCGGCGACGCCGTGGTGATTCCGCTCGACGCCACCATCATCGACGTGAAGGGGGCCCACGTTTACCCCGGCCTCATCGACGCGCAGACGTCGCTCGGATTTCCGAGCGCCAGCGCACCTCGGCGGCGCGGAGGAGGAGGCGGCGGCGCGCGCAACGCTCCCCCGGAACAACTTCCGGAGACCGGTCCGGCCTTTCTCGCCTTCCGCGAGGCCAAGATCTCCGACGATGACGTCGAGGCCAAGCGCGCCACCGGCGTGACGACGATCGTCACCGCGCCGGCCTTCGGCATTTTCAACGGCCAGTCTGTCGCTCTCAACCTCGGCGACGGGAGGGGCGGCGGGACGATGGAATCGCGCGTCATCCGCAATCCGGCCGCGCAGCAGATCTCCTTCAATCCCCGTCCGGCCTGGACCTATCCCGACTCGCTCATGGGCGTGATCTCGTACATCCGTCAGACGCTGCTGGACGCGCAGCAACACGCCGCGGCGCATGCGATCTACGACAAAACCCCGGCCGGCTACAAGCGCCCTGACGAGAGCCCGTCGCTCGACGCCCTCGGCGGCGTGCTGCGGCGCGACGTGCCGGTCGTCTTCGTGGCCGACAGTGATCTGATGATGCGGCGCGCCGAGGCCATCGCCAAGGAATTCAACGTGAGGATGATCATCGCCGGCGCCCGCCAGGGCTATCGCATGGCCGACGAGTTGAAGGCGCTCGGCGCACCGCTGCTGGTTTCGACGAAGTGGCCCGTGGCTCCAACATCGAAGGAGGATCGCGAAGAACAGCCACTGCGCGTCATCCGCGACCGCCAGCTCGCGCCGACCACGCCCGCCGCCCTGGCGAAGAACGGCGTCCTCTTCGCGCTCGTCAGCGGCGCGGGGAAGACCGGCGACTATCTCCCCGGCATCCGCAAGGCCATCGAGAACGGCCTTTCCGCCGACGACGCCCTGAAAGCGACCACGATCAATCCCGCAAAGATCATCGGCATCGACCGTCAGCTCGGCTCTCTCGAGCGCGGCAAGATCGCCAACCTCGTCATCACCGACAAGCCGATCTTCGACAAAGAGTCGAAGGTGAAACGGATCTTCGTCGACGGCCGCGAGACCAAGGTCCCTGCCGAGGATGAGAAGAAGAAGCCGGGGACGACGGGGACGACGGCAACGACGGGCGTCGACGGCACCTGGAGCTTCGTCGTCAAGGCAACCGCCGGCGACGTGAACATCTCCGCCACGCTGCACGTCGAGAACGGCCAGATCAGCGGCACATTCTCCGGCGACCGCGGCGCCGGCGACATCGGCAACGGCACGTTCGACGGCACCACGGTGCAGTTCTCCATCGCCGGCCGCGGCAAGGAAGAAGCGGGCGACTGGGTCTTCCACGGCACGCTGCACGGCGCGAACATGGAAGGGACGGTGTCGACGACGCTCGGCACGTTCCCGTTCACGGGGAGCAGGAAATGAGAATGGAAAATGAAACGGCGGGGGTCGGGGGTCGGGAGTCGGGAGTCGTAGAACGGCGCTCGTGCTCCGACGCCCGACTCCCGACACCCGACACCCGCGTCCTCGCGCTGGCGTTCCTATTGATCGCAACCGCCGCGTCCGCACAGGACATCGTCATCCGCGATGCCACCATCCTCACCATCACGCACGGAAAGATCGAGCATGGATCGATCCTCGTTCACGGAGGAAAGATCGCCGCGGTGGGAACGAACGCGCAGGTGACGGCTCCGGCCGGCGCGCAGGTCATCGATGCGGCGGGCAAGTTCGTGATGCCGGGCATCATCGACACGCATAGCCACACCGCGGTCGAAGGGAGCGTGAACGAGATCTCGCTTCCGAATACCGGCATGGTGCGCATCCGCGACGTGCTGAACAACGAAGACATCAACGTCTATCGCCAGCTCGCCGGCGGGACGACCACCGCGCTGGTGCTGCACGGCTCGGCGAATCCGATCGGCGGGCAGTCGCAGATCGTGAAATGGAAGTGGGGACATCCGGTCTCGGAATGGCCGATCGCCGATGCTCCCCGCACCATCAAGTTCGCTCTCGGCGAAAACCCGAAGTCATCCAACTTCCGTCCCCCGCCGGGCATCCCCGCGCAGTATCCGCAGACGCGCATGGGCGTGGAGGAAGTGATCCGGCAGTCGTTCATCGACGCCAAGGACTACACCGCGCGCTGGGACGAATACGAAGCGAAGAAGAAGCGCGGCGATAACCCGATCCCGCCGCGGCGCGACATCCTGATGGAGACGATGGTCGACGTCCTCAAGGGAAAGATCGACGTCCACTCCCACTGCTACCGCGCCGACGAGATCATGATGCTGCTCAACGTCGCCGACGAGCAGGGCTTCAAGATCCGCGAGCTGCAGCACGTGCTCGAGGGCTACAAAGTTGCCAAAGAGATCGCCGCGCATGGCGTCGGCGGCGGCACGTTCATCGACTGGTGGGGATTCAAAGCTGAGGCCTATGACGCCATCCCGTACAACGTCGCACTCATGACGAATGCCGGCGTGCTGACCTCCGTCAATTCCGACTCGGACGAGCTGGCCCGCCGCCTCAATCAGGACGCGGCCAAGGCGATGAAGTACGGCGGCCTGTCAGAAGAAGAGGCGCTGAAACTCTGCACGCTGAACGGCGCGAAGCAGCTCCGCCTCGACCACCGCCTCGGATCGATCGACGTCGGCAAAGACGCCGACATCGTCATCTGGACCGGCCATCCGTTCTCGACCTACTCCCGCGTCGAAACGACGCTCGTCGACGGCGAGATCCTCTTCGACCGCCAGCACGATCTGGTTATGCGCAAAGAGATGGCCAAAGAGAAGACGGACCGTTTGAAGAAAGAAGCGGACGACGAGGCGAAGAACAAGAAGCCAGGCAAGCCCGGCAACAGCGACGACGAAGCGAAGCCGGAGGTGACCGATGAAAACTAAGCTCTTCATCGCAGCGGTGCTGGTGGCGTCATCCGCCTTCGCCCAATCGGTCATCATCAACAGCCCCGGCAAGAAGCCGCTGGTGGCCATCCGCAACGCCACCATCGTCCCGGTCACCTCGGCGGCGATTCCTAACGGAACGATCGTGTTCAACAACGGCGTCATCACCGCCGTCGGCGCAAACGTGGCCATCCCCGCCAACGCGACCGTCATCGACGGCACGGGACTCTTCGTCTACCCCGGTCTCATCGACAGCGGCTCGCACGTCGGCCTCGAGGAGATCAGCGCCGTCCCCGGTACGGTCGATACGGCGGAGCTGGGTGACATCAATCCCAACGCCCGCGCCGAGATCGCCGTCAATCCGCACAGCAACGTCATCCCGGTCACGCGCGTCAACGGCATCACCACCGTCGTTACGGAGCCCGCGGGAGGCATCATCTCGGGATCGTCCGCGATGATTCAGCTCGCCGGCTGGACGCCACAGGAGATGACGCTCAAAGCGCCGCTGGCGATGCACATCCACTTCCCCCGCCTGCGCAACAATTCGTTCGACGAAGTCCCGCAGGACGAAGAGGCGGCCAAGGAAGCAGCGAAGAACTACACGAAGCAGATCGACAAGTTGCACGACACGTTTCGCGATGCACAGGCGTACGCGAAGGCCTCCGCGGCGCGAACCAGCCATCCCGACATCAAGCGCAACGACCGCGACGTGATCCTGGAAGCACTCGTTCCCGTCGTCGAAGGCCGCGAGCCGGTGGTCATGCACGCGAACCTCGAGCGCGACATCCGCGCCGCGCTCAAGTTCGCCGACGAGTTCAAGCTCAAGGTGATCCTCGCCGACGCCGAGGATGTCGCCCGTGTGATCCCCGAGCTGAAGTCGCGCAACATCCCGGTGATCCTCGGCCCGATCCTTTCCTTACCGCCGCGTGAGGACGATCCGTACGATCTCGTCTTCACCAACGCCAAGACGCTGAACGACGCCGGCATCCCCTTCGCCATCCAGTCGCAGGACTCCCACAATGCCCGCAACCTCCCCTACAACGCCGCCGCTTGCGCCGCCTTCGGACTGCCGAAGGATGTGGCGCTGCGCTCGGTCACCATCACCCCCGCCCAGATCTTCGGCCTGGCCGACAAGATCGGCTCCCTCGAAACCGGCAAGCTCGCCAACATCATCGTCACCGACGGCGACCCGCTGGAGATCGTCACCCACGTAAAACGGCTGTTCATCGGTGGGGAGGAGATCACGTTGGATACGAATCAGACGTTGCTGTGGGAGAAGTTCAAGGCGAGGCCCAAGTAGTTCATCCTGACGCACAAGTAGTTCATCCTGACGCGACGCGAAGCGGAAGCAGTCAGGATCTCCGGTGTCGCCGCGCTGACCGTCATTAGTAGACAGTCGTCAGTCCATCCTGACGCCGTAGGACGTCAGGATCTCCGGTGGCACCGCGATAACCATCATTAGTAGACAGTCCCGAGAGGTCACCGGTGGCAATCGCACGAATTGTCACGATGGCCACGACCGCGCGGTCTCACCGGAGATCCTGACGCTTCCGCTTCGCGGCAGCGCAGGATAGACTGTGAGAAGTTCTTTCCCAATTTCCTCTGAGTCAGTGAACGGGAAGCCGGTGTGATGCCGGCGCGGCCCCCGCCACTGTGACCGGCGACGACTCGCTCCACGAAAGCCACTGCATCTCCCGATGCGGGAAGGCGGCGCGACGAGGATGACCCGGAAGCCAGGAGACCGGCTGGCTCGGAACCCACTTTTGATCGGCCTTCTTCGGAGGGAAGGAGTCGTCATGAAGCGTGTTCTCGCACTGTCTCTCTTCTTTGTCGTCCCGTCGTTCGCTCAATCCACCCAACAACCCACCAATGCCTCACCAACGATCGAGGCTCAGATCGTCGTCACCGCCTCGTCTCTGCCCGAAAGCGTGCAGGCGACGCCCGCCGCGGTCACCGTCATCACCCGGACAGACATTGACGAACGCGCCGCGCGCGATGTCGCCGACGTCCTCCGCGAAGTGCCCGGTCTCGTCCTGGCCCGCAGCGGATCGCCCGGCAAGGCCACCTCGCTCTTCACGCGCGGCGCCGCGTCGACGCAAACGCTGGTGATGTGGAACGGCATCGTCCTCAACAACCCGTACTTTTCGGGCTACGACTGGGGACGCTTCTCCACCGCCGGCGTCGAACAGATCGAAGTCGTCCGCGGCCCGTTTTCTGCGTTGTACGGCTCAGAGGCCATGGCCGGAGTGATCAACGTGCTGACGGCGCCGAGAACCAGCGGCGTGCATGGCGACTTCGAAAGCGGAAGCCACGGGCTGCGCAACGCCATGATCGACGCCGCATACGCCAGCGATACGTTGACTGCGGCTGGCACCTACGAGCACCGCACCGACGACGGCTTCAACCCGAACGACGACTTCCGTCAGAACAGCGGCGGCGCGAACCTCAAGTGGTCCTCCTCCGACGCTTTCTCCCTCGGCGCGGCCGCGCGCCACACCTCCTACAACCTCGGCATCCCCTTCAACACCAATGCGGCCGGGACGGCGCTCGTCCCCAGCCTCGACCGCCGCCAGAACGGAACCGAGACGCAGATCGCCATCCCCGCCACGCTCACCCTTGGACGTTTCATCACCGACCTGACGCTTTCCGACAATCACCGCGTTGACGACTTCCACGATCCCGCCGATCCCTTCACGACGTCGACGTCGACCGACGCCAAGACCCGCCGCGCCCGCCTGACGACACGCTTCACCACGCCGGTCGGCACCATCGTCGCCGGCGGCGAATACGATCACGACGTCGTCAACGACGTGACCAACTTCGGCCCGAACTTCCTCGACAAGCGACGCACCGACCATTCGTACTTCATCGAAGACCGCTACACGCACCCGATCGGACAGACGTCACGCTTCGAGCTCAGCGCCGGCGTCCGCAGCGACCACTTCGACGTCTTCGGCTCGCAGACCTCGCCGCGCATCGCCGCCGCCATCGTCACCGGCGCCACGAAGTGGCGCGCCGCCTTCGGCCGCGGCTTCCGCGCCCCATCCCTCGGCGAGCTTTACTTCCCCTTCTTCGGCAACCCGAACCTCAGCGCCGAGAGCAACCGCAGCTACGAGATCGGCTACGACGCCGCCATGGGCCGCGACGGCCTCTTCTCCCTGACCTACTTCAACACCCGCTACCGCAACCTCATCACCTTCGACCCGGTCACCTTCATCTCCCAGAACATCGGCCGCGTCCGCAGCGACGGCCTCGAGCTCGGCGCCACGCAGCACGTCAGCGCCAACGTCTACACCGCCTTCAGCTACACCTACCTCCACCGCAACGACGACGAAGCGACGGGCCTGCGCCTGCTCCGCCGCCCCAAGCACTCCGGCTCGATCTCCGCCGGCTACCGCACCGGCGCCGTCGACACCAACCTCGCCCTCCTCCGCACCGGCGAGCGCGACGACAACCTCGCCGTACTGCCGTTCACGCGTACGACGAACCGTGCCTACACGACCGTCGACGTGAATGTGCAGTACCGGCTCTCGCGGCTGACGCCGTTCGTGAAGATCGAGAATCTGGCGAATGCGAAGTATGAGGAGGTTGTGGGGTATGCGTCGCCGAGCAGGAGGGTGATTCTAGGGGTGAAGTTCTGACCACCAAGCCCACTCGCAAGGGCCGCCGCCAACGGCGGCCCACCCCAGCTGCTGGTTCTCGCCTCCCTGGGACCGCGCGCGTCCCGCGCGCGCTGTAACGCATACCGCCAAACCACATTACGCCAGGCGCGTCAGGATAGAGTTGCCCCATGCGCCTGCTCTACCTCGGACCGCCGGACTTCGCGCCGCTTTCGATGCTGCCCGAGTACGCCACAGACGGCGACGCCGAGATCGTGCTCGTTCACCCGCGCGCCGGAGCGCGGCTTCGCGAAGTCTGGCCGCGGATTCCGAGCGTGAAGTGGGTGCACGCGCTCTCCGCGGGCGTGGAGAACCTCCTCTTCCCGGAGATCGACGTCCCAGTGACGAACGGCAGGGGGATCTTCGCGCCCGCGCTGGCGGAATGGGTCCTCGCCGCGATCCTTCACTTCGCCAAAGACATTCCGCGGCTGATGCGGGTGCGGCGATGGGAGCCGTTCAACGTCCAGCGCATCGAAGGGCAAACGGTCGGCATCGTCGGCTACGGATCGATCGGCCGGGCGGTGGCGGCGCGATGCGCCGGCATGCGAGTGATCCCGTTCTCGCGCCGGCAAGGCTCGCTCGACGAGGTGCTCACCGAGTCCGACTACGTCGTCGTCTGCGCGCCACTCACCGGATCGACCCGCGGACTGGTCGATCCGCGGCGGATGAAGCCGGGCTCGGTGCTGATCAACGTCGGCCGCGGCGCCGTCGTTGATGAAGGAGCGCTCCTCGCCGCGCTCGAGTCCCATCACCTCAAAGGCGCCGCGCTCGACGTCTTCGCCGCCGAGCCCCTCCCCCCCGACCACCCGCTGTCGGCACTCGAAAACGTGCTGCTCTCGCCGCACTGCGCCGACCATACCGACGACTCGCACGAGGTAGCCATGCGTTGCTTCCTCGAGAACCTCGCCCGTTTCGAGCGGGGGGAGGCGTTGCTGAACGTGGTGGACAAGAGGGCGGGCTATTGACCGGCGGCCCAGCCGAGCTGCTGGTTCTTACCTCCCTGGATAGGGGTCCAAAACGAAGGCCTGGCACCACTGCGTTTTCTGGCGAATACGAAGTATGAGGAGGTCGTGGGGTATGCGTCACCGAGAAGGCGCGTAATCCTCGGCGTGAAGTTCTAAATCTGGAGGCAACGCCAACGTCGCTGGAGCGACTCGTACGGTAGCCGGTGGTCCAAGCGAGCGACAACCGGAAATCGTTTCCCGGGCATTCATCCGACTCCGGCAGGAGTCGCGTAGGGTTTCTGGAATTGATCAACGGACGTTCGAAACCCACGCGACCCCGACCTACTCAAAACGACGCCAAACGGCGCTTACCTCTGACACGCATCTGTTTGTTTATTACTGTGCATGCGCACGCGCCGCCGCTTCAGCGCGCCAGGCGTCGCACATGTCAAAGGGTAGATCAAACGTCGGTTTTGACTTAGGCGTGACCCGCACAATCACAGGCGCAAAGCATCCGGTACCACGGTATTTGACTGCAAATTGGCCTAATTGATCATCGCTTCGCACCAACGGCCTAAGGCGTTCCGGATGATTGATCACGTAGGCCACGCTTTCCAGCTCCGAGACGCGAGAAGGCGGAACATAGACATAAAGAATAAAATCGAACACTTGGTGTCCATGCACGTCGCGAAGTCCAGGGACTTCAGATGAACTCAGGAGTGGCTTGACAAGATACTGAAGCGGGATATCTTTACCAACTTTGCCTTCGAGCGCTTGCTTTTGCTGAATGAGTCGTGCTACAGCTGACGTCAGTTTCTGCTGCTGCTGTTGCTCTTCGGCGATCTCGACACGCAGTGAATGTAGTCGTTGATAGGCCGCATAAGCAAGACTGGCCCATACGATCACGATTAAAGCGGACCCGATAATAATTGCCCGGAATTGCCGCCGCTCCTGAGTCGCGATTAGGTCTATTGTCTCGGTGACGGATAAATCAGGCATTACGCCCTCCACAGACCCTTGTATAGAGTCCAAAACTGACCGGCCATCAAGGTGAGCGCTGCGTTGCTAACCGCTCCTGGCTGTTCGGCCGACTGAGCTAGCAAGACCTTCAAGTTTTGACAGACATCTCGAATCCCAGCCCACTTCATGTACTTCAGCACAAACGGCATGAACACCGTTGCGCCGCTGCCAGCCGTAACATACCTTAGGATGAACCTGGCATCAGAGGAGAAACCGAAAAACGAAAGCACGATCGCCAGCCCCGAGAGCAAGATCACATACATACCCACAGCTCGATACACGGCCGCTCGGTGTCCTGCGTGCAGAGACAAAGTCTCTACGGTAGAGAGTTCAGGCACGGGCTTTACCGCTCTCGTCGCCATTTACTGAATTGTAGCACTTTCGATAGTCGATGGTGCCTGTGTGGATCTAAGTCTAAGTACGTTCATATCTTTGCTCGCTCCGACGTTACGTGGCGCCGATCTCCCACGAGACCGGTGACGGCTCGTTGCGTCATACCCTTCCGCCAGATCCCATGAATCGCGCACAGATTGTGCTCTCTTCTTCCCCGTCATGTCGAAAACCGCATCCGACTTCCTCGTCGAACGCCTCCAAGCGTGGGGCGTCCATCGCATCTACGGCTATCCCGGCGACGGGATCAACGGAATCCTCGGCGCGCTGAACCGGGCTGACGGGAAAATCGACTTCATCCAGGTCAGGCACGAGGAGATGGCGGCCTTCATGGCCTGCGCGCACGCCAAGTTCACCGGGGACGTCGGGGTCTGCATGGCCACCTCGGGGCCGGGGGCGATCCATCTGTTGAATGGCTTGTATGACGCCAAGCTCGACCATCAGCCGGTCGTGGCCATCGTCGGGCAGTCGTCACGTCTGGCAATGGGCGGGAGCTATCAGCAGGAAGTCGATCTGCAGACGTTGTTCAAGGACGTTGCCAGCGAGTATTGCCAGACGGCCATGGCGCCGGGGTCGCTGCGGCATCTCATCGACCGGGCCATCCGCATCGCCCTCGACCAGCGCACCGTCACGGCCATCATCATTCCCAACGATCTGCAGGAAGAGCCGTGGGAGGAGCCGCCGCACAAGCACGCCACGGTTCACTCCGGCGTCGGTTACACGAGCCCGCGCATCATTCCGAAGGATGAGGATCTCCGCCGCGCCGCGGACGTTCTGAACGCGGGGAAGAAGGTGGCCATGCTCGTCGGCGCCGGCACGTTCCGGGCCATGGATGAGGTGGTCGAAGTGGCCGATCTCCTCGGGTGCGGCGTGGCCAAAGCGCTCCTCGGCAAGTCGGCGCTGCCCGACGCGTTGCCGTTCGTCACCGGCACGATCGGGCTCCTCGGCACGAAGCCAAGCTGGGATCTCATGTCCGGATGCGACACGCTGCTCATGGTCGGCTCCAGCTTCCCCTATCCGGAGTTTCTCCCCGAGGATGGTTCTGCTAGAGGAGTGCAGATCGATATCGACGGGAGACAGCTCTCCATCCGCTACCCGATGGAGGTCAACCTTGTCGGCGACAGCAAGGAGACGCTGCGCGCACTCATCCCGCTGTTGCAGCGGAAGAGCGATCGCGCCTGGCTGCAGACGCTCGAAGAATCGATCCGCGACTGGTGGAAGCTGATGGACGAGCGAGCCATGGACGACGCCGTGAACGGCATCAATCCGCGGCGTGTGTTTCACGAGCTGTCGAAGCGCCTGCCCGACGACTGCATCCTCTCCGCCGATTCCGGATCGACGGCGAGCTGGTACGCGCAGCATCTGCGCATGCGCCGCGGGATGATGGGATCGCTCTCCGGCAACCTGGCCACCATGGGACCCGGTGTGCCGTACGCCATCGCCGCCAAGTTCGCCTTTCCGGAACGGGTGGCCATCGCCTGCTGCGGCGACGGCGCGATGCAGATGAACGGCTCGGCAGAGCTGCTGACCGTGGCCAAGTACTGGAAGGAGTGGTCCGATCCCCGGCTCATTGTCTGCGTCCTCAACAATCACGACCTGAACATGGTCACGTGGGAGGAGCGCGTGCTGGCCGGTGACCCGAAGTTCGTCGCATCGCAGGAATTGCCGGAGTTCAACTACGCCGCCTTCGCCGCATCGATCGGCCTGGGAGGAATCCGCGTCGAATCCGCCGAACATGTCGGTCCGGCCTGGGACGAGGCGCTGGCCCTCGACCGGCCATGTGTTCTCGACTTTCGCACCGACCCCGAGGTCCCGCCGTTGCCGCCGCACATCACGTTCGAGGAGGCGAAGAATTTCGTCACGTCGCTGCTGCACGACCCCAGCAGGAGCGCGATCATTCGGGATGCGATGAAGCAGTTGATGGGGAAGATGAAGTAAGACGGAGCGCTGGCGTCTCGCCGGCTGGCTCGGCGGCGTCTCGCCGCTGAGGTTACCAGGCGAAGGTATCGAGTCTTGCAGTCCGGGGGCGAGACGCCCCCGGGCCAGCCGGCGAGACGCCAGCGCTCCTGTGACAGCGCTCCGGTGACATACGATGTCTTCGATGTCTGACATGCATCACTTCGACCCCGTCGCCTTCCCGCACGACCGCCCCGTGCGAACGCGCATCGAGCACAGCGACCGCATCCAGACGCTGAACATTGATGCGGAGATCCTGGCGTCCGAGCTGAAACGAGCGGTCAAAGGCGAAGTCCGCTTCGATGACGGAGCCCGCGCGCTCTACGCCACCGACGCTTCCAACTATCGCCAGGTGCCGATCGGCGTCGTCGTTCCGCGCGATGCGGATGACGTCATCGCCACCGTCGCGCTGGCGCGCAAGCATGGTGCGCCGATGCTGGCGCGCGGAGGGGGGACGTCGTTGGCGGGGCAGTGCTGCAACGTGGCGGTGGTCCTCGACTTCTCGAAGTACATGCATGGCATCCGCGAGCTGAATGCCGAGGGGAAGTACGCGTGGATCGAGCCGGGGATCATCCTCGACGACCTCCGCAACGCGGCGGAGACGCACACGCTCACCTTCGGGCCCGACCCGGCAACCCACACGCACTGCACGCTCGGAGGAATGATCGGCAACAACTCCTGCGGCGTGCACGGACTCATGGCAGGGAAGACCGTCGACAACATCGACGAGCTGGAGATCCTCACGTACGACGGCGTGCGGATGCGAGTGGGACCGACCAGTGACGCCGAATTGGAAACCATCATCGCGGGCGGCGGAAGACGCGGCGAGATCTACGCCGGGATGAAACGGATTCGCGACACCTACGGCGATCTCATTCGGGCGAAGTATCCGAAGATCCCGCGGCGCGTCTCCGGCTACAACCTCGATTCGCTTCTCCCCGAGAACGGATTCAACGTCGCCCAGGCGCTGGTCGGCAGCGAGTGCACCTGCGTGGTGGTGCTCGAGGCGAAGTGCCGGCTGGTCTACTCCCCGCCGTCGCGCACGCTGGTGGTCCTCGGATACGACGACATCTACCTCGCCGCGGACGACGTGCCGCGCCTGCTCGAATTCAAGCCGATCGGCCTCGAAGGGATCGACGACCGCCTCATCGCCGACATGAAGACGAAAGGGCTGAACGTCGACAAGATCGATCTGTTGCCTCAAGGGAGAGGCTGGCTGCTGGTCGAGTTCGGCGGCGAGACGAAGGAAGCGTCGGACGGCTACGCCCGGACGATGATCGCCTCGCTGGCGGCGTCGCCGTTCAAGCCATCGCACCGGATCTACGACAACAAGAGAGAAGCGAAGATGATCTGGGCGATCCGCGAGTCGGGCCTCGGCGCGACGGCGTTCGTCCCCGGCAAGGGGCACTCATGGGAGGGTTGGGAGGACTCGGCCGTCGATCCGAAGCACCTCGGCAAGTACCTCCGCGAACTGCGGGCGCTCTTGGACCGGTATGGATATATCGGAGCGCTCTACGGCCACTTCGGCCAAGCCTGCGTCCACACGCGCAACGATTTCGATCTCGAGACCGAGCCGGGCATCGCCAAGTTTCGTGAATACATCGACGAAGCGGCAGACCTCTGCATCAAGTACAACGGCTCCCTTTCCGGCGAGCACGGCGACGGCCAGTCGCGCGCGGCGTTGCTGCCGAAGATGTTCGGCCCGGAGCTGGTGCAGGCGTTCAACGAATTCAAATCGCTCTGGGATCCGGAGTGGAAGATGAATCCCGGCAAGGTGGTGATGCCGTATCACCCGACCGAGAACCTCCGCCTCGGCAGCGACTTCCACCCCTGGTCGCCGGAGACGCACTTCCAGTTTCCGCAGGACGACGGCCGCATCGACCGCGCCGCCATGCGCTGCGTCGGCGTCGGCAAATGCCGGCGCCTGGACGGCGGGACGATGTGTCCGAGCTTCATGGTCACGCGCGAAGAGGAGCATTCGACGCGCGGGCGTGCCCGCCTGCTCTTCGAGATGTTCGTGGGGAAGACGATCCCGGCGAACTGGAACAACGAGGCGGTCAAGGACTCGCTCGATCTCTGCCTGGCCTGCAAGGGATGCAAGGGCGACTGCCCCGTCAACGTCGATATAGCCACGTACAAGGCGGAGTTCCTCTCGCACTACTACGAGCGCAAGCTGCGCCCGGTGGGCGCGTACACGATGGGCTGGATCTATTGGTGGGCGGGCCTCGCGCAGATGGCTCCCGACCTGGCGAACGCGTTGATGTCGCTGCCGATCATGAAGACGCTCGGCGGCGTTGCGCCGGAACGGCAGATGCCGAAGTTCGCGAAGACGACGTTCGTCGAACAGTTCAGGAAACGCCGCTCTGCCGCGACAGGGAAGAAGGTCCTCCTCTGGCCGGACACCTTCAACAATCACTTCCACCCCGGCACCGCCAATGCGGCAGCCGAGGTGCTGGAGGCGGCGGGATACGAAGTGATCATCCCGCGCAAACGCCTCTGCTGCGGGCGTCCTCTCTACGACTGGGGCTTCCTCGGCATGGCCAAGTCCCTGTTGCGCGAGACGATCGATGCGCTGCGGCCCGAGCTCGACGAAGGCATCCCCATCGTCGGGCTCGAGCCGAGCTGCGTCTCGGTCTTCCGCGACGAGCTGCCGAATCTCTTCCCTGCCGACGAAACCGCGGCGCGTCTGTCGAAGGCGGTGAAGACGCTACCGGAGTTTCTGATCGGCGAAGGGATCGAACTGCCGAAGCTGCGCGGCAAAGCGCTGGTCCAGGCGCACTGCCACCACAAAGCGGTCCTGCATTTCGACGACGAAGAGCAGTTGCTGAAGAATCTCGGACTCGACGTCGACCATCCCGATTCCGGCTGCTGCGGCATGGCCGGCGCCTTCGGATTCGAGCGCGACAAATACGAGCTGTCGATGCGCATCGGCGAGCGCGTCCTGCTTCCCGCGGTGCGCGCAGCGTCCCGCGACACCATCATCATCGCCGACGGTTTCAGTTGCCGCGAACAGATCGCGCAATCGACCGGCCGGGAGGCGCTGCACGTCGCACAGGTGCTGCACCTGGCCATGCAGGAAGGGGCGGCGGGGGAGTTACCGGAGCGGTCGTACGAGGAGCAGCCGGCCAGACTCGACGGACGAAAACTGGCGTGGAAGGCGGCGGGGATCGCCGGCGGGATCGCGTTGCTGGCGGGGGGCGTGGCGCTCTTGCGAAGATGGCGGAGGCGGTAGAACGGACGATGCGTTCACAGTCGAGGATTGAAATTACTAGCCGTGCCTGCCGCCAGAGGCAAGGAACCAATGTGGCACAGACACTCTTGTCTGTGCCTGAGCCGAAGCCGCCGCGGATGAGGGCTTGCAATCTTCAGTCTTGGCAAGCCCCGGCACAGACAAGAGTGTCTGTGCCACATTGGCCTCCCCATTGGCTCATTTACTGTGTTTAGCACCGTGCCCCCCTACCCTCCCATCGCCGACTACGCGGCCATCGGTTGTACGCGTTCTGTCGCGCTGATCTCCCGAGGCGGTTCGATCGACTGGCTGTGCTGGCCGCGCTTCGATTCCGCGTCGGTCTTCGGGCGCATTCTCGATGCGGAGAAGGGCGGCTTCTTCGCCATCCGGCCGTCCGTCGAGCACGAAGCGAAGCGACGCTACCTGGAAGGTACGAACGTCATCGAGACGACGTTCACGACCGGGACCGGCGTGGCGCGGATGCTCGATCTGATGCCGGTCTTCACGGAGGAGGAGAAGCAGAAGCGCCTTTCACCGTTTCGGCAACTGCTTCGCCGCATCGAGGTCATCGAAGGAGAGGTTCCGATCGAGATCGTCTACTCGCCGCGGCTCGATTACGGGCTCATCACGCCGCGGCTGACGCTGCGCGGCGACTCGGTCTCCTGCTCCTGGGGAGCGCGCGTCATGAACCTTCGCAGCGATTGCGAATTCGCCGTCGGCGACGGCACGGCAACCTCGCGCCTCACGCTGCACGCCGGCCAGTCGCGCACGTTCGCGCTCGGCTTCGACGAGGCGACGCCGGCCGTTCTTCCCAGCCTCGATGCGGCGTCGGAGATCGAGCGGACGATTTCCTTCTGGCGCACCTGGTCGTCGCAACTGACGTACGACGGGCCGTACCGCGCGCTCGTCCTCCGCTCCGTGCTCGTGCTCAAGCTGCTGACGTACGCCCCGAGCGGCGCCATCATCGCTGCGCCGACGACGTCGCTCCCCGAATTCATCGGCGGCGTGCGCAACTGGGACTATCGCTACTGCTGGCTGCGCGACGCCTCCTGGACCGTTTCTGCGCTCTACGCCAGTGGTTTTTCCAACGAAGGGGCGGCCTTTCTCGACTGGCTCCTCTATTCGACGCGCCTCACCCAGCCGCATCTGCAAATGCTCTACGACGTCTTCGGCGAGGCGAACGTGCCGGAGAAGACCCTCGATCATCTCGACGGCTACCGCGGCTCGCGCCCGGTCCGCATCGGCAACGCCGCTCACTCCCAGTTTCAACTCGACGTCTATGGCGAAGTCCTCGGCGCAGTCGAAGAGGCCACGCGCCGCGGCGCGAAGCTCGACCGAGATGTGCAGCACCTTCTCCGCCGTCTCACCGAGATCGTCTGCGAGCGCTGGCAGGAACCGGATGCCGGCATCTGGGAGAAGCGCGGCGACCCCCGCCAGCACGTCCACGGAAAAGTGATGGCATGGTCCGCGCTCGACAGCGCGCAACGCATCGCCAAGCGCTGCCAGATGAAGATCGACGACGCCCGCGTGGAGAAGGCGAAGGCCGACATCAAGGATGCGGTGCTGGCGCACGGCTTCGATGCGAAACGGAACACGTTCACCGGCATCTTCGACGACGAGGAGGTCGACGCCAGCCTGCTCTTCATCGCCCGCGTCGGCTTCATCGATCCGACCGATCCGCGGATGCTCGGGACGATCGACGCCATCCGCGCCGGCCTCGGCCACGACGGTCTCATCTACCGCTACGACAGCCGAAAGACCGAGGACGGCCTCCCGCCCGGCGAAGGCGTCTTCCTGGCCTGCACCTTCTGGCTGGTGGAAGCGATGGCGCTGGCCGGCCGCGTCGACGACGCGCGCACGCTCTTCGACGACGTCATCCGCCGCGGCAATGACGCCGGACTGTTCGCCGAGGAGGTTGACGCCGGGAGCGGAGCGCTGCTGGGCAACTTCCCGCAGGCGCTCTCGCACATCGCCCTGCTCCACGCGGCGTTGCACCTCGAGGAGGCATCGCGAAAAGGGAAATCGGAGCCGCGCGCTCAGTAAAGCGCGTAGAACGTCCCCAGCATGGCCCCGTACATCACGTGCGCGAACAGCAGCACGAACGGCGTCTTCGACCCGTAGTTCCTGACCAGGAACCCCGGCGGCTCGAGCAACCGCGTCGGCTCCGGCCCGCGAAAGTCCGACACCATGCGCGGATGAACGCCGGGAAGAACCGGCAGCACCACCACCACGATGAACATCCCCTGTGCCGCGCCGAGGAGCGCCCCGTACCACCAGGTGGCCATATGCAGGTTCTCGAAAAAGAGTCCGTAGACGATGGCGAAGACCCACCCGTTGACGAGATGGAGGACGAGCCCGACCACCTTGGCCCGGTCGCGGTCGGGCGTGAACATCGTCCCGATGATGAACGGGATATCGATCCGCGTCAGCCCCAGCGACTGCGCCGCGATGGTGAGGCTGGTCAGCAGGACGGTAGCCGCGAAACCCCAGAGGAGGATGGAGGGGAGGTTCATGGTCACCTGACGTGCGGGGAGCGTGCCGAGCTGCAATTCCGAGATCTTCTCGACGGGACGACTGGCATTGGAAGCCTAGCGGCCTGGTCCGTAAACCTCATGCCATTCCGACCATCGACGGCGCTGCGCTGCTCATAACGTTCTTCAACGACTCTAACCGCCACTTCTCCGATTGACAAACGGTCTATTGTCAGGATTGATGTAGGTATGCGATCGAAGAAGCGTCCTTTCACTGCCAAATCGAGTGCCGACGAAGCCTTTGCCGAGGCCGAACTGCGGATAGCTGAAGCTCTAGCTGAAGCCGGCGACGAACAAGTTACGGGCCTCTATTTGGATCGCCTCGGTTTGGCGGAGATACCTAGATCCCTTTCGCAACTCGCGCAGCTTGAGTTCCTTTCCATCGCGGACAATCGACTCACCGCGCTTCCTGAATTACTGTGCCAACTGGGCAACTTAAGAAACCTCCGCGTCTCAAGTAATAAGCTCAGAGCACTGCCGAAGTGGCTGGGACGCTTAACGAAATTGCGAGTCCTAGACATGTGGGATAACGAAATCACGACCCTCCCGGCATCAATTGGTCAACTCACAGAGCTTATTGAACTCGACCTTTCTGGTAACCAGCTAATTTCTCTTCCTCAATCGATCGGGCAACTGACGCAACTTCAAATACTCGATGTAGCGAGAAACGAACTGTCGGTGTTGCCGGAATCGATTGGCGATCTCACAGGTCTGCGAACTCTGGTCCTTTTTGACAACAACCTGAGCATCCTGCCATTATCCCTTCGCCGATTGAAGTCGCTCAATGCGTTGTTTTTACACGAAAATCCCGGTTTACATCTGCCGGCAGCGGTTCTAGGGCCGCAATGGATCGATTGGTCTCCAGAGCGAGATAAACTTAACGTCCCAGAACCAAGCCTGATACTAGATTACTACTCCCGTACTCGTACCGATCAACAGCGACGACCTCTGCGGGAGGCGAAGTTAATCCTGGTCGGACGCGGCGAGGTCGGGAAAACCTCGCTTGTGAAGCGGCTGGTCGAGAACAGGTTCTCTCGTCGCGAAGACCGAACTCAAGGAATACGGATTACTCAATGGCCTCTGGCTCTAAACCGAGCCGAAGAGGTTAGGATGCATGTGTGGGACTTCGGGGGTCAGGAGATCATGCACGCGACGCATCAGTTTTTTCTAACTGACCGAAGCGTTTACGTGCTGGTGCTTGACGGGCGGGGCGGACAGCAGGAAGCAGAAGTCGACTACTGGCTGCGTATCGTAACCAGCTTCGCTCCCGAATCGCCTGTGCTGGTGGTGCTCAATAAGGTCCGTAAAGATCCGTTCGACCTGAACCGGCGCGCATTGCAGGATAAGTTCCCGCAAATCAGGGCGTTCGTGGAGACAGACTGCGACAATCCTGATTCGAAAGCTGAGCCCGGCGCGAAGGGCCTGGGCATCGATAAATTGCGCAAGGCGATCGCGCGCGAAACGAATCAATTGCCGGATCTTCGCGCAGCATTCCCAGCGGCATGGTTCGAGATCAAAGAGAAGCTCTCGAAGACGAGGAAGAACTTCCTGTCGTTCGATGAGTACCGTGCCATCTGCGCGAAATACGGCGAGCAGGACGAAGGCGCCCAAGAGAGTCTGGCCACCCACCTCCATCGTCTCGGCATTGCTCTGAATTTTCGCGAGGACCGGCGCCTGCGCGACACCCATGTGCTCAATCCGCACTGGGTCACCGAGGGAATCTACGGGCTGTTGAACTCCACTCGGCTGGCAGCGGCGAAAGGGGAGTTGCGCGTCGAAGATTTGAAGAAGGAGCTCGACCAAACTCGCTATCCCGAGAAGATGCACCAGTTCCTGCTCGATCTGATGGAGAAGTTCGAGCTCTGTTTCAGCTTTCCAACGGGAGGCCGCTATCTGATACCGGAGCTTCTCGACCCACAGCAGCCGAAGGAAGCGGATAAGTTCGATCCGGCCGGTTGCCTCAATTTCCAATACCACTATCCCGTGCTTCCATCCGGGTTACTTCCGCGGTTCATCGTGCGCACCCACGTCCTCAGCGAGAAGCATCGCTGGCGTACCGGGGTGATCCTGAACTTTGAAGGGAACACGGCATTGGTAAAGGCCGACCTGCAGGAACGCCGCGTTTTCATCTCCATCGACGGCCCGGTCGATACGCGCCGCCGGATGCTGGCGGTGATCCGGGAGGACTTCGAGGCCATCCACAGCGACATTCAGCGTCTCAACCCGGCCGAGATGGTTCCGCTACCGAATCACCCTCAGGTCGTGGTGCCGTATCGCGATCTGGAGGTCCTGGAAAGTAACGACGCCGATGCAAAGTGGCAACAGGTAATCGATCGGAATGTGGTCGTGCTGCCGGTCCGCGATCTTCTGAACGGCGTCGACCTCGGCCCGCGATCGCCGAGGCTCGGCGACGACGGTCTCGCGCGTCTGGGCCGAGGGAGTTCGGGTGAGGAGCCGCTGCTGGTTTTCTACAGATACGCGCATGTCGATTCGAGGCACCGGCTCAGCCTGAAGAAACATCTGTCGCCGCTCCGGCGCCTGAAACTGATCACCGATTGGTACGACCACGACATCGATCCGGGCGATGAATGGGCGGAGGAGATCTCGCAGAAGCTGAACGAAGCCGACATCGTGCTGCTCCTGATCAGCGCGGACTTCGTCGATTCGAATTACTGCTACGAAACCGAGCTCGCCGAGGCGATGAAGAAGCATGAGGCAGGCACGGCAGAGGTCATTCCGATCATCGTCCGGCCGACGAACGCCTGGACCAACCTCCCCTTCGGCAAGCTGAACGCGCTCCCCGAGATGGGCAAGCCGATCTCGAAGTGGCCGACGCAGGACGAGGGGTGGACGAACGTCGCCGCGGGGGTCGAACGAGTGGCCAGGCAGTTGTTGGCGCGGCGGGCCAGTGCGGAGTTTCACTGAGTGGGCGGCGAACGTGGGACGTCGCGACTCTACGTAAGCGTCTGAAGAAACGTGGGTTAACCAAATCCTGGCAGGACAGCAGTTAAGTCCGAAGGGCTGACATTTGCCGGTTCGCCGAACGCTCGGTTGAGGTCACACGCGAACGCTCGCGTGACGAGAACGAACGCTCGCGTGACAACAAACGAATGCTCGCGTGACGAGAACGAATGCTCCGTTGAGGTCGGAATCTCACCAATAATGGTGAACATCTGTGCCACATCGGTCCCGGCGATTCGGGCGATTGGGCAGTCGAGATGCGCATCAATCACCAGAAATGGTGACTCCGTCCGCTCACGGAGGCCGTTGATAGGCTTACAGCGCCGCGCAGCCGCACCAAACCGTGGATGCCGGTCGGGACATCGCAAGCACCGCCCCCTCCTCCGGCTTCGCCACCCTTCGACTCGCTGCGCTCGCTCAGGGCAGGCCCTTCTCCCCCGCTGGAAAGCGCGGGGGAGAAGGGCTCTCGAGGGGAGGGAGGCGCGCGCTCGAGATCTTCCCGTGTTCCTCCGCCAGTGTGTCGCGTTCCTCCGCCCGCGTGTCGTGTTCCTCCGCCTGTGTGTCGCGTTCCTCCGCCCGCGTGTCGTGTTCCTCCGCCTGTGTGTCGTGTCCCTCCGCCCGGCGTGTCGCGTTCCTCCGCCCGCGTGTCGTGTTCCTCCGCCTGCGTGTCGTGTTCCTCCGCCTGTGTGTCGTGTCCCTCCGCCCGGCGTGTCGCGTTCCTCCGCCCGCGTGTCGTGTTCCTCCGCCTGCGTGTCGTGTCCCTCCGCCCGCGTGTCGTGTTCCTCCGCCCGCGTGTCGTGTTCCTCCGCCCGCGTGTCGTGTTCCTCCACCCGCGTGTCGCGTTCCTCCGCCCGCGTGTCGTGTCCCTCCGCCTGTGTGTCGTGTCCCTCTGCCTGTGTGTCGTGTTACGCCGCGGGTGTGCGGCGAACGTCGTCGGTGTGCCTATTGACATCCGGAAAAGGGTCTGTGCCAATGCCACATTGGTCCCTGGCTTGCGGCTAAAGTCGGCGAGACGCCAGCCACTCCGTCGCGATTAGGCTTCAGCAAACTCGTTCGGACGAAGCGGTTTCGTCACCTGCCGAAGATTTCTCGTTCAACCCGATCGCGGAACTCTTTCCAGTCAGACGTGACTGCCTCTCCGGCATCGACAGCGGCGCAGCGGCGCTCGATCTCGTCCAACCATTCCTGATCGACGTCGCCATCGGATTCGTCGCTCATGGCACCCTATTTTACCTTCCACGTCCGCTTCAACGGATGCGCCTCGGTGTTGAACACCACCTTGTCGAGATCGAGCACCGACTCGGGCGCGAATAGCAGGTAGAGGTACTTGAGCGTCTCGGCCAGGAAGTAGCTGGGCATCAGGTCGCTCTTCTCCATCGTCACCACGCTCTTGAGCGTCGTGTAGCCGGCGTCGGTGCGGCAGTGGGTTACGAGGGCGTCGAAGAAGGTTTGGCCCATCATCAGGTAGCGGGGGTCGTGGGTGGCGTGGTGGAGGTAGTAGGCCGACTCGACGATCTCGGGGCGGAGTTGGTAGCCGGGCTCTTTGATCGTCATGGTCCGGTAGTCGAGGACTTCCGGCTCGATGCCGCGCAGGGTCCACATGCGGAAGCATGACTCTTCGAGGCGGCGGCCGCGTTTGACGTCGCCGCCGAGGACAAGCACGGCGGGGAGGAAAGCGTGGAGGGCGCCAAACTCGGAGGCGGTGCGCTTGCCGCTGTCCATGTTCACCTCGCCGTACCAGAAGCCGGACGGCGCTTCGTCGGCGAGATGCTTGTTCAGCGCGGCGATGGTGGTCTTCCACATCGAGGCGCACCCGCTGTCATTAAAAAGCCGAGAGCACTTCAGCAGGTACTCGTAATACGAATCGATCCCGCCGCCGACGTGGCTGGCCTTGCTGACCCAGGCGCCGGTCTCGACGTCGATCTCCTCGCCGGAGAGATCGAGCTTCGAGCGGCGCTTGTACAGCTCGACGATGGCGCGCTTGGCCTTGTCGAAGTAGACCGGCTTGTGCGTCAGCTTGCTGAGGGTTCCGAACTCGAGGATGAGCGTGCCGATCTCGGCGGGATTGGAGCGGGCGCCGGAGGTCTTTCCGGTGCGCAGGTTGACGTACATGTAGGGCATGCCTGTCGGCGAGTTGAACGCCGGCAGGAGGCGCGTGCCGAGGTCGTCGGCGAGGTGGAGCAGGCGCGGGTCGCCGGTCATCTCATAGCCGGAGAGGAGCCCGCCGAGGAGACGGATCGTCACCTCGAAGACCTTCACGGAGATGTCCTTGTCGAAGGAGAGGCGATCGACGATCAGCGTCTTCGCTTTCTCCGCCTCGTCGTGGAAGCCCATGAGCAGCAGCGTGTCGAGCGAATCGACCGGCGTCATGAGCAGCGACTGGCCGTACCAGTCGCGCGGTTGTTTGCTGATCGGGCGCAGCTCGTCATGGCCCCACGCGTATTGTTCGTAGGCCTTCCACGAATGGAGAAACTCCGCGCGGACCTTCGCGGCCATGGCCGCGCGATCGACCGGCGGTGCGGCGAGGATCGTCTGCGCGGAGAGAAGGAGCACGACGGCGGCGATGCGTAGCCTCATGCCGCGCGAGTATAGAGGTGGGCTGAAAAAGGCCATCCGCAGATGGCGCGGATGAAACCAGAAAGATGAAACCAGAAACCAGAAATGGCGGCTGAGCGGAGCATTCTGGTTTCTGGTTTCTGGTTTCTGGTTTCATCTGCGTCATCTGCGGATGGTTCTTCGTCCTTACTTGTGCGCACCGACGATCCGCTCGATCAGTTTCGGATCATCCGGCAGCAGCCCGGCGTGGGGCAGCCGCGGCGTCAGCTCGCGCCAGCCCGGCTCCATATCGAATGACCGCGCGAACAGCGGAAGCGCTTCGTCGACGCGCTTCATGTTGACGAGAGCCACGGCGTGCCAGTAGATCATCTCGGCGTAGCGGCTTTGCGGCACTCCGGTCGTCGTCGCGGCAATCTTCTCGGCCGCGCTGTACTCGCGCAGCGCCCCCTCGTTGTCGTTGTGCTCCGTGGCCAGATCGCCGGCGTTCATGTGGTTGTAGGCGCGCTGCAGAGCGACGAGACGGCGCAGCTCGACGAGCGGCGTTGGATTGTCGTCGACGCGAAGATTGAAGACCTCGTCCTGCCAACGTTTGCCGGACGACTTGCCGCTGACGACGATCAACGCCGCTGACTGCTTCCCACGGATGTCGCCGCCGACCGATTGGGCGGCATCGAGCGCGGCGAGCAGGTGATCGGCGATATCGCCGGTGGCCTCGGCGTATGCCTTTGCCATGGCCGGCCAGACCTTGTCGTTGGCCATCAGGTTCGCCTGCGCCGAGAAGCCGTGCCCGAGCATCAGCAGCCCGCCCGCGGTCCCGCACGGGATCTGCTTCGCGGCGTCGCCACCACCGGCCACCCCACCCGCGGCCTGGATGTCGTGCGCTCCGGTGAATGTGGCCACGTTGCCGGCGGCGTCGATCATCGCCACCTGCCGCACCTCGCAGGATGGGTCCGCGCCGAGGAGACCCCGAAGCGCGTCAGGGGCAGACTTGCCGGTGCGCAGAAGATCGAGCCCGAGCTGGCCATACGAGGGATCGACGAAACTCTGCGTCGCCACCGCCCCCACGCCCGCCTCGGCCCACGGCACGATCTGCCCGACCGCGAACCAGTGCGACTGCACCGCGACGCCGATCTGCCCCGTCTGGGGATCGCGCGCCACGATCGAGAAGGTGTTGACGGGACGGATCTGCGCGAACAGCGGCTGCGCGGTGAGAAGGGCGAGCAGGAGAAGCTTCTTCATGAGCTGCATTCTAGGCCGGCACGGCCGGCAGCGTTGGTTGCCCAAGGCTCGGCCACCGTTTTCGCTCCATCGTTCTGCCGCGCAGACTCCTAGTGGTTCGTTGAAAGAGCCTTCACCACGGAGGCAGAGGCAAGGATGAAGGCGGAAGGATGAAGGATGAAGGATGAATCAAACCGCACATTCATCCTTCATCCTTCAGATTTCATCCTTTGATCGGCTCCACTCACCGCCTTTCCACCACCGTTCGCCGGTCGGGTGCAGACAAGCCGCGTGAGCCTCCGTATCTTGCCGCTGAAGCTCAACGAAAGGATTTCGCTCATGAACGTATCGATCACACAGAACCAGCCACCGGCAGTTGACGGGACGAGTGCGAAGATCAGCGTGAAGCTGATCGTCGGCATCTTCTTCACCCTACTCGGCGTGCTGCTGACGCTCGACAACCTCGATCTCGCCGACGCGGATCGGATTCTTCCCTACTGGCCGGTGGTCCTCATCGCCATCGGCATCCTGAAGTTTCAGGACCGCCGCAACAAGACGCTGCCGATCCTGTTGATCGGAGGCGGCGCCCTGCTGATCGTCTTCAACAATGACTGGCTGCAATTCTCCATCTTCGACTTCTGGCCGATTGCTCTGATCTTCGGAGGACTGGCGATCGTGGCCCGGGCCTTCGGATTTCGTGTTTCGCACTTGTCGGGTGAGCCGGCGTCGACGATCTGGGCCATCCTCGGGGTACGCAAGGAAAAGGTCACCACGCGCAACTACGCCGGCGGCCGGATCTTCGCCTTCATGGGCGGCTGCGAGCTCGATCTGACGAAGGCGGACATGGAACAGGGGACGGCCGAGCTCGAGATCATCGCCGTCTGGGGCGGTATCGAGATCAAAGTCCCCGAGGGGTGGGAGGTGATCGGAAACACCGTTCCGATCATGGGGGGAGCGGAAATCAAGACGAAAGCCGCGCCCGGCGGGCGGAGGCTGGTCGTCAACGGACTGGCCATCATGGCCGGAATCGAGATCAAGAGCGTAGCCGCGGAGGCGATATGAACGGCGATCGGCGGCACATCGACGGCAACCAGATCTTCTGGGGATTGTTTCTTGTCGCGGCCGGCACGTTCCTTCTGCTCGGCCGGCTCGGCATCGCCGACTTCTCCTGGACCCTGCGCAGGTACTGGCCACTCATCATCGTGATCATCGGAATCTCGAAGCTCTTTCACCGCCGGTCGGTCTGGGGAGGTCTCTGGATGATCACGCTCGGCGCGTGGCTGGAGGCGGTCACGCTGCACTTCCACGGCTTCACCTACGAATCGTCCTGGCCGTTTCTTCTGGTGATTCTTGGCGCCGGCATCATCGTGAGGACCATCGTCGGTCCGGCGCGGCGCCGCGACGACGAAGAACGGGAGAGCAATCATGTTTGAAGATGACGACGAACGGCGTCGGTTGAGAGCCGAGATCCGGCTTCGCGCGCGCAAGCGCGGCGACAATCCCTGGGCCCGGCTGGTGTGGGGCATGGCCATCCTCGCCGCCGGCGTGATCGGATGGCTCGACCACACGGGCGATCTGCACGCCTCCGACTATTTTGAATGGTGGCCTCTCGTGGTGATCGCGATGGGCCTCGCTCATTTCCCGCAGCGGCAGTGGGTGACCGCGATCGTGCTGATCGCCATCGGCCTGGTGTTTCTCCCGCCGCTGCCGTTCCTGCCTCACTTTCATGTTGCCACGATCCTCGGCGTGTGGCCGCTGCTGATCAGCGTCGGTGGCGTATCTCTGATCCGACAGGCGCTGTCGCCGGTGGCAAAGAACGCGGCGGAGTCGAACTCGTTTCACACGGTGGCGGTCATGGGCGGCGTCGGCCGCGGCGTGGCATCGAGCGATTTCGCCGGTGGCGACGCCGTGGCGGTCATGGGCGGCTGTCAGATCAATCTCCGCGACGCGAAGATCACCAAAGAGGCGGTCATCGACGTGCTGGCCTTCTGGGGCGGGATCGAGATCCGCGTCCCTCGGGGATGGCGAATCGATAACCGGGCCGTGGCAATCCTCGGCGGCATGGTCGATAAGACCGAGCGGGACGTCCCCGCCGACGCGCCAACGCTCATCATCCGCGGCAGCGCGATCATGGGCGGCGTCGAAATCAAACATTCGAAGGGGTAACCGATGTCAACGACGACGGCAACGACGACACGAAGAGCATTGAGCCGCGGCGCGCTGGCCCTCTACGCGGTGGCGGCGGTGGCCGCGGCGGCCACGGCCAGCTCGGTCTTTTTCCTCTGGGCACGAGGGGCCTCGGCCGGCCTGGCGATCGCGGCGGCGCTCCCGCCATCGCTCCTGCTCGGCTTCATCGCCCTGACCTCGCGATTCCTCTGCAGCGCGCTGCCGCTGCGAAACACCTCGCGCATGTCGATCGCCATCGCCCATGCCGGGTCGGCAGCCGCCGGGAGCGGCCTGTGGGTGTGGACCTGGAAGTCGTGGGTGCCGGTGCTGAATCGCCAGGCGAATGCGGCCCTGACGCCGGACTACTCCGTCCTCTTCGGACTGGGCATCCTTCTCTATCTGGCCGCCGTGGCCGTGCACTACCTCTTCCTGGAGATCGAAGCGCTTCGCGAAGCGGAAGACGAAGTGCTGCGCTACCGGTTGCTCGCGCGCGAGGCCGAGCTGCGGGCGTTCAAGGCGCAGGTCGATCCGCATTTTCTGTTCAACAGCCTCAATGCCGTGGCCTCGATGTGCGGCTCGCGTCCGCTGGAGGCGCGAGAGATGGCACAGCGCCTCGCCGATTTTTTTCGCCTGATCCTCCGGCTCGGCGCGCTGGAGCGCATCACGCTCGGCGAGGAGATCGACCTCGTCGAGCGCTACCTGGCAATTGAGAAAGTGCGCTTCGGCGACCGGCTCACGACACACATCAACGTCGATGAGGAGGCGTCGCGCTGCATGGTGCCGCCGCTCCTCCTGCAGCCGCTGGTGGAGAATGCAGTCCGGCACGGCGTGGCCTCGATGATCGAGGGAGGAACGATCGACATCGTGGCCACGCTCGAGAATCACATGCTGCGCATCCTCATCGACAATCCGGCCGATCCCGATCGCGCGGACGTTCGCGGCGAAGGGATCGGCATCGAGAACGCCCGAGGACGGCTGAGCGCCGTGTCGGAAGGGCGAGCGATGTTGCAGGCACGTGAAACGGAAGGCCAGTTCCGCGTCGTGATCGAGTTGCCGCGATGATCAGGACCGTAATCGTCGACGACGAACAGCCGGCGCGCGAGCTCCTGCGCGAATTCCTCTCCGCGGATGAGGATTGCGAGATCGTCGCCGAGTGCGCGAACGGATTCGAGGCGGTCAAGGCGGTGGCCCAGCACGATCCCGACCTCCTTCTGCTCGACATCCAGATGCCGAAGCTCGACGGCTTCGAAGTGCTCGAGCTGCTGGACCGGTCGCCGATCGTCGTCTTCGTCACCGCTCACGACGAGCACGCGTTGCGCGCCTTCGAGGTCCACGCCCTCGATTACCTTCTCAAGCCGCTGTCACAGGAGCGATTCGGCCAGGTGATGGAACGCGTCAAACGGGCTGCCGGACATCACGATCGCCCGCCGCTTACCGGTCTGGCGACGTCGCTCCGCGCAAGGCCGTTGCAACGGGTGGTCGTGCGCGGCGACGACGGCGCGATCCAGGTCGTGCCGGTATCCCGCCTCGACTACGTGGAGGCCGCCGATGACGCCATCCGCATCACCACCGGCGGCGTCAAGCTGCGCAAGCAACAACCGATCGGCGAGATTGCGGCGCAACTCGATCCCGACCGCTTCGTGCGCATCCACCGCGCGTACGTGGTGAACATCGAACGCATCGAGAAGATCGAGCTGTACGCAAAGGACAGCCGCGTGGCCATTCTTCGCGATGGGACACGGCTGCCGGTGAGCAGGAGCGGGTACCAGAGGTTAAGGGAGTTGTTGTGAGGACGTTTACCGCCAGACCTCAATCCGAAGGCCGTCGAAACGCTTGAAATCGGCATCGTTGAACGTCACCAGGGTCAGATCGTGTACCTGCGCGATTGCCGCGATCTGACCGTCGGCAAATGGTGGCGTCTCTCCGCGGGCCGCCAACCGCGCTCTCTCGGCGGCGTGCCATTCAGCGGCGATTTCATCGTAGTCGAGGATCGGCATCGTGGCCCGAACGACATCGTTGAGGTACCGTGAGATGACCGTGCGCCGGCGAGATTCCGGTAACCTCGCCGCTCCGTACCGAAGCTCGTGCCACACGATCGCGGGGATTGCGATCTCGTCCTCGTAGTCGAGGATTTTTCGCAGAACGCCGTGGCGCGGCTTCGGCCTGAGCGGCTCCGATACGATGTTCGTGTCGAGGAGATACTGAAGCGTCACAGCTTCGAGTCCCGGCCGGGGCCTTTATCCCGCACTCCGGCAAACACTTCGTCGGGATCGATCTTCATCTCCGCCAGCGAGAACTCACGGCGAAAGTCATCCCATGCTTCCGAGAACGGACGTGACGTCGCCAGGAACCGCTCGTATTGCTCCCAGCCGATCAACGCCGCTACGCCTTCTCCTCTGCGCGTCAATTCGACAGGTTCCCCCGCTTCCGCGTCGCGAATGAGCTGCGGCAGATTGCTGCGTGCATCGGCGATCGAATGTCTTTTAGCCACGGGCTCACCTCGATGTACATCGATATGTACATGATAGGCGAGACAGCCGTTTGTGTCAATGAATCCCAGCAACCGACAACCGACAACGCGCGGACGCTGACGTCAGTCAGCTCGTCCGCGCAGATTGTCCAGCGCCCACGCTCCCGGCCCCTGCGCCGCGATGTAGAGGAACAGCCAGCAGTAGAGGATCGCCAGCTCGCCTTCATTGGTGATGGGCCAGAAACCCTTGGGGGCGTGATGGATGAAATAGGCGAAGGCCATGAAGCCGCTCGTCAGGAAGGCCGTACTTCGCGTGAAGAGCCCGATTGCGATGAGCGCACCGCCAACGAGCTCGATCGGCCCGGCGGACCAGATCAGCGCCTTCGGTACGCCCGGCATGCCTCCGAAAACACCGAACAGTTTTTGCGCACCGTGGCAGGCGAGCATGATCCCCACCAGGATCCTGGTAACGCCGAGAATCCTCGGCGCCTGTGATCTGAACCTCTCGATCATCGACATGGTCAACTCCTGGTCAGGTATTCGGCCAACTGGTCGAACGTTCCGGTGAAGCTCCCGGGGAGCGTCGAAGATGCGCGTTGCGAAAACGCATGTCAAGAAACATTTGCGGGTAGGGATTCGATCCTCTGCGCGGCCCGCTTGTGCGGGCGCAGGTACTATTCACCTAAGAGGCATTGAGAAAATGGCCGTGAACGATCAACCCTTCGCGCTCCTGATCGTCGAGGATGACGAAAAGCTGCAGGACCTGATCAGAACCATCCTTTCCCGTCAGACGACATCGATCGATGTCGCCTCTGACGGAGAGGAGGCCATCGAAAAGCTCGCGTCCGGCAGATACGACATCGTCATCCTCGATCTGATGCTGCCAAAGAAGAACGGCCTGCTCGTCGCGGAAGCCGTTGCGGCACTGGCAGACAAGCCGCGCCTCATCATCCTCTCCGCAATCTCGCGTTACCTCAGCGACCGTTTCCCCCCCGGCACGCTGGTCCTGCAAAAACCGTTCGAGATCGACAAGCTGGCGGAGACGGTACGGGGAATCTGCGCGGAGCTGCAGACTTCGACCTGATGATGACTCACGCGCTGCTTCGTGCCGCCGCGAGCACCCCGGCCACCGTCGACGTCAGCGTGGCCGCATCCATCGGTTTCTTGAGGTACGCGTCGAAACCCGCCGCAAGCACGCGGGTACGATCCTCCTGTCCACGATACGCGGTCGCGGCGATTGCGGGGGTGTGGCGTCCGGAGATTGCATCGCGGCGGCGAATCTCCGCGATGAGGCCGTAGCCGTCGACCTCGGGCATGCCGATGTCGGCAACGATGATATCGATCGGCAATCGCTCCAGCGCGCCCAACGCTTCCGTCGCCGATGAGGCGATGGTGGTCTCCGCGCCGGCGCCGGAGAAGATCACTTCCGCGAGCTCGCGGGCGTCGGCCTGATCATCGACGAAGAGAACGCGAACGCCGGCCAGTTCCGCGTTCGGCTTCGACCGGGTGGCGGAAACGAAGCTGGTCGAGGTGGATACCGAGGGAAGCTCGACGACGAAGCGGGCGCCCTGGTCGAGGCCGTCGCTGAACGCGGCGACCGTGCCGCCGTGCCCTTCAACGAGATAGCGAACGATGGCCAGACCGAGGCCGAGGCCGCCATGCGCGCGCGTCGTGGAGGCGTCAGCCTGGCGGAAGGGCTCGAAGACGTGCGTGAGAAACTCGCGGGCGATCCCGCGGCCGGTATCGGTCACGATCAGCCGGACGGTGCCGGGTGTGATCTCGAGATCCACTACCACCCGCCCACCCGGCGGCGTGAATTTGATCGCATTCGTGAGCAGATTCCAGATCACCTGACGCAAGCGGTTCGCGTCGCCGAGGACTGTGGCTGCCGTGGTCGTGTCGGGCGCGATCAGCTCGATCCGTTTTGCGGCCGAGGCCACACGAACGGCCGTCAGCGAATCGGCGACGAGCTGTCCGATCGAGACCGGCTGGACATCGAGACGCAACTTGCCAGTCGTCACGCGCGAAAGATCGAGAACGTCATCGATGAGCTGCGCCTGAGCCAGAGCGCCGGCGCGGATGCTCTCGACCCCGCGGGTCAGCTCTTCCTGTGTGACGTCTTCGCGGCTGAGAATGCCTGACCAGCCGAGGATGATCGTCAGCGGCGTGCTCAACTCGTGGGAGAGAATGGCCAGGAACTCGTCCTTGGCGAGATTGGCTTTCTGCGCATCGTCGTAGAGGCGGGCGTGCTCGATCGCCATCGCCGCGCGGCGCGCCACATCTTCCACGACGCGCGTATCTCTCTCCGCCAGAACCCGGCGCGAATGACTCATCGCCAGGGTAAGCGCGCCCATCGGCCGGTCACCCGACACAACGACGAGAGGGACGATCAACGCGGAACCAATGCCGGATGCGTACAGCGGATCCGTGCCGTCGATATGCGCGAGCAGCCGCGGAACACCGGTCGTGATGACCTCGCGAACGAGGCGGGCAAAGAGGTCGCGTGTGGGATCCTGGTCAGCCGAAGCAAGCCGCTCGAAAGTCTCTTCGCCGGTGCGCAGATCGACGAAACAACAATCGGCCAGCAACGGAACCGTCAGTTCCGCCACGCGCGCCAGAGTGACGTGATAGTCGAGCGATGAGGCGAGGACTGCGCTGGCCTCGGCCATGAACGTCGCCGTGCGCTCGGCGCGCTTGCGCTCCGTCACATCGAGCATCGCCCCGATCATCCGGATCGGCGTGCCGTCTTCCGACCGGGCGATGTATCCGCGGTCGAGCACCTCGGTGAAGCTGCCATCGGCGCGCTCGAAGCGGTACTCGTCAGTCCACGACGAGCCGCCCTTCTCGATGATGCCGTTGATGCCGGCAACGACGCGCTCGCGATCGTCGGGATGCAGGTGGCTGTCCCACCACTGCAGGCGGTTGTCGATCTGATCGGGCGCATACCCGAACATCGACTGGAGCGCGTCGTTCCAGATGATGGTTCCATGCTCGGCGTCCCAGTCCCAGATGACATCGTTCGTGGCGCGCGCGACCAGTGCGTAGCGCTCGTGAGCCCTGCGTACTTCATCCGCCGCTTCTTCGATGCCGCGTTTCTCTGTGATGTCCTCGACCACGGCGATGGCGAAGTCGCCGGCAGATTCACGGACCACGGTCACCGTGACGCGTCCCCACACATCAGCGCCGCTCTGGTGGAGATAGCGCTTGTCGATCGTGTACCGCGTCCGCTTTCCGGCGAGGAGATCCTGGAAGAGAGCGGCGTCCGCGTCGTCGTGCGTGATGTTCCGCTCGTGGAGTCCCAACAGCTCCTCTTTCGCGTACCCGAGCAGATCGCAAAACGCGGTGTTGGCGATGACGATGTGCCCGCGCCAGTCAAGGACAACGATCCCGACCCCGGCCCCTTCCAGGACGGCGGCGAGCGGGCCGGATGATTGCTCTGTGGGACCGGTGGTCACAGTCCGATTATGCATCCGCGCCTTCGTTGTTTGTGCGTCACGAAGAATTCACATCGCCGCGGTTGACATGAACAGGATCGGTCCGCCGGCCAGCCGGTGAGGTGTCACGTCAATTCGGCCTACCGGTCGTGATCCTCGAAGTGCGTGAGCTTGCGGAACTCCTGATAGCGCTCGTAGACGTCGTCGAGCGTGATCTCGCGGAGGCGATCCAGTGAGAACTTCTCGACGGTGAACGACGCCAGCACGCTGCCAAAAACGATGGCTCGGCGAAGATCGCGGTCGCTCACTTCCGCGCGCGAAGCAAGGTAGCCGAGGAAGCCGCCGGCGAAGGTGTCGCCGGCGCCGGTCGGATCGAAAACCGCTTCCAGCGGATATGCCGGTGCGGCGAAGACGGCGTCGGGTGTAATCATCATGACGCCGTACTCGCCGCGTTTGACGACGAGCGTTCGCGGCCCGAGCGCCAGGATCTGCCTCGCCCCCTTGATGAGGTTTGCCTCTTCCGTGAACTGCCGCACCTCGGCTTCATTGATGACCACGAGATCCACCTCGCGAAGGATGCGCGTCAGCGATTCTTTGGCCGTAGCGATCCAGAGGTTCATCGTGTCGAGCGCCACGACGCGTGGGCGGCGGCACTGCTGAAGCACTTCCATCTGCAGATCGGGCTGGATGTTGGCGAGGAACAGCACGTCCGGGTTGCGATGCTTTTCGCCGAGCCGCGGCTTGAAGTCGGCGAAGACGTTGAGCTGTGTGTCGCGCGTCTTGGCGACGTTGAGATCGAAGCCGTACTCGCCGCTCCAGAAGAACGTCTTCGCGCCGGGGACGCGTTGCAGGCCATCAAGGTTGATCTTGCGGCCGCGGAAGATGCCCAGGTCGTCTTCCGAGAAATCGTCGCCGACGACGGCCACGAGATCAACCTCGGAAAAGAAGGACGCGGCGACGGAGAAGTACGTCGCCGATCCGCCGATACATCTGTCGACGCTCCCGAACGGAGTCTCGATCGCGTCGAACGCGACACTGCCGACAACAAGGATGCTCATCTGATCTCCTGGGAAACGTATTTGCCAATGAGGGGCGCCAGATCCCTCTTCACCTTCTCCGGGATCTCCGTTTTCTGCGTGATGATCGCGTATTGCAGCGCGTTGACACAGGCGCAGTCGCGCTTGCGGTTCGCGGCCGGAACGATCGAGTTGTGAAGGATCTTCTGGGCGGTCTCGGCGTTCTTTGCCAGATACGCCAGAACCGTCTCGACCGTGACGTCTTCGTGCGTCGCGTGCCAGCAGTCGTAGTCGGTGACGAGGGCCATGGTGGCATAACAGATCTCCGCTTCGCGGGCCAGCTTCGCTTCCTGGAGGTTGGTCATGCCGATGACGTCGGCGCCCCAGGAGCGATAGAGGTTCGACTCCGCGCGCGTCGAGAACTGGGGCCCTTCCATGCAGATGTAAACGCCACCGTCGTGCACGCGCGCGCCGACGTCACGGGCGGCCTTGCTCATCGTCGAGGACAGCGCGGTGCAGATCGGATCGGCGAATCCGACATGCGCGACCAGGCCGTTGCCGAAGAACGTATCGGGCCGATGCCGGGTCCGGTCGATGAACTGATGCGGGAAGACGATGTCGGTCGGCGCGTACTCTTCCTTCATCGATCCGACGGCGCTCGCCGAAAGGATCGTGTGAACGCCGAGCAGCTTGAAGCCGAAGAGATTGGCGCGATAGTTCAACTCGCTCGGGGAGAGACGATGGCCTCGTCCATGCCGCGAGAGAAACGCCACGCGGACGCCGGCAATCTCACCGATGATGTAGGCATCGGACGGATCACCGAACGGAGTGTCGATCCTGCGCTCATCGAGAACGGTCAGCCCTTCCATCTGATACAGGCCGGAGCCGCCAATGATGCCGATGCTTGCGTCGTTCATTTGCCTTGCTCACTCCCGCGACATTCCGAATCGCTTCAACGAGTCATCGATGGCCTTCGCCACCCGAATGGCAAGCTCCACTGCCGCCAGGCCGTCCTCTCCGCTGACGAGCGGCCGCGCACGCGAGCTTACGCATTCGACAAATGCTTCAAGCTCGGCGCGCAAGGGCTCTTTCTTCGTCACCTTCAAATCGATCGGAACGATCGATTTGCCGTCGAGGCGAAAGCCTTTCACTTCCTGCTCTTTCGTATCGATCGAGATGTATGCCTCGGGGCTGAAAAAGCGGATCTTGCGCACGCGCTCCTGCGAGACGCGGCTTGCCGTCAGGTTGGCGACGGCGCCGTTCTCGAATTCGAGGCGGACATTGGCGATGTCGACGTTCTCGGTGAGCACGGCCACGCCGACGGCCCGCACGTCGACGACGCGCTGCCCGAGCAGCGAGAGGACGAGGTTGAGGTCATGAATCATCAGGTCGAGCAGGACGTCGATGTCGAGCGAGCGGCCGACGAAGACGCCGAGGCGCTCCCCTTCGATGAAACGGGCGCTGTGCAACAACGGCGCGACGGCGGTGATGGCCGGGTTGTAACGCTCCACATGACCGACCTGCAGGATGCGCTGCCGCGACGCCGCGATTTCGATGAGTCGCCGCGCTTCCTCGACCGAGGGGGTGATCGGCTTCTCGACCATCACGTCGCATCCGGCCTCCAGCAACTCGCGGGCGATCTCGAAGTGCGTCATCGTCGGAGTGGCCACCACCGCGCACTCGATCTCGCGTGCAAGGGCGCCGACGGAATCGAATCGTTTCAACTCGAGGTTCGCGGTCACCTCGGCGGCGATGTCGTCGTTCGTCTCGACGAACCCGACGACGTCCGCCTCCGGCATCTCGGTGAGGATGCGCGCGTGAAGACGCCCGAGGTAGCCGGTGCCGATTACACCGACGTTCATCGAATGATGCCTCGCTTCGATTCGCGCACGAACTCGACCAGGTACCTGGCCTCGGGGAAGAGGCCGAGCTCCTCCTCGATCTTCGTCAGGGCCGCCTCGAGGTTCAGTTTCGAGCGGACGAGGATGCGGTACGCGCGCTCGAGGGCGTCGACGGTTTCGTCGGAAAACCCTTTGCGCTGAAGACCGATCGTATTGATGCCATAGGAGCGGTTGTCGCGTTTGGCCACGGTCTTCGCATACGGCATCACGTCCTGGGTAATCATCGAGCCGCCACCGATGAAGGCATGCTCGCCGACGCGGCAGAACTGGTGCACCGCGCTGAACGCGCCGATCGTGGCGAAGTCGGCGATCTCGACGTGGCCGGCCAGCGTGGCGTTGTTGGCAAAAACCGTGTGCGAGCCTACATGGCAGTCATGCGCCACGTGCGAGTAAGCCATGAAAAAGTTCTCGTTGCCGACGGTCGTCTTGCCGCCGCCGCCCGTCGTGCCGCGGTTGACGGTCACGAATTCGCGAAAGAAATTGTCGTTGCCGATCGCCAGCTCGGTGTGCTCGCCCTTGTATTTGAGATCCTGCGGCGGGCCGCCGATCGAGGCGTGGCCGTAGAAGTGATTGCGCTCCCCGATCGTGGTCGGACCTTCGATGCGCGTGAACGGGCCGACGACGCACCCGCTGCCGATGGTGACATTCGCGCCGATGACGACGTACGCGCCGATAACGACATCGGGCGCAAGGACGGCGTTGCCGGTGATGACTGCCGTGGAATCGATCTCGGCCATCGTGCTCACTCCGGCCTGTCGATCAGCACACTGAACAACTCGGCCTCGGCGACCAGTTGGCCGTCGACGGTGGCCTTGCCGTGGATTTTTACCGATAAGGAGCGCCGGTGCAGAACGACACACTCGAGTCGAAGTTGATCACCCGGCACGACAGGGCGGCGGAAGCGCGCCTTGTCGACGCCGCCGAAGAGAAAGAGCTTCTTCTCGCGGTCCGGCATATCGCGCAGCCCGAGGATGGCCGCGCATTGCGCCATCGCCTCGACGATCAGAACGCCCGGCATGACTGGAGCTCCCGGAAAGTGTCCCTGGAAAAACTGCTCATTCGCCGAGACGTTCTTCAGGCCGACGATGCGTTTCCCCTCCTCGATCTCGATCACACGGTCAACGAGCAGCATCGGGTAGCGATGCGGCAGCAGTTTCATGATTTCGGTAATGGTCAGCATTGGTTCCTCACTACTCTGTCACTTCTTCTTTGCCATTCGCCGGAGCATGGCTTCTCGTCTTGCAAACTCGCGGAAAGGGACCGCGGGAATCCCCATCACTTTCATTCCATCCGGAACGTCATCCAACACGGCGCTCTTCGCGGCGACCTGCACGCCGTTACCGATCGTGAGGTGTCCGCCGAAGCCGGACTGGCCGGCGACGACGACATGGTCGCCGAGCTCGGTCGAGCCGGCGATCCCGACCTGCGCGACCAGAAGGCAGTGCCGGCCCACCTTCACGTTGTGCCCGATCATGACCTGGTCGTCGATCTTGGTGCCGTCGCCGATGGTTGTCTCGCCCAGCGCGGCCCGATCGATCGTCGAGCCGGCACCGATTTCCACGTCGTCACCGATGCGAACGATGCCGATCTGCGGAATCTTGTGATGCCGCCCTCCCTCGGTGGCGAATCCATAGCCGTCGGCACCGATGACGACGCCGCTGTGGATGATGCAGCGCTTGCCGATGACAGAGCGATCGTAAATCGACACCTGCGGATAGACGATCGTGCCGTCGCCGATGGTGGTTCCTGCCTCGATCGAGACGTTCTGAAAGATCACCACACCGTCGCCGAGAACCACGCCGTCGGCGATCGTCGAGAACGGCCCGATGGCCACGTTCGCACCGAGCGTGGCCGCCGCCGCGATTGAAGCGAGCGAAGAGATTCCGCTCGGCATCGGCCGCCTGTCGAAGTACTTCGCGACGACGCTGGCCATGGCGTAGTAAGGATTGGCGACACGAATGAAGCGGCCATCGTCGCCGGTCACGTCATCGGAGACGAAGATTGCCGCGGCCCGCGTGGAGGCCAGTTGTGCGGCGTATTTCGGATTCGAGAGGAAAGAAAGCTGCGCCTCGCCGGCGCCGGCAAGCGGCGCCACGCCATCGATCATCCGATCGGCTGGACCGCTGTAGCGGCCGCCGGTGAACGCGACAATTTCCGAGATCTGAACCGCGGGCATTCGGGCGCGCATTGTATGCCGCGGGTAACGAAAAAAGCCTCCCGCGCCGGGAGGCTTTTCGCGTGCGCGCGTTTCGTGCTTACGGCTTCTTCGGCGGAGCAGGCGCGGAGGCCGGCGCCGCGGTGTCGGTGAAGCGCTTGATGACCGTGTCGGTGATGTCGATCGCATCCGAGGCGTAGACCAGACCCGACTCGAACTTGTTGAAGATAGCCGCCAGGCCCATCTCCTTGCCCACGGCGTCGATGACCGGCTTGATCTTGTTCTCGAGATCGAGCAGCGTCTTGTCGCGGGCCTCGGCGACTTCGCGATCGGCGTCCTGCGCGAAGCGCTGCGCGGCGATCTTCTTGTCGGAGAGCTGCTTGGCCATGTCGGCCAGCTTGTCCTCGCTGAGCGTGAGCTTCTTGGTGTTGATGTCGTTGTCGAGCTTGGCGATCTCGTCGTTCATGGCCTGCGCCTTGGCGATTCGGTCGTCCTGCATCTTCTTGAGCCGCTCGTAGGCGACCTTGCCGGGGGCCGAGCTCATCAGCACCTTGTTGACGTCGATTACCGCAAGGCGGGCCGGTGCGCTCTGGGCGAACATCGGCGCCGCGAGCGCTGCCACCGCGAGCGAGACGAGAAACTTCTTCATGGAGATCTCCTTAAATTTGTGGGCGTGGACGACCGCTAAATCGCCGCGCATTTAGTACGTATTCCCGATGGTGAAGTTGAAGGTCTTGAACTGATCACCCGGCTTGGGCGAAGGATTGATGGCGTAGATGAACCGGATCGGGAACTGGAAGACGGGGAGGAAAATGCGCAGCTCGGCGCCGGTCGAGTAACGGATCATCTTTGGATCGACCTTGTCCCTGTAGCCGTAAGCCCATCCACCGTCGGTGAAGAACACCAGGCGCAGCGGGTCGTTCACCTTGAAGACGTACTCGGTATTGAAGAACACCTGCTTGTAACCGCCGGCAATCTGCGAGACTCCCTGGAACGTCTCCTTGGGACCGAGCGTGCCGTACTCGAATCCGCGGACCGAGTACTCGCCGCCGACGAAAAAGCGTTGCCCTTTAGGCACGCATAGTTTGCTGTTCTGATCGATGTAGTCGTCGAACGTCAGCGCGCAGCCCTTGCCGTAGTCGAGCGGCTTCAGGTAGCCGAGATCGACGTTGACACTGAACGAGGAGCGGCGGGACAGCTTGAAGTACTTCGTCGTCGCGAAGGTCGGCCGGATGGCGTGGATCGTCCCTCCAAGCGGGCCGCCGGAGAACGTCATCCCCATCGACAGCCGCGCGCCGCGGGTCGTATCGAACGGGTTGTCGCGCGAGTCGAAGGCGTACGACGGCCCGATCGACGACGAGGTGTAGACCAGATCGGAGATGTCCGAGATCGGCACGTTGCCGTTGGCGTCGGGGAGGATGTTCGACTCTTCGTGCGTCTTCACATGCTCCAGTCCGTAGACGAGCGAAATGCTGTCAAACCGATGCAGCCGGTAACCGTAGGCAATCGAACCACCTTTGCTCCGCTCCTGGTAACCGATGGAGAGGGGATAGTCGGTGGTGCGGTTGAAGAGAGAGATACCGAGGCTGTTCGGCGTATCCATGAACCAGGGATCGGCGTACGACACCGAATAGAAGTTCTGCCTGTTGCCGCGCTGGAAGCTGAGGCCGAGGTTCTCTCCCTCGCCGAGGAAGTTACGCGTGGAGAACTGGGTCTGCACGAAGAAGCCGGTTCCCTCGGAGTAGCCGCCGCCGAACTGCACGTCGTTCTTCCCCTCTTCGCTTCCCTTCACGGTCACGTCGACGACCTTCTTCTCCTGATTCACTTTGAAGTCGGGGTTGTCGTTGACTTTGAAGTAACCGAGCTGTCCGAGCTTGTAAATCGACTGCTTGAAGGTCTCCATATCCATGATCTGCCCCTCATCGAGGAAGATCTCGCGGCGGAGGACCTTGTCTTTCGTGTTCGTATTGCCCTGAAACTCGAGACGGCCGAGGCGGAACTGTTCGCCTTCGAACACCTGGATGTGGACGTCGGTGATGTTGCCATCACGCTCGACGTACTCAGGGTTGATGTACGAGTAGATGTAGCCGCGCATCCGGTAGAGCTCATCGAGAGCGTCGAGGCGGTCCTGGATCGGCTTGCGCCGGATGACGTCGCCCTTCTTGATCGGAAAGTTGCCGACGAACGCCTCGGGTTTGAAGACGGTGACGCCCGTGACGGTCACTTCGCCGAAGTGATGGATCGTCCCTTCCTTGATCGGAATCGTGATGGTCATGCGCGGCTTCTTCGTCGTCCCGATCGTCTTGAGCTGCGGTTCGCCGAAGGCCACATTCATGTAGCCGGAGTCCTGGTAGTAGTTCTTGACGTGCTCGAGATCCTCGTCCAGCTTTGACGGAATGTAGAGGTTCTTCTTCCGGATCCAGGTGATGATGTTGTTTTCCTTCACCTCTTTCATCTGCCGGCGCAGGACGCGCGTGGAGAAGTGCGCGTTGCCGGTGAAGAAGACCCGGGCCACGGTGGCTTTGATGCCTTCGGAGACGTTGAAGACGATCTTCTTGTCACCGGCCTCGCTCATGTCCTCCATCGTGGTGTCGACGACGACGCCCTCGAATCCGCCCTCGGAGTAGGCTTTCTTGATCGACTCGGCGGCACGGCGGATCAACGTCTGCTCGACGGTGTTGCCGACGTGGAGGTCGATCTTGTCCTTCTCGAGCTGCTCGTTGATCTTGGCGGTGTTGAGCTCTTTGTTGCCGCGATACTCGACCGCTCCGATGCGGGGACGCTCCTTGACGACGGCACGGACGATGACGCCTCCGTTCGGCGCCGTATCGGTCTCGAGGCGGATGTCGTCGAAGAGACCGGTCTGCCAGAGGTTGAGGAAGTTCTTCTGGAGCGCCGCCGGATCGTACGGATCGCCGGGGTTTACGCCGAGGTAAACGCGGATCGTGTCGCTGGCAACGCTTGTGTTGCCGACCGCTTCGAACCGTTCGACGCGCTGTCCGGCAGCAAGCGAGCTGCCGGGCTTCGGCGTGACCGGAGCTGGCTGAGCCGGCGTTACAGCCGGTTCCGAGGTGATTCGTCCGGGTTCGGGACGATCGATGATCGTGCCGGGCTTCGGTTTGGGGGGAGTCTGAGCATCGGGCTGTCCGGTCTGCGCAAGGGCGCTTCCCGTAAAGAGTCCGGCCGCAAGGCAGATGGCGACGATTCGGTTCATAGTTTTGTCTGGTGAGGCTCGTGGACAGACTGAACTCAGTCAGCCACGTATCGGGAGCATTTTGCAGCCTGTCGACCTATTGACGTGCGAACCGGGACTCAGGTCACGCGGGAGCCCACAACAGACCCGTGCGGCGGCGCATTCTAGCAAACTGCCCCCCGGAAAACCGGGCTTTTACGCGTACGTGGCCCGGCCGCCTCCGAACGACCAGTTCTCCTTGGTCACCTCGATCAACGAGACCAGCACGTCGTCAGGCCTGACTCCAAGTCCTTCCAGCCGCAGGGCGATGTCGGCATACAGCTTCTTCTTGATCTCCACCGTGCGCCCTGCGTTCAGAGTTATCTCAATGATGACGACGTCTTCGGATCGGCTCACATCTCCGTAAGACGGATGTGCAACGATCAGGTCACGATCGAGGCGATTCAGGATCTGGAAGCGATCGTCGGCGGGGACGTTCGCCTGTGCGACGAGCGCGTCGTGTACACAATCGCCGATCGCGCGCAGCTCGACGTCATTCTTCGTACCTGCGTATATCTTGACCAGCGGCATGATCACGACAGTCTATCGAAAACGATCTGGCGTATCGCCGCCGGCCATCATCCGATCGTCTCCTCCGGCTATCACGGCCACTTCCCACGCGACCAGCATCGCCGTATGGTCACACTCGAGCCGCTGATGAAACGCGCAAAAGTCGACCTCTACATCTGCGGCCATGACCATCATCTCGAGCTGATCGACGGTCAGCCGCGATTCCTGATCAGCGGCGCCGGCTCCGATCCTGTACCCCCGATCATCCCGCACGCGAAGACGCTCTTCCCCTCCGAGGCCACCCCGCAACTCGGCTTCGCCGTCGTCGAGCTGGACGACCATTCGATGACGATTCGCTTCTTCGACGGGGAGGGGAAGGCGATCAGTAAGCCATTCGTGTTCCGGCGCTGAGCGGCGCGCGGCTACAATGGACTTTCCATGGCCTTTGACACGTCTCCCGCGATGAGGGAAACACAGCTCCGGCTCTATCGTGAAATCGGCGAGACGGGCCGCGGGCGAATCGCCGCTGAGATGAGCGATTTGCTGCGTGACCTCGCAATCGCCGGCGTCAAGCATCGCCATCCGGAGTATGAAGAAGAGGAGATTCTCGCGGAGGTGCTGGCGGTGTTTTATGGCCGACGGCCGCGGCTTTGAGCGTCCAGGAAGTCCTCGTGAATCTCCGACGCGCCTTGGAGGACGCCGGTGTTCCGTACATGGTGACCGGCTCCTTCGTCAGCTCAGTCCATGGCGTTCCGCGAGCAACTCAGGATATCGATGTGGTCATCGAGCCGACGCGCGATCAACTCGACGCACTCCTGGAAAAATTTGGCGAGCCGATTTACGACTCCGACAAGGATGACGCGCTCGATGCGTTCCGGCGACGATCGATGTTCAGCGTGATCGATCGGCGAGGAATCTGGAAAATCGACTTCATCGTGCGGAAAGACAGGCCCTTCAGCAGGAGAGAGTTCGGCCGCCGAAGAGTAATCGACATCCTTGGTGTCGCTCTGTACGCAGCTACACCTGAAGATCTACTACTCGCGAAGCTCGAGTGGGCAAAGCTGGGTGAATCGGAGAGGCAGATCAGAGATGCGGCCGGGATCATCGAGATTCAAGGCGCAAAGCTGGACGTCGACTACGTCGAGCGATGGGCGGCAGCACTCGACATTGAAGATCAGCTGAGCGCTGCGCGGCAGAAGGCAGGCTGACGCGTCGCAATTTTTGCCACCTCCTCGCCGTTCGAATGGGCACTGCTTCACCTCTGTCCGAGCGTCAGAGCTGAACAAATACTCTGACAGGAACGGACACAAATGCCTTTTGAAGCACTCGGGCTCGACCCGAAAATCGCCAAAGCCGTGCGCGAAGCCGGCTACACGGAACCTACCCCCATCCAGACCAAAGCAATTCCGCTCGTGCTGCGCGGCCACGACGTCATCGGAATCGCCCAGACCGGCACCGGCAAGACCGCCGCCTTCGTGCTGCCGATTCTGCAGCGCCTCTCCACGCGCGGCTCGGCCACGAATCGCCGCTGCATGCGCGCCCTCGTCATCGCCCCGACCCGTGAGCTCGTGGTGCAGATCGAAGAGAACGTGCGCAAGTATGCCCGCCATCTTCATCTGCGCATCGCCACCGTCTACGGGGGCGTCGGCGAACGCCCGCAGATCCAGGCGCTGCGCGCCGGCACCGAGATCGTCATCGCCACGCCCGGCCGTCTCATCGATCTGATGGAACAGGGTCACGTCGACTTCTCCGGTCTCGAGGTCGCCGTGCTCGATGAAGCCGATCGCATGCTGGACATGGGCTTCCTCCCCGCCATGCGCCGCATCGTCAAGGCGCTCCCGAAACAACGCCAGACCATGATGTTCTCGGCATCGCTCTCGAAGGAGATCGAGACGCTGACGAATGAGTTCCTCAGCAACGCCGAAGTCGTCCAGATCGGCCGCCGCGCCAATCCCGCCGAGCTGGTCACTCAGTTCGTATACGAGACGACGAAGGAAGCAAAGCTCGCGCTACTGATTCACCTGCTCCGCGATGCCACGCTCGACTCGGTGCTGGTCTTCTCGCGCACCAAACACGGCGCCGACAAGATCGCCCGCAGGCTCAGCTCCTCCGGTATCAACACCGCCACGCTGCACTCGAACCGCAGCCAGAGCCAGCGCATCGCCGCGCTGAAAGCGTTCAAGGCCGGAACGGTTCGCGTTCTCGTGGCCACCGACATCGCCGCACGCGGCATCGACGTCGAGGGAATCTCGCACGTCGTCAACTACGACTTCCCGCCGCAGCCTGAGGACTATGTCCACCGCATCGGCCGCACCGGCCGTGCCAAAGCGGTCGGCGATGCCATCAGCTTCGTCACACCGGACGACCGCGGCAACCTCCGCGACCTGGAGCGCTTCATCTCCCGCGGCATCCCCCGCAAAGTCGCCGAGGGCTTCGACGCGAGTGCCTACAAAGCGTTGGCGCCGACGATGACCTCATGGAGGCCATCGCGCCCCTCCGCCCCTCGCCCACAACGCCCGAATACCTACGCCAGCTCCCGTCCGCAGTCGCGCAAGGACGCTCGCCCGGCACACGGTCCGCGCCCTTCCGCCGGCGGCAACGGCCGCGCAGCGGTCAACTCCGGACCGCGGTTCGCGGATCGGACGCGGCGCAGGCCGTAGAGGTTCGAGATCAGGCTTGCAGAGCGATCGAACAGGTCGCAGTCCAAATCGCGGTCATGCAGCACCTCGCGGAAGAAGCGGTCGCGACAAGCCGCGGAGCGGCGATATCTACGTAGCCCACAGCGTGAGCTGTGGGAAGCCCAGAGCCCAGAAACAGCCGCGGAGCGGCGACATTTCGAATCTCGCTTATCGTGATTCCCCGTCGTTTGCACGATTCGAGATGTCGCCGCTCCGCGGCTTGATATTCGTTCGACATCAAATCCCACGGCTCACGCCGGTGGGCTACGTAGATGTCGCCGCTCCGCGGCTGGGGTCGCTACGCGATGATTCCCCTGCTTCGTCGCCTTCGAGACGCTGTCTCGAATAGGTTTCCCTAATTTGGACACGTGTGGGCACAGACTCACTTGTCTGTGCCGTGCGGCGCAGCCGCCCGATCATGTGCGTCCTTGCCTCTTCGCTTCGCTTATTTCCTCATCTGTCGTTTCGAACTGCAGAGTCGACCGGAAGTCTTTTGCCTTCTTGAGCAACTCCTCGACGCCCGCTCGTCCCTTCCTCTTGTCGTGATCGATTTCCTGGTCTGTCAGCTCCCGCTTGACCTGCGCCCGAACCACGCGAGCCGCGGAAAGGATTTCTTCGACCGTCATACGCCGGGAGCGAACCTTCTTCATCCTGCGATCCTACCTCGGCCTGCCGCTATCATCGCGGCCGTGACGCCGAAGCAGCACGCCGCCGCCTTCATCCTCTTCGCGCTCCTGGCCATCTTCATGACCTGGCCGCTGCTGCCGAACATCGGCCGCGCCGTCGCCTATCCCGGAGATCCCTACATCAATACCTGGGTGCTCGACTGGGACTGGCATGCCACGTTTCACCAGCCCGGGCGGCTGTTTCAGGCCAACATCTTCTATCCGGCCAAGTACTCGCTGGCATTCAGCGAGAACCTTTACGGAATCGCCATCGTCCTTTTTCCGCTGCGGGCCGCCGGCGTCACGCCGCTCGCGGCGTACAACGTGGCCATGCTGCTCGGCTACACGCTGTGCGGCTTTGGCGCGTATCTGCTCGCCCGCGAGATCACCGGCAGCATGTGGGGCGCGATCGCGGCTGGCATCTTCTACGCCTTTCTCCCTTACCGGTTCACGCACGCGCCGCACGTCCAGTACGTCTGGGCGGGGACGTTGCCTCTGCTGCTATACGCGCTCGTTCGCTACGCGCGTCAGCCGGACTGGCGCCATGCGGTCTGGTTCGGCGCGGCATTTCTCTGGAACGGGCTGTCCAACGTCCACTTCTTCCTCTTCGGCGGCGTGGCCGTCGTGATGACGGTGGCCATCCTCCGGCCGCCGCTCGCCCGCATCGCCGTTGCCGGCGCGGTGGCAATGCTCGTCATCGTCCCGTTCCTCTATCCGTACCGCGCCGCGTCAAAGCTTTATGGGATGGAGCGGTCGTGGGACGAAACGATGGGTCACTCCGCGGAGCCGCACGACTGGCTGCTCAACAATTTCGCCTGGCGTCCCTATCCGACGGCCGACGATCCCAAGGCCGATCCCGAACGATGGCTCTTCCCGGGTGCGCTCGCGCTCTGTCTGGCTGTCGTGGCCTTCGTTTCGCGCGAATGGAAGCCACTGACTCTGGCCTGGTCATGGGTGCTCCTCGGATTTATCGGCTCGCTCGGACTGCACACGCCCTTCTATCGATTCTTTTTCACCTACGTCCCAGGATTTCGCGCGGTCCGCGTGCCGGCACGATGGGCGCTCATCTCCCATGTCGGACTGGCTCTGCTCATCGCAATCGCCGTTGCCGCGATCACACGACGCGCGGCGTGGGCCGGGATCATCATCGCGCTGGCCTTCCTCGTCGAGCTGCATCAGTCCATCCGCTGGTACATGGCCCCGGCCGGGGAACGTCCCGTCGACCGCTGGGCGGCCAGCGCCCGTCCGCACGCGATGGCCGAACTGCCGATCGTGCACGAGAACGAGTACGAGGTGATGTTGCGCGCCACCGCCCATCACCGGCCGATCGTCAACGGGGTCTCCGGTTTCGATCCGCCGGAGTACACGCGCCTCGCAAATCTCTGCGAGCAATGGTCGGATGACCTCGTGCCCGAGCTGGCGCGTATCGGCGTCACGAACGTGGTCGTCCACGCCGATTCGCTCGACGCGGCCGGGCGTTTGTGGCTGGGAAAGATGGTCGACGCCGGCCAACTCGGTCTTCTGCGCCGATTCGACGGCGGTGTCGGCGGGGACTGGCTGTTTCGCGTCGGGGTGCGCGGCGATTCGCCGGAGCTGCGGGCGATGCTCGGCGGGCACGCCACGTACAACGAGTCGACCTTCGGAGCGCTCCTACTACCGACCGGACACGAGATGCTCAAAGGACCGGCAACGTTCTCGGGCGTGGCGCTCTCACCCTTCGGCATCCGCGAGGTGAATCTGCTCTTCGAAAATGGGAGGGTCCGCCTTCCGGCGACTCTGAAGTCCGATTCGGCCACCAGCCGCTGGTATCGCTGGTACGACGCCACGACGAAGCCGGCGTACGTCCGCGCGTTCGCCTCACGGCCAAAGAACATCCGGCCAAATACCGACGTGCAGGTAGAGATCATCGATGGCCGCGGCGAACGGTTGTTGCTCGATGATCGATGGCTGGACTGGTATTGACGGCTGGGACTGAAGCTACACTCTTCGACATGGTTGCCATCGTCACCGGAGCATCCAGCGGGTTGGGGCTATCGATCGCGCAACTCCTGCGCACGAGCGGCACTCTTGTCGTCGGCGTGGCACGCCGCGCGAGCGCTGACGTATCCGGCGATGCCGCGAAACGCGAGACCGCACTTCGGGCCATCGAAGCGGCGGAGCGGCTCGGCGCCATCGATCTTCTCGTCAACTGTGCCGGCATCGGAGTCTTCGGCCCGGCTGGTTCCTACGATGAACAAACCATCGCGGCGATCATCGATGCGAACCTCATCGCCACCATCAATTTCTGCGAGGTCCTCTTTCCGAGATTCAAGGAGCACGGTGGCACGATCGTCAACGTCCTCTCCACCGCTGCGCTGATCGGCAAAGCGAACGAGAGCGTCTACTGCGCGGCGAAGTGGGGAGCCCGCGGCTACACCGAATCGCTGAAAGCCGAGGCCAAAGGGACGAAGGCGCGAATCATCGCCGTGGCCCCGGGTGGGATGAGAACCCCGTTCTGGCCGGAGACGCGCCCGGGCTTCATGGACCAGGATGACGTCGCGGCGACGATCGTCGATGCCATCAGCCGGCCGGTAGATATCAGCGAGATCGTGATCACGCGGCGTTAGAATAAACAGAGGAGGTCACTCCATGCGTCGTTCCGTATCGATCGTCTTCGTCTTTCTGGCCGTTTTGGGAATGGGGCTGCCATTGGCTGCCCAACAGTTTCCGCCCCCGTTCCAGGAACCGTACACAACTGCGTCGCTCTGGAACGACTTGATGCGCGGAAACACGGTCTATAAGGGAGGCAGCCTTCCCTATACGGGCATCGCGGGCGCACGCGAACGCACTGCGGACAAGCAGAATCCGCCGGTCACTGTCCTCTCGTGCTCGGATAGCCGCGTGCCTCCGGAACTGGTCTTCGGCCGTACTGTCGGCGACCTCTTCGTCGTCCGGGTGGCCGGCAATGTGGCCGATCCATTCGAGATCGCCAGCATCGAATACGCCATCGACCACAATTGGACAAAGCTGATCGTGGTCATGGGACACCAGAACTGCGGTGCTGTCGTCGAAGCCCTGAAGACCGACGATCCGCCGACACCGAGCCTCGTCTCGCTCGTGCAACGGATCCGTGAGTCGTTCGTCGGCCTTCCGTTATGGCCCGAGAAGGATCGCGTCGAACGAGGAGTCAAAGCCAACGCCCTCAGTTCCGCCGCATACCTGCTCGCGCACAGTACGGTGATCCGCAAGGCCGTGCTCGACAAGCGCGTCGGGCTGATCGTGGCGTACTACAAACTGGAGAGCGGAGAGGTGGAGGTGTTGCAGCAGTAGCGGCGCTATCGTGATATCATTCACTGGCAATGGCTCAACTTCTGGTTCGCCAGCTCGACGATGATGTGAAGGAAAAGCTGCAGAAGCGCGCGCGCAGCCACGGTCGGAGCACCGAGGAAGAAGTTCGCGAGATCCTTCGAGACGCGGTCAAGAGTGAGGGACGGACGCCCGTAGGATTAGGAACGCAACTCGCGGCTATCTTTCATGGCGTCGGAATCGATGAGGAGATTCAAGAACTACGGGGCTATCCGGTTGAACCCATTGAGTTCGATCTGTGATTCTGCTCGACACGAACGTCATTTCAGGGTTCATGAAGCCCGAGTCGGATGCAGCCGTAGTGACTTGGCTCGATACGCAACCACGCGAATCAATTTGGACGACTGCCATCAGTGTATTTGAGATTCGCGTGGGCCTCGAAATCCTGGCGCCGAGCCGACGCAGGCAGTCGCTCGAGGATGCGTTCACAAGGGCGCTTGAAGAAGCGTTTGACGGACGCGTAGTTCCGTTCGACGAATCCGCCGCTCAGGCTGCGGGCCGAATTGCGGCCGCGCGGCGGAAGGTAGGTCGAAGTCTCGAGGTCCGCGACGTGCAGATTGCCGGTATCGCTATCGCGCGGAAAGCTAAAATCGCCACCCGCAACATCCGACACTTCGAGGGTCTTGGTATCGACTTGATCAATCCCTGGTCGGCGTAACCGCCCTACCTCCGCCCCTTCCAAACCTCCGCTGCTTTCGATCCCATCTCGCTCGGCGCTTCGACGACGTGAATCCCGGCGGCCCTCAGCGTGGCCATCTTCTCCGCCGCCGTCCCTTTGCCGCCGCTGATGATGGCGCCGGCGTGGCCCATGCGGCGGCCTGGGGGGGCGGTCTGGCCGGCGATGAAGGCGACGACCGGCTTGGTCACGTTGTTCTTCACGAACGCCGCCGCTTCCTCCTCGGCCGAGCCGCCGATCTCGCCGATCATGATGATGACCTCGGTGGCCGGATCACTTTCGAACGCGGCAAGGCAGTCGATGAAGTTCGTGCCCGGCAGCGGATCGCCGCCAATGCCGACCGCGGTCGACTGGCCGATCGCACGCGTCTGGCCGACCGCTTCGTAGGTCAGCGTTCCCGAGCGCGACACGATACCGATCGGGCCGGGGCTGTGGATGTGGCCCGGCATGATGCCGATCTTGGCCTGCCCCGGCGTAATGATTCCGGGACAGTTTGGACCGATGAGACGCGACGGCATCGCGCCCGCCACGAGCGCGCGCGCATTCGACTTCCGCAGAAAATCGTGCGCGCGCATCATGTCGTTCACCGGAATGCCCTCCGTGATGCAGACGATCAGCTCGATGCCGGCATCCGCCGACTCCATGATCGCGTCGGCCGCGAACGGCGGAGGGACGAAGATCAGCGAGCAGTTTGCTCCCGCCTTCTGGCGCGCCTCGCGAACGCTGTTGAAGACCGCGAAGCCCTCATGCGTCGTACCGCCCTTGCCCGGCGTCACCCCGCCGACGACCTGCGTCCCGTAGTCGCGGCACTGGATGGCGTGAAACGTTCCCTCGCGTCCGGTGATGCCTTGAACGATTACCCGTGTGTTCTTGTCTGCCCAGATGGCCATCGGCTATTTCCCTTGCGCCGCGGCGACCACTTTAGTTGCCGCGTCCCACATCCCGTCGGCGGTGATCAGCGGGAGTCCTGACTTCGCCAGGATCTCCTTCCCCAGCTCGACGTTCGTCCCTTCCAGCCGTACCACCACCGGCACCGGCAGCCCCACTTCGCGCGACGCGCTCACCACCCCCTCGGCAATGCGGTCGCAGCGCATGATGCCGCCGAAAATATTGATGAGGATCGCCTTCACGTTCTTGTCCGAAAGGATGATGCGGAAGGCGTTTCCGACCTGCTCCGCGCTCGCGCCACCGCCGACATCGAGGAAGTTGGCGGGCTGACCGCCGGCCAGCTTGATGATGTCCATCGTGCCCATGGCCAGTCCCGCTCCGTTGACCATACAGCCGACGTTGCCATCGAGCTTGATGTAGTTGAGGTTGAAATGAGAGGCCTCCACCTCGAGTGGATCCTCTTCGTTCAGGTCGCGCATCTCCACCACATCCTTGTGGCGGAAGAGGGCGTTGTCGTCGAAGTTCATCTTGCAGTCGAGCGCGAGCACGCCGCCCTCTTTGGTGATGAGCAGCGGGTTGATCTCGGCCAGCGACGCATCCATGTCGATGTAGCAGCGCATCAGCTTCTGCACGAAATCGACGCATTTCTTGTACGCGTCGCCGGTGAGTCCGAGCGCGTCAGCGACCGCGCGGGCCTGGAACGGGAGTGCGCCGAGGACGCCGTCGATCGGCTCGCGATGGATCGCTGACGGATCGCGCTCGGCTACTACCTCGATCTCCATCCCCCCCTGCTTCGAGGCCATCACCACCGGCATACCGATGCGGCGGTCGAGTGTGATGCCGAGGTAAAGCTCCTTGTCGATGTTGAGCGCTTCTTCGATCAGCACTTTCCGCACCACGCGGCCTTCGGGACCGGTCTGGTGGGTGACGAGCGTCATGCCGATCATCTTCTTCGTCAGTTCCGCGGCTTCGTCGGCGTCTTTGGCGAGCTTGACGCCGCCGCCTTTGCCGCGGCCTCCGGCGTGGATCTGCGCCTTGACGACGACGCGTCCACCCAACTCCTTGGCCGCGGCGCGCGCCTCGTCCGCGTTCTCGGCGACGATGCCGCGCGGGGTCGGCACACCGTAACGACGCAGAATTTCTTTGGCCTGGTACTCGTGGACTTTCATAGGGCGCGGAGTTTTATCACATCGAACGCCGCACGCGGCGGAGCGCGCGAAAGTTGCATTAAACTGCCGCGCCCGGAGGTTCGTCATGCCGATCGATGAAGGTCATTTCAAGCTGGCTCTCTCGCATTTCGCCAGCGGCGTAACGGTCGTAACGACGGAACACGATGGCAAGCAGTACGGGATGACCGTGGCATCGTTCGCATCGCTGTCGCTCCATCCACCGCTCGTCCTGGTCTGCATCGAGAGATCGGTGAAGACGCACGACGCCATCGCCGCCGCCGGCAAGTACGGTGTCAGCATCCTCAGCAGCACGCAGGCCGACATCTCCTCGAAGTTCGCGTCCCGCAGCGACGACAAGTTCGACGGAGTGGAACTGATTGAAGGTGACCTCGATGTGCCGCTCACCGTTCCTCTTATTAAGGGCGCGCTGACGGCGATCGAGTGCCGGGTCTACGACCGGCTTCCCGGCGGCGATCACACCATCTTCATCGGCGAAGTCATGAAGATTCACACCCAGGAAGGCGATCCCCTTCTCTACTTCCGCAGCGGCTATCGCGAGATGCGTAGCTGATGCGGCAGATGCGCGACACGCTGCGCGGCGCATTTCAGCGCGTGCTCTGGCTCCCCAACCGGAGGAAGGAAGCACGGCGCGGCACCCTCGATCACATCCGCGAGTTTCACTCCGAGGTCCTCGGCAACGATCGCGACATCACAATCTACCTCCCGCCTGGGTACAACGACCGCGCCGACGTTCGCTACCCGGTGCTCTACATGCACGACGGGCAAAACCTCTTCGAGCCCGAGCGCGCCTTCATCCCCGGCCAGAACTGGCGTCTCGCCGAGGCGGCCGACGAAAAGATCGGCGCCAGGACCACGCGGCCGATGATCATCGCAGGCATCGACAACACGAATACGCGTATCGACGAATACACCCCGACGCATGACGCCGCGCGCAACGCGGGAGGAAACGCGGACGATTACGCGCGGATGATCATCGAGGAGCTGAAAACGATCGTCGATGCGAGATACCGGACCTTTTCCGATGCTCCCAACACCGCCCTCGGCGGTTCGTCGCTCGGAGGTCTGGCTACGCTCTACATCGGCCTGACGCATCCAGCCGTCTTCGGTCATCTGGCCGTGATGTCACCCTCGGTCTGGTGGGACAACCGGGCCATCTTCACCACGCTCGATCACTTCGACTTCCCGCGGCGCCCGCGCATCTGGCTCGATTTCGGCGGCCGCGAAGGGGTGGAGGGGATGACCGACGCACGTCTCCTGCGCGACCGGTTGCGCATGAAGGGGTGGACGAACGAGGACGACTTTCACTACTTCGAGGACCGCCGCGGCGATCACAGCGAGCGCGCCTGGGCCAAACGCGTTCCGGAGGTGCTGGAGTTTTTGTTCCCGGCCCCGGAGTTGTCTCCCCAGAATGGCAGTTGACTCCCTCGGCCGTCCGCTCCGCGACCTGCGGATATCGGTTACAGACCGATGCAACTTTCGCTGCACTTACTGTATGCCGAAAGAGGTCTTCGGCCGCGACTTCGCTTTCCTCGACCGCGCCGAGCTCCTGAGCTTTGAGGAAATCGCGCACCTGGCACAACTCTTCGTACGCGAAGGAGTTACCAAGATCCGCCTCACCGGCGGCGAACCGCTCCTTCGCCGCGATCTCGAGCGTCTCGTGGCCATGCTCGCGCGCATCCGAGGCGTGCAGGATATTGCACTGACGACGAACGGCGCGCTTCTGACACGCGAGAAGGCATTCGCGCTACGCGAAGCCGGCGTCAATCGCATCACCGTCAGCCTCGATTCGCTCGATGACGCGGTTTTCCGGCGCATGAACGACGTCAACTTCCCCGTCGCACGCGTGCTCGCGGCCATTGATGCCGCGGCGGAGGCGGGACTCACACCGGTCAAGATCGACGTCGTCGTCAAACGAAGCGAAAACGACGGCGATATCGTCGAAATGGCCCACCGCTTTCGCGGAACCGGCCACATCGTCCGCTTCATCGAATACATGGACGTTGGCAACACGAACGGCTGGCGGATGGAAGACGTCGTCCCGGCCCGCGAGATCGCCGGGAGCATCGGCGCGCACTGGCCGATCGAGCCGGTAGAGGCGAACTACTTCGGCGAAGTCGCGGAGCGCTGGCGCTACCTCGACGGCGCAGGCGAGATCGGAATCATCTCGTCGGTCACCCAGCCGTTCTGCGGCAGTTGCACGCGCGCCCGCCTCTCCGCCGACGGCAAGCTCTATCTCTGCCTCTTCGCCGGCACCGGCCACGACCTGCGCGGCTTGCTCCGCGGCGGCGCGGACGACGAAACGATCGCCGCCGCCATCCGCGGCCGCTGGCACTCACGCGACGACCGCTATTCCGAGATCCGCGCCGAGGCGACACCCATCGAGAAGGTGGAGATGTCGCACATCGGCGGGTAGGCCGGCACGGCCGGCGGCGTTGGTTGCCCAAGGCTCGGCCACCACTTCATCAAGTCTCTT